>CAXTCR010000042.1:0-21883 GCA_964242555.1 uncultured Ktedonobacteraceae bacterium
GGCGGAGTGGATGATGAGCAAAGATAGATACGCTTATTGGGTGTAGTGTATGGGTTGACACGTATCGTGGGACGCGTGAAGAATTGCAGCAGGTCAGCCATGCCGCCGTTAATATCGCCACCGACATAGTTCGCATTATAATGCTCTATATCCTTCGGCGCCATGATATGTTTTGCCAGGATACGGTCGCGGAACCCGGGGGCGAAGCGTTCGATTTGCGCCTCAACCCGTTCGGTCATATCAAATGTCGAGCCATTAGGGACGTGACAGTAAGCCCAAACCGTGTGCTTTCCCTCAGGCGCACGTGTGGCATCAAAGAGGCTTTGTTGTGCGAGCAAAACAAAGGGATTTTCAGGTGGCTGACCCTGCCGTACCTGTCTCTCGGAAAGGGCTATCTGGTCGAATGTACCACCAAGATGAACCGTTCCGGCGCTCGAACATTCCACGGCCCTCCAGGGTATTGGACCATCAAGGGCATAATCTATCTTGAACACACCAGGTCCATAACGATAGCGTTGTAGAGCATTTTTATAGCTATTTGGAAGAGCACTGCCAGCAATGCGTACCAATTGACGCGGTGTTACATCAAATAGGATAGCTCGTGCTGCGGGCAGTTCCTCGATTGATTTGACCTCGACGCCCGTCACAATCTCGCCTCCAAGTGTTTGCAAATAGCTAGCAAGAGCATCAACAATATGTTGTGAGCCACCACGCGGTAGAGGCCAGCCAACAGCATGTCCTGTAACACCAAGCATAAGACCGAAGGCGGCACTAATGGATTGTTCTAGTGGTAGAAACGAGTGCGCCGCCATACCCGCAAAGATGGCGGAGGCACGTTCTCCCTTGAAATGCTGTTGTGTAACACTCCGTGCGGAACGGATGGCCTGTAGTCCGAACCGGGCAAGCAGCAAGGGATGCAGAAAGGACTGTGGACGTAACGGACCAAGCAAGGCATCAATCAAATCCTGCCAGGAATTCACAAATGGAGACATGAGCGCACTATACGCCTTCGAGTCACGTCCTAGTGTCTCACCTGTTTCTTTTAGTGAGCGCTGAAGAATCACCGCAGTACCATCATCGAGGGGATGAGCAAGAGAGGCATCTGGTTCAATCCACTGGAGACCATACTGCTCTAAGGGCAGAGCGCGAAAGAATGGCGAGGCAACACCAAGCGGGTGAATGGCAGAGCAGACATCATGCTGAAATCCAGGCAATGTTAGCTCTTTTGTACGTGAGCCACCACCAATAGTATCCTGAGCTTCGAACACAACAACTGATTTCCCATGTTGGGCTAATGTAATTGCGGCGGCCAAACCATTAGGGCCTGACCCAACAACGACTGCATCATAAATGCGACTTAAAGACATACTGTTGCCTACTTCTAAATTTCTCTTAGTCGGACGTTTTTTCACACATAACAAAAGAATGTTGTTATATGTATTGTAGTCCAGACGAAGGCGTTATACCTATATTGACGCAGCAAAAAACATAAAAAAGGGACGCCACAAACATAGTTAGCGTCCCTTTTTTGTGTCTCCTCAATCCTTAGGCGAGAACTGCAACCTTTTCGTGAACCTTCTCGCCCAACACTTCCTCGCGATACCACTCGCAAGCAAGTCGTACGCCTTCGCGAACGCTCACCTTTGGCTCATAGCCCAGTTCTGTACGAGCTTTGTCAATCGAGTGGCGATTGTCGGTACCGTAAAGTGTAACCCCATGTCGCGTGACAATAGGATGCTTCTTGCCATTCAGCGGCACAACTTTCTCCGCGGCATACGCGATAGCATACGCAGCTGCATATGGCAGGTGCAGACGTGTCGGTGGAACATTGAGGTCCTGGGCAATAGCACCCAAAAATTCCTCTTGTGTCAAAGGCTGGTCGTTAGTGATGTTGTACGCTTGCCCCAGCGCGTTTTCCTTGTCCGCGCAAAGCAGCAACCCCTGCACAACGTCGGTGACATAGACAAGCGGCAGGGAGTTGCGACCAGAGCCGAGAATAAGTCCCTTGCCAGCGCGAATCTTTTCAGCTGTGCGTCCGAAATTGAGACGATCTCCGACCCCAAAGATTGTGCCGGGTCGAATGATTGCAGCAGGTAAACCCTCTTCTCGAATCATGCGCTGCACAACGAGATCGCCCTGTGCCTTCGTCACCCAATAGGGGTCTTTTCGTGGCGCAGGCGGAGTATCCTCCGTCAACGGCCACCCTCGCTCCATGCCATAGATCGTCCAAGAGCTGACATGCACGACCCGACGTGCTCCCGCTTTCATAGCAGCCCGACACACATTCTCAGTACCAGCCACATTGACAGCGGCATATCTTTCGGTCGGTAGCCAGACACCCTGCATCGCGGCAAGATGGAAGACGATATCTACATTGCGCATAGGCTCAGTTAGTGTTTGAGGTTCAGTGATATCACCACGATAGACGCTCACGCCTCGCTCCTCAAGCCAGCTTGTATTTTCAGAAGGTAGCACAAGCGCACTTACCGTATCACCACGGCGCTGCAATTCTGTCACTAGATGATGACCTACAAGACCTGTGCCACCAGTTATAAGTGTTCGCATACTATATTTCTTTCTCCAGCTGAAGCGATTTGATATGAATATTATGTTCTCCACAGGAGTCTAATTCTATTACACTCTTGTCGGCAATACACCTTATTGGAGGATGATCGGAACGTTCCCGCAATCCAATGGACAATTTTCCTTGCCAACGAGGGTGTAATAGAATTAGACCCCTACGGTGTTGCTTGCATATGCGGGCAGGTTCGCCATATTTCCTTCCTCTCTATCGTGACGATGACGCCATTGGAAGGCGGCATCGGCAAGCGAGGGGAAGAGCTTATCAAGCCAGACAACGCCATGATATTTGAACGGCAGAATTATCTCCCGCTTCGGAGCAATGGCAAGCCGGACAATTGCATTCGCGACGAACAAGGGTTCGGGCATCTGCTCATCCAAAGCACTCGTCATCTGTGTACGAATATTGCCCGGCGTTACCAGACACACAGACACTCCACTTCCTGTTAGCTGACGACGCAAGGCAAGCGAGAAACCGCGTACTCCAAATTTCGTCGCAGAGTAGAGTGGCTCAAGCGCGACGTGGCTCGCCACTGACCCTACCGCGATAATCGTGCCCTGATGACGTTGCTGCATCTCAGGCAGCACGAGGCGCGTCAACTCCATCATGCCAAGCAGGTTTACCTTGAGCAGGTTTTCTACCTCTTCGGCAGAAGTATCCGCAAGTGGTTTACCCCAGTTCGCGCCAGCATTATTGACAAGAATATCTACATGTCCATACGCGTCTCGTGTCTGCACAAGGAGTCGCTCAATCTGTGCTGTGTCCGTCATATCTGTTGGAACGGCGATGGCTTGCCCCCCTGCATGCTTGATATCAACCACTAGAGCATCCAGTGCCTTTGTATTACGAGCCGCCAGCACAACACGTGCACCCTGCCGTGCAAACTCACGGGCAGTTGCGGCACCGATGCCAGAGCTAGCCCCCGTCACGATGACAACCTTATCCCTTACAGTTTGTGCCATACAAAGCCTCCCTTATCTCACACTGACTGTCTCAGGCACACGAACAGGAGCATTGTCCTTCATCCATGTATCCTGATGGAGATACCAATCACAGGTAGTGCGAAGGGCCTGCATCAAAGGAACCTTTGGTGTGTAGCCAAGTTCGTTTCGTGCTTTGGCGATTGAGAGACGATTGTCTGCGCCATACAGCTTTACGCCGTGACGTGTCAGGAAAGGTGGAATACGGTTCTGACTGAGTACTGCGACCCGCTCGGCCATATGAGCAGCCGTATACAGAGGCCAGTAGGGAACATGCACACGTGGCACGGCAACGCCAACTTCCTGAGCAACCGTCGAGAGAAACACGTTCTGCGTGATGGTCTGATCGTTACCAATGTTGTAGATTTTACCCTCGGCCTGTTTCGAGTCGAGCGCGAGGATCAGCCCCTGTACAAGGTCGGTGGTGTAGACAAATGGAATTACGTTCTTGCCGCTTCCAATGATGATGCCTTTACCCGCACGTACCCTATCGGCCATACGTCCAAAGTTGAGAGCATCGCCAGGACCGATTAGTGTGCCAGCACGGATGATGACCGCTGGCAGGTGCTCCTCGCGAATCATGCGCTGCACCAACATATCGCCCTGCGCCTTCGTCCAACTGTATGGCTCATCCAGTGGTCCCAGGAAGTCGTCCTCAGAGGCGGCATGCCCTTTTGCCATGTCATAGACCATCGCCGAACTGATGCAGACGATACGACTTACACCAGCACTCATTGCGGCGCGACAGACATTCTCAGTACCAGTTACATTAACAGCGTAATAATCTTCAATAGATCGCCATACACCAATCATTGCGGCCAGGTGAAACACGCCTTCAACACCGTGCATCGGTGCAACAAGGTCCTTTGGCGAACGAATATCGCCGCGAAACACCTGCACACCGCGCTCCTCAAGCCATTCGGTATTCTCTGTAGGTAGGGCAAGCACACGGACGCGGTCTCCGCGCTCTTGCAGTGAGGCAATCAGGTTCCGCCCCATGAAACCATTCCCACCAGTAACCAATATTTCCATAAAATATTTATCCTTTTCTATACTAACCCCTTGATGAACGATACCAAGCTATTCCCTGCCTCACACCATCCGCAAGGTCCACCTGCGGAGAGAAACCCAGTTCACGACGAGCACGGTCTATTTTAAAGCGATTCTCGCCACCAATCTGCATGAGTCCAAAACGCATCAGTGGCGGTGGTTGCTGCTTGTGTCTTAGATGCCACACAAGCTCGGCAGTGCCAGCCAGTGCGAGTGCGGGACGATAAGGAATGTGTAGACGTGGTGGTGCTACATTGAGTTCCTTCGCAATTGTGGAGAAGTAATCGCGCTGTGTAACCTGTTCATCGTTTACCAGAAGATATGCCCTACCAACCGCCTCTTCCACTTCGCTCGCTTGCAGGATGCCCTGCGCCACATCTCGTACATAAATAAGCGGCAAGATGTTCGCACCAGAGCCAATAAAGATCATTTTTCCCTGCTCTATCATGCGGACAAAGCGACCAAAGCTATTCTCATCGCGAGGGCCATAAATCAAGCCAGGACGCACAATAGTGACAGGCGCGTCCTGATTGACAATCAACTGCCGCAGTAGACGCTCGCCAGCCGCTTTTGTCTTACTATAAGGATCGTATCCACCCAGCAAAGGAGCAGCTTCATCTATCGTTCCGTGCGTAGTCAGGCCATGCACGGTAATTGAACTGACATGCACAATACGCCGCACTCCGGCGGCCATAGCCGCCTCTACCAGCAGCTTGACGCCATAGACGTTGACCCTCTCATACTCGTCTATTAATCCCCAAGGTCCCGTGCGCGCCGCACAGTGCAGCACAAGCTCGACTCCATTCACTGCCTCTTCCAACACTGCGCGGTCAACAAGATCACCCCGGCACACCTCCACACCTGCTTTGACCAGCCGAGTTGTATCCTCTCCCGGACGCGCCAGCGTTCGCACGGTATCTCCACGCTCTAACGCTAACTCGGCAACATGACTGCCAAGGAAACCCGTTGCCCCTGTAACGAGTACCTTCATATGTTTTTTCCTTCCCCCTAGTGAAAGCGTGTCTCTTCTCAAGAAGACCCACTTTCACGTTGTTGTGGCAACACTAGTTGAACGAGGGAGAATGAAATCCATATGAAAATTAGAGTCTTATCACACAAAAGTACTTGTTCTTAATAGAGAAGAGGAGCTACACGATTTTTGCTAACTGCTGTGCTTCGCACAGCAGCCAGCAAAAATCGTGTAGCTCCTCTTCAAACAATAATAAAGGGCAAAGCTCTTAAGGATTTAGCGTAGTTCGCACCGCCTGCACAATACGCATCGCGGAAGGCAATGTATAATCTTCCAACAGGACGGGCGCAATGACATCGTACCCGGTGACGCGCGCAACGGGCGCCTCAAGCGAGAAGAGCGCTCGTTCGTTGATTGTTGCGATGATCTCCGCCCCAACTCCCGCTGTACGCTGTGCCTCATGGACAACAACAGCCCGCCCTGTCTTCTGAACAGAATGCACAATCGTCTCGGCATCAAAGGGCGAGAGCGTACGCAGGTCGATTACCTCGACCTCTATGTTCTCGTCGGCTAGTAGGTCGGCAGCTTCTAATGTAGGCGCTAACATTGCGCTCCATGCGACGACGGTGACATCTTTTCCCTCGCGTACAACCACGGCCTTTCCAAGTGGCACGGTATAATGATCGTCGGGTACCTCTGCACGCCCTACTCGATAACCACGCAGCGGCTCCAAAAACACTACCGGGTCTGGGTCTTCGATAGCTGCCAGGAGTAGTCCCTTAGCATCGTAGGGTGTAGAAGGGGCCACCACTTTGAGGCCCGGTGTATGCACAAAATGAGCTTCAAGCGCGTCATTATGCAACTCGAATGCTCGCGTCCCCCCTCCGAAAGGCGCACGCAGCACCATAGGACAGGTAAAACGTCCACGTGAGCGCGAGCGAATACGCGCCGCTTGTCCAAGCAGTTGCGCGAAGGACTGGATTGAAAAACCGAGGAACTGTATCTCCGCCACTGGCCGCATGCCATAGGTTGCTAAACCGATAGAGGTGCCGACGATTCCAGCCTCAGCAAGGGGCGTATCCACAACACGCTCTTCGCCGAAGCGCTCAATCAGTCCGTCGGTAGCGCGAAAAACGCCTCCATTGCGCCCAACATCCTCACCGAGCACCATGACTCGCTCATCTCCAGTCATCGCGACGGTTAAAGCATTGTTGACCGCTTCAATTATGTTGCGCTGACTCATGGAAACGTCACTCCTTTTTCTGTTGCCTTAATGTACGCCAACAGTTCACGTCGCTGCTCTTCGAGTAGTGGGGATAATTCCGCATACACTTGCTCAAACATCGTTTCTGGCGGTGGCACCGGTTCAGTCAAGGCTGATGTAACTGCCGCAGCAACCTCGGCGCGTATCTCCTCCTCAAGCGCGTTCTGTCGCATCTCGTTCCAGAGATTTTCGCGTTCGAGATACGCACGAAGACGCGTAATGGGGTCACGTGTGTCCTGCCATTCGGTAAGTTCGGCTGTTGGACGGTAGCGTTTGGGGTCATCTGCCGTCGAGTGGGGACCAAAGCGGTATGTCAACGCCTCAATTAAGGTTGGTCCCTGTCCCAAACGTGCTCGCTCCAAAGCCACGCTAACTTCACGATACATGGCGAGTACATCATTGCCATCAACCAATCGTCCAGGAATACCATAGGCAATGGCTTTCTGTGCGAGCGTCTCACTTGCAGTCTGCGACGAGCGTGGTACCGAAATTGCCCAGCCATTGTTCTGACAGACGAGCACAACCGGAGCACGTAGGACACCCGCAAAATTGATGCCCTCATGAAAAGCACCTTCAGAGGTCGCGCCATCGCCAAAGAGCGTCAGAGTCGCGCTCTTTGCCTTACGCAGTTTCATGCCCCATGCAACACCAACCGCGTGTGGTATTTGTTCCGCGATGCCTATTTGCTGGCCGAACACGTTGACATCAGGGGGTACCGCTCCAGCCTTTGGGTGCCCACGAAAGAAGAGCATTACCTGTTCAGGGGGAAGTTTGTGAACGATACAGGCAAGGCCATCACGATACGAGCCAAAGAGCCAATCTTCCTGGTTTAGTGCAAGACTACTGCCAACCTGTGCAGCCTCTTGTCCTGCGATGGGCGCGTAGGTGAAGACACGCCCTTGCCGTTGCAAATTTATCATTCGCGTATCAAAAATACGCCCAAAGGTCATCCAGCGATACATCGTTAATAGGAGTTCAGGACTTTCTTCGACGGTCTCACCTGGACGTACCGAGCCGTCGGGAGCAAGGACACTTATCGGCTCCGGTGGTTTGATCCCTTGTTCCTGCATCGTGCTTGTCATAGCATTTCCGCTCCTCAATGAACGTTTTTTATCGAATAGCTAGGTTAAAGAATATCATATAATTTGAATACCTAGTTAAAGAGTACAAGATACAGTATGAAATGTCAATCTTACCCTTTCCTTATTTTTGACCCTATGGTAGAATTCTATTAATATACAATACAGCGATTGGAAAAGAGATTGCATGCTATGAGTCAACCAGTAGAAACCGTTTCACCAGAAAAAAGAAAGCCCGAAAAACGGGCGAAACGTGTGCGCCTGACACAAAAAGCCATCGTCGCAGCTGCTGCTACCCTGTTCGCCGAACGCGGCTTTGGCTCCACCAGTCTGGACGACATCGCCGAGGTGCTTGGCGTAACAAAAGGCGCACTCTATTATCATGTAAAAAACAAGGAAGAAATTCTGCGCCTGATCTACTTGAGCGTGCTTAACGTTGCCGAAGAACCACTGCGCCGCATCGTAGAATCTTCCCTTTCCCCAACTGAAAAGCTGCGCCAAGCAATAGAACATCACATAGAGGTATCCGCCGATCGTTCGCCAGCGATCACAGTGTTTTATCGCGAACATCCACATCTTACCGGCCCCTTTGCTAGAGAAATCACCTTGCGCCAGAAAGATTATGAGCGCTACTTCGAGAAAATTCTCGAAGAAGGCTTTGCGACGGGTGCGTTCCGAGCTGGCAATGATCCCAAAATCATTATGTTTGGCATACTGGGCATGTGCCACTGGATATCGCAGTGGTACAAACCATCGGGCCAATACACTCCTCAACAAATCGCTTCAATGTTTACCAGTATGGTCGAGAACGGTCTAGTACCCTCTTCCTATTAAAATTCTACCAATCGTTCAAAAATCTAGCTTACAGGCATTGACTTTTGGCCCTTTTCTAGGTACAATTATACCAGTTGTTCAAAAAGTGTATAATGATTGCTCACACAAGGATGCGGTGAATACATCCCTACGGTTGCGATAAAAGGAGGGTTTGCATGGCAATAGAGATTGAAGAGGCTCAGTCGGAACAGCAGCGTATCGAAGAGTTCCGAGCTTACGTTAAGAACGGCGGCAAGGTTGAGACCACCGATTGGATGCCCGAAGAATATCGCAAGGCATTGATTCGCTTCATTGAGATGCATGCAAACTCCGAACTCATGGGTGTTCTGCCGGAGCGCGACTGGATTATGCGTGCCCCAACTATTCATCGCAAGCTGGCTCTGACCGCGAAGATTCAAGACGAAGCTGGTCATGCCGAGCTCCTCTATCGCCTCGTTGAAGACCTCGGCAAGTCGCGCAACGCCTGTCTCGAAGACCTCGTCGCGGGCAAGGGCAAATTTCACAATACCTTCCATTATGCAACACAGACATGGGCTGACGTTGGTATGATCGCTTGGCTGGTAGACGCTGCTGCCATTGTATCGCAACATGCCCTTCGCGATTGCAGCTATGCCCCCTACGCACGAACGATGCAAAAGATTTGCTGGGAAGAGTCGTTCCACATGATGCACGGGCGTGACATCATTATCACGATGATGAACGGGACCGAACAGCAGCGCCAGATGGCACAGGATGCCTTGAATCGCTGGTGGCCTGCGCTCATGGTCTTTCATGGACCAGATACGCCCGCCGAAAAAGATAAAGATATTCAGTGGGGCATTAAAACCAAGACCAACGAGGAATTGCGTCAAGAGTTTCTCAACACTCAGGTTCCACGCCTGCGCGAGATTGGCCTCGTCATCCCCGATCCCGAACTGCGCTACGACGAGGAAAAGGGACGCTGGGTCTATAGCGAACCTGATTGGGACCTGTTACGCGCTATTGCTCGCAATCAGGGACCTGCATCTGCGGAGCGTATCAGCTTCCGTCGTATGACGTACGAAGAGGGCCAGTGGGTTCGCAACCTTATGAACACCCGCCACTCCCTTGCGACAGTTGAGGCGAACTAAGATGAACATGGCTGACGAAGGCGGGGTCTTTGAGGTCTTCCAGCAAGATACCAAAGACCCTACCCCGCATCATGGAGGCAATTTACGTGCCCCCGATACCGAACTTGCCCTCCATTATGCCAAAGAGTTTTATGGACGACGGCAGGAGAGCCAGCGGCTATGGATTGTGCCACGTTCAGCCTTTATGGAGATAAGCGACCTCGCTCATCCAGCCGAATCGCTTCATGCACTTAAACACGAGCATCTGACTGAGAGCGACAGCCCCAAGGCGTATGCGCTCTTTGGTCAAAAGCAGGCTGGAAAAGCACTCGTCTGGATACAGGACTTGCAACCTTTGGGCACATCGGATGCAATCAAGGAAGGAAGTCAGGTTGCGCAAAGCAGTGAAGTAGAGTATCTCCGCCTCTGGCTGTGTCCACGCGACGCTGTTGTAGAACTGGCAGACCCTAATCTCTTACAGCCCCCGCTCGACCGCTCCTATCGCCGCCTCGATGGGTACAATATCCGCGAAAAGCTGCGTATTGCTCGTCAGCGCGTTCAGGCACAGGGAGACCAAAAGCATGGATGAAATTTCAGGACCACAAGCAGTGCCAGCAGATGTAAAAGGACCACTGGTAAATTTATTGCAGAGCCTCGGCGATGACGAGTTTATTCTTGGCTACTGGGACTCCGAATGGACCGGTGTCGCGCCCATGCTTGAGGAGGACGTAGCCTGCAGTTCTATCGCGCAAGATGAGATTGGTCACGCACGCCTATTCTATCAACAGGTCCAGGCACTAACGGGAACACCCATTGATCAGCTAGCCTATGGTCGTCAGCCAAACGAGTATCGTCAAGTCGGTCTCGTCGACCATGCACGTGGCGACTGGGCCTTTACCATCGTGCGCCAGTTTCTCTATGACACCGCCGATGCAATCCGGTTGGCATCACTGCGTGAATCCGCCTACGTTCCATTAACACAGGATATCGTCAAGGTCGAGCGCGAAGAAACGTATCATCAGATGCATGTGCATATCTGGCTCCAGCGCTTGGCGAAGAGCACAGCTGAAGGTCGACAACGACTCCAACAAGCCCTTGAGCAACTATGGCCAGATGCGTTAGGCATGTTTGAGCCGTTCTCAGGCGAAGATGTCCTACTCCGCACTGGCATTCTTACCGTCCCAACTGCACAGGTACAGCAACAATGGTTGGCTACAATCGCTCCTACATTTGAGCAGTTACAGCTACCTTTTCCCGCCCAAGGTCCTCAATATATGCCAACGATTGCCCCACGCTTTGGCGGTCGTACAGGCCAGCATAATGAGGATTTTTACAAACTCTGGGACCAGATGACAATGGTATATCGCTTAGAACCACAGGCTCAGTGGTAAGCGTAGAAAGGAGGACGAAATGACCGACAAGATTTCTACAACACCGCTCGACGAAGGTCAGGTATGGGAAGCATTAAAAGATGTGCCTGATCCAGAGTTGCCAGCAATCTCGGTGGTTGATATGGGCATTGTGCGCCAGATTCAGGTTGATGCCCCAGCGTCCTCCATCCGGGTAGACATAACACCTACATTTGCCGGCTGTCCCGCCCTGACACAAATTCGCACTGGTATTCATGAACGCCTGCAGCAGCTCGCAACACATGTGGAAGTCAATGTGACCATGAAACAAGCATGGACCAGCGATCTGCTAAGCGATGAGGCCCGTAAAAAACTGCATGCCGTAGGTATCGCACCTCCACCTAAGATCGGTCGAGGACGCGCTGTTCCAATGCTTATGAGCCGCCCTTTAACATGTCCACACTGTGGCTCACAACAGACAACACTCGAAAACGCCTTCGGTCCAACCCCCTGCCGAGCGATTGTGTACTGCGATAACTGCCATCAACCATTCGAGCAGTTTAAACCGATCTAGCATTTTTCTCATTAAATAGAGCAAATGAACGAAAGAATTACTGGTGTAAAAAGACTGCATGGAGTCCTTTGCATATGTACAATTAGTCTACAAATAGCAAAGGTTCCTGCGGCCTTTCTATTTCCTCTCATTTCTTGTGTTATACTTTCTACGGTTAGATGTTGGAGTTTGAGAGAGAAACATACCCAACTCTTGTAAAAACTCCACTTAATTGTTCTTATACAGAATTTTAAGGAGGAAGAGTAATTGGCTACCGATGTCGTAACTATTCCAGAAGAGCAAGGCATTGAAACTCATGGTATTGAGCGTGTCTCGCCCCGCACTCGCACTCATGTACGTATTTTTGACAACTTCACTATGTGGCTCGCGGCAAATCTTGTGCTTTCCACCTTTGCACTAGGCACCCTTGCTATTCCCGTCTTTAAGCTCGGGTTTTGGGACAGCTTTGCTGTAATCGTCATTTTTAACATACTTGGCGTGCTGCCCCCAGCATTCTTCTCAACGCTTGGACCAAAACTAGGTCTGCGCCAGATGACTATTTCGCGCTTCTCGTTTGGCTGGATTGGCGCAATTATCATGGCCCTCTTCAATATTGCCGCCTGTATTGGCTGGTCTGCGGTGAACGTCATTGTTGGTGGTCAGTTGCTCGTTGCTCTCAGTAATGGTGCTATTCCTCTTTGGGCAGCTGTACTCCTGATTGCAATCCTCACGACCGTTGTCAGCATCTATGGCTATCGGTACGTTCATCTCTATGAGCGTTACGCGTGGATTCCAATGGCCCTCATTTTCGTTGTCTTGTTATTCCTTGGCGCTCCTCACTTCAGTGCCGTAGCCTCTCAAAATGCTGGACTCGCCGAAGTCGCTGCCTTCATCTCTTTCGGCGGCGCCATCTACGGTTTCGCCACCGGTTGGAGTTCCTACGCCGCTGACTACAACGTTAACCAGCCCGAAGAAACCTCTTCCAGTCGCGTCTTCTGGCTCACCTTCCTTGGCATCGCAATTCCCTGTGTCGTACTCGAAACATTAGGAGTGGCCTTCACTACGGCGCTTGGCAGCATGTCATCATGGAACAAGGCTTTTGGCGAAACTGGCAATGTTGGCGGATTACTTTCAGCTGTTGTGAGTCCACTAGGAGGTCTTGGCAGCTTCATTCTGGTGTTGCTAGCCCTCAGCATCGTTGCCAACAACATCCCGAACGACTATAGCTTGGGATTGTCCGTGCAGGTACTTGGCAAAGCATTTCAGCGGGTCCAACGCTACGTATGGACCCTTATTGGCGCAGTGGTATACGTCGCTATCGCGATCATTGGCTCCGCCAATTTCTCTGCTACCCTCGACAATTTCTTGCTCCTCGTTGCCTACTGGCTGGCTCCGTGGGCCTCTATTCTTATTATTGAACACTTCGTCTTCCGTCATGGTCGCTACAACGTCGATGATTGGAATACACGCAGTCGACTGCCTATCGGCTGGGCTGCTATAGCTTCAATGGCTATCGGTTTGGTTGGAGTGTATCTTGGCGCCTCACAAGCACTTTTTACAGGACCAATCGCAAAGGCATTTAGTGGCACGGACATTGGCTTCGAGCTTGGCTTTGTACTGGCCGCCGTCTCCTACTTCCTCTTGCGCAGAGTCGAACTCAACAACAGCCGGCAAGAGAAAACAGTTCTAAGATAGACGCCCGCAGCTACAATCACACTGCAAACAATAAGGAGAGGTCGCTCGATAGGAGCGATCTCTCCTTATTAATTGATTTACACCTTCTTGTACAAAAGCCTTTATTAAATTTTAATCACTATTTTTAGGTATTGCCCATTAGTACTATACTCAAATATGTAGCCTTCTTCGCTTAACATTCCTGTTTTATACTTTTATTGTCAACAAAATACACATATTTGCACACACTCGAAAAAGAGGGAAGACGAGCAAAGCATGATGCAAACAATACCACAAGAGAAGCATATAGATGTACCCCTTCCATCGGAAGCTTATATACCAAAGGCCATGGGGCACCGGCTGGGCGTGTTTGACATGACGATGATTTTCCTGATGGTGATGTTCTTTATCAACAATCCTGTAGGAACAACTGGCGCGGGCATCGCTACCTTTACCTACTGGATTATCGGTGCCCTCGTCTTTTTCCTTCCTTGTATCATTGCAACCTCCCAACTAGGTGCCATGTTTCCCAACGAAGGCTCCCTCTACAACTGGACGCAGAAAGCACTAGGCAGTTTCTGGAGTTTCTTTGTCGGCGTCTCATTCTGGGTCGCAGGCGATCTAGGCATGGTAAGTAGCGCGGGTATAGCCGTAACGTTTCTGCAGGGATTAAATAGCAGGTGGCTTGCGGAACCACGGCTGCAAGGCGTACTCATTGTGCTCATCCTCATCTTCTCATCAGTACTGGCGATGCAACCATTCCGTGTCCTGAAGTTACTTGTGAATATGACGATGCTGCTGATGCTAGGTGTGGTGGTGCTGTTAGGGCTGGCCGCACTCTTCTGGCTAGTGCTCGGTCATGCTCCCGCTACAAATCTTACACATGCAAGTGACTTAAGTATTCGTCCAGAAAATTATGTGCTGTTTAGTACAATTATCTTTGCATATCTCGGAGTAAACGTACCAATGACAGTTGGCGGTGAGATTGCGAACCGGAGAGTCATTTCAAGCCATCTTTTTCGCGGAGGCATACTGGTCCTCGCAAGCTACATTGTCGTCACAGTTGCTTTACTCGTGGTGCAGGGACCGCATGCTGCCGCGATCGGACCGTTCTCGATCATTAGCACAATTGATACAGTGTTTGGCAAGCTTGTTGGCAATATTGTGTGTGCCTGTGTGGTAACTTTTTTCATCGTTTTTACTGCCATCCTCAACAGTATTTTCGGACGTTTACTACTTGTCGGGGCAATTGACCGGCGTCTGCCTGTATCATTGGGAAAACTAAACGAGAATCGAGTTCCACTCAACGCCATTACGCTTCAAACAATCATCGTTGTACTGTTTGCCGCATTCGTTTTTCTCTTGCCCTATCTGGTCTCGCTCGGCAACCCCGTCAATCTCGCCAATGAGTTGTTCACCGTCAGTTTATATGCGCACAGTATCATATGGGCAATTACGAGCATATTCCTGTTCGTGAATTTGTTCCTACTCTATTTGCGGGACCGGCAACGCTTCCACGCTCAACGTATCTTTCCTATGCCCGTCCTGTGGCTCTGCATTATCATCGCACCCCTCGCGTGTGTGCTTGCGATCATTGTCTCGTTGTCCCATTCGCCAATTCCACAACAGATACCCACGGGCGTATGGGGCTACGTCGTCGGCGGTCTCACAATCGTCTGGCTGATCTGTGCCGCGATTGCCAGCATCATTGCCACAAGTGAGGCTGCATGGGAAGATCAGAGCATCGAGGTGGAGAGACTTTTTCCTGAAGGAGGTGTACGCTAATGGTCACTGAAAGCATCTCTTCCTCAAAAAGTGAAGGAAGCGTTGAGGCTCAAGGCATTGAACGCATTCTGCCCGGGTCTCGCTCTGACATACGCATCTTCAGTAACTTCACAATCTGGTTATCCGCAAATCTCGTGATTACTACCATTGCCCTTGGTGCCTTGGCTGTCCCCGTCTTCGGACTTGGTTTCTGGGATAGCGTTGGCGCGATTGTGCTCTTCAATATTCTTGGCGCACTACCAGTTGCCTTCCTTTCTACAATGGGTCCTAAACTGGGCTTGCGGCAAATGGTTATTTCACGCTTCTCTTTCGGCTGGGTCGGCGCTATTCTCATGGCGCTTTTCAATGTGGTAGCAAGTACAGGGTGGTCTGCGGTGAACTCGATTGTAGGAGGTCAGCTTCTGGCTGCTGCAAGCGGCGGTGTTATCGCTTTGCCGGTCGCTGTCCTAATTATCGCGGTAGTAACCACTATTGTGGGTATCTATGGCTATAAGTACGTTCACAGTTATGCCCGCTACGCCTGGATTCCTGTTGCGGTGGTATGCATCATTATGACAGCTATCATCGGTCCCAAAGTTGTGATACTCTCTACACCCGCCTTTGGCATCGTCGAGATCGCGTCCTTCGTTTCCTTCGGCGGCGCAGTTTTTGGCTTTGCTACGGGTTGGAGTTCTTACGCTGCCGATTACAATACGTGGCAGCCTGAGACAACCCCGACGAGCCGTATCTTCTGGCTCACCTTTTTAGGCATCATCTTGCCATGCATTCTCCTTGAGATATTTGGTCTTGCTTTAACGACCGCCTTCAAAGGCAATGGCAGCGATCTACTTGTTGCAGCCATCAAACCGCTCGGCAGTTGGGGGAACCTACTACTCATACTCGTAGCATTGAGCACAATTACCAACAATATTCCTAACGCCTATAGCCTTGGCCTCTCCATGCAGGTGCTTGGCAAATCTTTTGAACGTGTTGGTCGTGTTGTGTGGACGCTCTACGGAGCCGTTATCTATATGCTGATCTCGATACCCGCGGTCGCTAACTTCAACACAACGCTTAATGACTTCCTCTTGATTATCGCGTACTGGCTTGGTCCATGGAGCATCATCCTCCTCGAAGAACATTTCCTCTTCCGTAAAGGCCACTACAATAGCGACGACTGGGATACACGTGAGAAGCTTCCCCTTGGCTGGGCCGCACTGGTATCACTCGTGCTGGGTCTAGTTGGTGTCTATCTTGGCGCGGCACAGGTCCTCTTTGTCGGCCCAATCGCCCGCCTCTTTAATCCACCATACGGCATGGATATCGGCTTCGAATTAGGTCTCATCTTCGCTGGCCTCGCCTATCTTGTCCTACGCCGCATCGAACTCGCTCAAACAGGCCGATAATATTACATAACTTCAAGCAGTCCCAAAACTAAGCCCTAATTGCCGAAGCCACTTCCGATATGCTATGGCGGTTCGATCAGAGCGCAGGTGCAACTCCGCCTGCAAATCGAGCGGCAGCAGTTCGGGCCTTTGCGACTCCACAATAGGAATGTCTTGAAAGGTGATTTCGTCCTCGAAGACTCTGGTCTCCTCATCACTGCCCTCGCCATAATCCATCGCCACATACGTCCATGCAATCGAATGCCTTTCCGCAACAGGTGTCACGGTAAAGTACATGGCAAAACGTGAGCCACTAGAAGTCTTGACAAAGGAAGCCGTCAAGGGCCGCATCACGTTATACGTGTAACTGATTCTTGCCCCTTTTCCTGAACCGTCAGGGTCGGGTTGCCACACGCTGATATCTTTCGCGGTTATCCCAGCCTCCGTGGTTTCGACAGAGTAATCCGACAGTTCCGCGTGTTCAGGGTCGCCCAATAGTCCTTGGTGCACAAAGGGGAAATGCGTCACATCAAGAAAATTCTCAACCACTCTGGGACCATTGGCCTTCATAACATACGGCCCACAATGCACTTTGCGGAACGTGGAGTCATCCCACTGTGGAAATGCCGGCACATCATGCGAGGGATTGCCTAACGTTATCCATATCCACCCATATTTTTCCTGTACTGGATATGTGATTGCATGCGCTGTTGTAGGAGGCTTTTGTAGAGGATGCGCGGGAAAGCGAATACACTGTCCCTCCTCGTTATAGGTCCAACCATGATAGGGACAAATAAGCGTACAATTCTCGACTTTGCCCAGTGAGAGCTTTGTGCCACGATGCAGACAAATATCGCGCCACGCATGTATATTGCTTCCAACACGCCACAGCACAATATCTTCGTCTAACAAACGCACCGCTAAAGGCTTCCCCTCCTCAATAGCTGACACATGCGCCACTACATGCCAATCGTTGACAAGCACAGGATCGTTGAGCATAGAACATATCCTTCTTTAAATAGACATTTTTACCTGTTTAGACACATAATATCATAATGAAGGGGCTGCTCTTGGAGGGATGACCAATGAGATACTCTCATAGATTCGCTAGCCACATCTCTCTTATGTTACACTTTATTCATGGGTAACGAAAAAATAACGCTACAAGCAATCAACTCGTACAACCAGGAACAGTTTGTCACAGGTCTGGGAAAGCTATTCGAGGGACCGCCTTGGATTGTAACGCAAAGCTGGAATGCTCACCCCTTTGCCTCAGTCGCGCAACTGTACCAGACGCTGTGTGATGTCATGTACAGCGCACCCCTTGAGCGGCAAGTCGCACTTTTAAGGGCACATCCCGACCTTGTTGGACGCGCAGCACTCGCAGGGACCCTCACACCCGAGTCAACGCGTGAACAGGCATCGGCTGGCTTGGATGCACTCTCACCAGAAGAAATCGCTGCGTTTACCGAACTCAATGGAAGCTATCAAACCCGCTTCGGCTTCCCATTTGTGATCTGTGCGCGCGAAAATAAAAAAGCGAGTATTCTCGCTGGCTTTCACGAACGCTTGCACCACACTCGCCCGCAAGAGGTCGCAATTGCGCTGGGCGAGGTTGCTAAAATTTGTCGTCTCCGCCTACGTGACCTTGTTGTTACAGACGAAATATTTTAAAGAGGATCATGCCTATGGAATACACCTATGAAATCAGCTACGGCAAACTACGCGTTCCCGTTTACCGCGTGTATGCGACACCGCTTTCCGGCATCCCTGCTATTCCAGAGTCCCACTTTACTGGCAGAGACAACATCCTCTTCGCCGTAGAGATTGATGTCGAGGTGCTCGGGCAAAACTTTCTGCCCGCCTATACCCACGGCGACAACAGCAACATTGTGGCCACCGACACGATGAAAAACTTTATCCTTCGTCAGGCACTTGCCTTCACCGGCTCAACACTCGAAGCATTCCTTGCAGGTCTCGGTGAACAATTTTTGACAACCTATCCGATTATGGAGCAGCTAGAGCTAACGGGCAGAGAGCTTGCCTTTCCACCCGCTCAGGTCGTCTCCGCTGACTCGACAGCTGTCGAGAATAGCAACGTACTCTTTAAACGATCACATGATGACTTCGGTATAGCAAGCATGAAGTTCGTCACACATGACAAGACAATCACAATGACTGACCATCGTTGCGGACGCGTGGGCTTGCAACTCTTTAAAGTCACAGGCAGTTCCTTCACTCGCTTCATGCGCGATGACTATACGACGCTCCCAGAAAAGGTGGACCGTCCGCTGTTCATCTATCTTGATGTCTACTGGAAATATGGGAATAGCGCGGATATCCAGGAGCACTACATTCCCAGCGAACAGGTACGCGATGTCGTGCAAGCCGTATTTCACGAATTTGTCAGCGAGTCGATTCAGCACCTTATCCATGAAATGGGCTTGCGTCTCCTGGCACGCTTTCCGCAGATGGCCGAGGTGAGTTTCGAGGGCCAGAACCGCACTCGCGATCTCGTTGTCGCCTCCGATACAGATGCACAGCAGAAAGTGTACAGCGATCCCTTCCCAGCATTTGGCTTGATAAAACTCACCATGAGCAGAGAGGCAAACCAGAGCGAGCACGGGAGATAGTAGCCATGGGTCGTCTCACTACACATGTACTCGATACCGCGCATGGCCGTCCAGCATCAGGCGTAACGATTGAGTTATGGCAACTGGACCCGTCGAGCAGTGCCGAAGGGCACTTATTGAAGACGGTGACAACCAACACCGATGGGCGTACAAATGAGCCATTGCTCACGAACGACGAGCTGGTTGCCGGTCTGTACGAGCTAGTGTTCGTCATAGGCCAATACTTCGCGGAACATGGCGAAGCCTCTGATGCCGGAGTCCCGTTTCTCGATCGCATTCCGGTACGCTTTGGCATCGCCAATGCGAACGCCCACTACCATATTCCCTTGCTTGTTTCGCCGTGGGCCTACAGCACATATCGTGGGAGCTAGTGTATGGAATTCCAAACATCTGCCTCTATCGTCATGCAAAGATGCGATGAGCTTGGCACCTATAGCGAGGAACGGGAGCGCCTTACCCGCAGGTTCGCGACTCCACCTATGCGCTCGGTCAATACCCTTGTGGAGCAGTGGATGCGTGCCGCTGGCATGAGCGTCGAGCAGGACGCTGTGGGCAATATCATAGGTCGATACGAAGGCAACTCCTCTGCGACAAAAACCTTGTTACTCGGCTCACATCTCGATACTGTACGCGATGCCGGCAAATATGATGGGCCGCTAGGAGTCATGGTCGCGCTCGCCTGTGTCGAACGCCTGCACGCTCGTGGCGAACGTCTCCCGTTTGCGCTCGAGGTACTCGGCTTTGCCGACGAAGAGGGCTTACGTTATCAGAGCGCCTACATCGGTAGCAAAGCTATGACCGGCACCTTCGATACCAATGCCTTATCGCTAACCGACGCTGATGGCATCTCTATGCGGGAAGCAATCCAGTCCTTTGGCGGCAATCCCGACACCCTGCATAGCCCACGCTGGCAACATGACCAGTTGCTCGCCTACTGTGAGGTCCACATAGAGCAAGGACCTGTGCTTGAAACGCGCAACCTGCCCGTTGGCGTGGTCTCGGCCATTGCAGCTCAGAGACGTATTGCAATACGTTTCACCGGCACAGCAGGACACGCCGGTACAGTGCCAATGTCGTTGCGCCACGACGCACTCTGTGCCGCCGCCGAATTTATTGTAGCAACAGAGAAGTTCGCGAAAAGTCTGCCAGGACTCGTCGCAACCGTCGGACAGCTCAATGTGCAACCCGGCGCAAGCAATGTTATACCAGGAGAGGTGACACTAAGCCTGGACGTGCGCCATCAAGAGGATGAGCTATGCGCATCAGCGTACCAGCAATTACACGAACTGGCGCAACAGATTAGCACTGCTCGCAATGTCTCCTGCGAATGGCAAGCTGTGCAAGAACACCCCTCGGTCCCCTGCTCGCCACGCGTGACAAAACTCCTGGCCCAATCTATTGGAGAACTAGGCTATTCGCCACTTACCATTGCCAGTGGCGCTGGACATGACGGTGTCGTAATGAGTAATCTTACAGATTTTGGAATGCTGTTCGTGCGCTGTCGCGGCGGCATTAGCCACAACCCGGCGGAGTCTGTGACAACGGAGGATGTCGCAGTCGCGCTTGCGGTCATGGAGCACTTCCTGACCCTGCTAGCACAAGAGGAGACGAGCCTATGAGTAGCTACGACCTGCTTGTGCGGAGTGGCACAGTCGTGACACCAACCGAGGTAAAACAGGCGGATATCGCCGTCGTCGCTGGCCGTGTGGTCGCCATAGAACCTGAACTCTCAGGCACAGGCACACAAGAGATCGACGCAAAAGGTCTCCATATTTTCCCTGGCGTCATAGATGCCCATGTCCATTTCAACGAACCCGGACGCACCTCCTGGGAGGGCTTCGCGACTGGCACAAAAGCACTCGCGGCAGGTGGCACGACAACCTATTTTGACATGCCCCTCAACGCCTCCCCTCCAACGCTCGACGCGGCCAGCTTTGACCTGAAACTCGCGGCGGCTGAGGCTTCGTCGCTCGTCGACTTCGCCTTATGGGGCGGTTTGGTACCCGGCAATGTCCCAAAGATGGCAGAACTTGCACAGCGCGGCGTGATTGGCTTCAAAGCCTTCATGAGTAACAGCGGCATCGAGGATTTCCAATCCGTTGACGACCTTACGCTCTACGATGGCATGGTTGAGGCCGCGAGACTTGGTCGAATCGTCGCGGTACACGCCGAGAACGACGCCATTACAGGCAATCTAGCACGAAGAGCGGTCGAGGAGGGCAAAACAGGTATACGCAACTATCTCGCGTCTCGGCCCATTGTCGCGGAACTAGAGGCTATTGAACGTGCTATTCTCTTCGCCAGTGAAACTGAATGTGCGCTCCACATCGTGCATGTCAGCACCGCTCGCGGCATTCGTCTTGTAACAGAAGCACGCGCACGCGGCGTCAACGTCAGTTGCGAGACATGCCCTCACTACCTCGTCTTAACCGAAGACGACGTTGAGGCGTTGGGTGCTGTTGCCAAGTGCGCACCGCCGTTGCGCTCTTCGGAAGAGCGCGAGGAGCTATGGCAACAGGTACTTGGGGGCAATGTGCCTATGATCACCACCGACCACTCGCCCGCACCCGCGAATATGAAAACGGATAGTAACTTCTTCCGCGTCTGGGGCGGCATCTCGGGTTGCCAGTCGCTCCTGTCACTGCTCCTCACAGAGGGATACGAACACCGTTCGCTCGC
>CAXTCR010000043.1:0-21725 GCA_964242555.1 uncultured Ktedonobacteraceae bacterium
CGGCATGGTCCCCCGATGGTAAACAGATTGTGTTCTGCTCAAACCATGCCGAAGATCGTTGGCATATTCTTGGCTCAGACCTTTATACGCTCCAGATCCCGAGTTACGCTGGCGGCGAGTTACGCTGCCTGACCGACAGCACCCTCGCCTGTAGTTCGCCCTCCTGGTCGCCCGATGGCAAGACAATAGCCTTCCTTGCCTCGTACAAAGTTCATTCTGGTGGTCATACGTACCTCTACTCTGTTGCTTCCGATGCGAACAAGCAGGCACCACAAAATCTCTCACACGATTTCGATGGCACATGCATGGACTGGACAAATAGCGACATCGGCGATGAACATTTGATGCCTCAACCTGTCTGGTCTGCCGATGGCACATCACTCTATGTCCTTGCCTCATTGCATGGAGCGTCACGCCTCTTCACGCTCTCCGCCCATGGCTCTAATGCTCAACCCCAGATCCTTACACATGGCGATGTACATGTCCGCGATTTCAGTGCCGATAACGCCAAGGGGCAGCTTGCCTTGCTCGTTGGCGATGCAACCCGCCCACAGGAAATATATACGCTCGATGTATCCCAGCAATCGGGTGAGATGCAGCGCATAACCCATGCCAACGATGCCCTCTTCGACGATTTGACAGTAGTCGCACCGGAATACATGCAATATAAGGGGTTCGACGATTGGTCGATAGATGGCTGGATACTCAAGCCACATGATTTCGATGCATCAAAGAAATACCCATTAATTGTAGAGATACACGGCGGTCCAACCACCCAATACGGCTATGGCTTCTTCCATGAGATGCAATTGTTGGTTGCTCAGGGCTATGTTGTCCTCTACACAAATCCTCGCGGCAGTTGTGGCTATGGCTACGACTTCTCGTTTGCCGTCAATGGACAATGGGGTGAGAAAGACTCAATTGATATCATGAATGGTGTCAAAGCGTTGGTACAACGTGGATACATTGATGAGCAACGCATCGGTGTTACAGGCGGCAGCTATGGTGGCTTTATGACGAACTGGCTCATCAGCCATTATGATGATTTTAAAGCAGCCGTAACCGACCGTTGCGTCACCAATCTTGCATCCATGTTTGGTAGCAGCGATATTGGCTGGGATCTCGGCTATGACAATCTTGACACCACGCCGTGGGAAAATCTGGACAAGTATATGCACATGTCGCCCATCTCCTACGTGCAAAACATCAAAATTCCATTGCTCATCATCCACAGCGAACAAGACCTGCGTTGCCCCATTGAACAGGCTGAACAACTCTTCGCTTCGCTTAAATGGATGGGGCGCGAAGTCCAGCTCATACGCTTCGAGGGGCAAAGTCATGGCCTCTCACGCGGCGGACATCCCCACTCCCGCCTCGAACGCCTACGCCACATCAAGAGCTGGTTCGAGAAGTACCTATAATGCTTTTATAAAGCAATAAAAAACATCCATCAACCCGAAATATAGACGTTATAAAGCGGTGATATTTCGGGTTGATGGATGTTTTCCCCTTAATAAAACAAGTACTTTACTTGATATGCCAGTGGTTTTGGTGACATTCATTTGAGTCGTCATGCTGTTTCTCTATTCAGAAAGCAGGCATCTTAGAATAGTAAGAACGTAATGGAGAAACGTGCAGAGTATGAAAAATTATGGGTAGAAAAGAGTCAGGCACGAATACCTTGCATACAGCAATTCCTATTTCGCTACAAACATCCCAATCTTATCGCTGCCGGCCTCAGTAAACCACAAGTGATTATGCTCATCCATCACGAGACCAAATGGAAAACTATTTGGTGAAGGAATCGCCGAATAAGTAAAATGCTGGGTTTTTGTATCAAAGGACGCAAGGGCATTCTCGGCTGGCACCGTCACCCATACCGCACCACTTTGTGTAACCGTCAAGCCGTATAAGCCACCACTTCCCTGTGTGGTTGAGGGCGCCGTATAGGTTGTGAACACTCCACTTCTAGCATCGAGATGTACCAGTTGATTGTTATTAAACGAGGTTGCCCAAACATTTCCCTGAGCATCACTCGCGATTTCCATTAGTGAGACAGAGGTATCTGACAGGGCGAAGTGTCGAATTGTACCTGTACGAGGATCGAGGCGACCTATGGTATTCGCTGTAGACTCCGTGAACCAGACGAATCCATTAGTATCCACAGTGATACCGTAAGGACTAAATTTTTGTACGCTCCCTGTGCTTGAAAGCGGATATTGGTGAATTGTGCCAGCGTGTGTATCAAGCATCCCTACACTATCCGCATTTAACTCGGTAAACCAGAGATTACCATGGGTATCGAACGCGAGATCATTCGGGCCACTCGGCAGCATCGTCATATTCTTTGTATTGTTCGGATCGGGTACATGAAGTGTCGGCAAACTATACGTTTGAAAGCGTTTTGTCTCAGGGATGTAGTGCCCAATATAATTAGCATCTTGCTCAGCGAACCAGACCGTATCATCAGGTGCAATGACAACACCCATCACACTGTACTTGCCATGAGGTGGTGTAATTTCTGTAAACGTCTGCGCGTGCGTATCGAACATCGTCAGGTAGTTATGACTCATCTCTCCAAACCAGAGCCGTCCCTTCGAATCAATGGCCGGACGCATTAGTCCACTACCAGTTTTGGGCAGAAGATATTCTTGGAAACTTCCTATAGCCTTTGGACTATTTGCGCTACTTGTCGTTCCCCCATTATCGCTGGTAGAACCATTCCCATCACTGCATGCAGCAAGTAGTAGTAGAAGGCTAAAAATAATGGAAAGGAGGCATAATGTACGCTTATACGAAAGTTGGAGCTTTATCATATTACCCTATATATGTACCGCTTACACCGTCCTCTATGAGATGCGTAAGCCGTACCTTTACCAGCGCATGCTGGTGAATATCCTTTGGCGGATTTTGCAACACAACACGTAGGTAGTTATCTGTAAGCCCTTCCCAGATGTCGTGACGTGGATGTTCAACAAGTACTTCTACCGTCTCATGAAGAGATTGCTGGCGGAATTGAGCACTGTGAAACTCATTCAATGCAAGCAAACGTTCGCTGCGAGCTTTTTTCACTGGCTCCTGTATTTGGCCCTTCATACGCGCTGCAGCAGTTCCTTGCCGTGGGGAGAAGCGAAAGACATGCGATTTAGCGAATTCCAACTTCTGCGCAAGTTTATAGGTTTGCTCAAAATCTTCGTCGCTCTCCCCTGGAAAGCCAGTAATGATATCTGTGCTGATTGCCATGCCAGGAACAAGCCGTTTCGCTTCGGTAATGATAGTTGCATACCGTTCGCTATTGTAGCGTCGTGCCATACGACGAAGTATAGCGTCCGAACCGCTCTGCATCGGCAGGTGTAGGTGCCGGCACATACGCGAATTTTGCCATAACTCTAACCATTCCAGGCGAAAATCCTCTGGCTCAAGCGATGATACACGAATGCGTGCAATCTCCGTCTCTCGTAGAAGCGTGGCAATCAGATCGCCAAGGTCCTGTTGCTGATCCTCGTCGGGATGGTAGTCGCCAAGGTGAATACCCGTTAGCACGATCTCTTGATAGCCTGCCCGTACCTTACGTCTGACATGCTCAACGACAGAAGCGATGCTGCGACTGCGTGAGCCGCCGCGCACCGTGGGAACTATACAGTAGGTACACCGGTTATCACAGCCATCCTGTACCTTCATCTGTACCCGTGTGCGTGAAGCAAGACGTGTGCTGGCAACATCAGCAGTGCTTGTCTCGCTCACGAACGGCACAAGCTGCGCTGGATTATCTGGTTGAGGCTCAATCTCAGTATCGCTGCCAATATGCTGAACATCTAAATGCGACGAAGGAAACATAGGCAAAAGATGCTTGTCACTAGTTTCTGTAATGGATGACGGACTGGTAGCAGTATCTTTACCTTGCGTGACTGCCTCGACCAGCGCATCCTTTGCGGTATTGCCAACCACAACATCAACCCCAGGCAAAGCGGCAACAGCCTGTGGATTGAGTTGAGCGTAGCAGCCGGTAACGACGAGTAATGCGTCAGGATGCTTGCGATGCGCCTGTGCAATAAGGTTGCGTGAGGTACGGTCTCCCATGTGTGTCACGGTACAGGTATTGACGATGTAAACGTCTGCATCCTCGCTGAAATCGCGTTGCACAAATCCGGCGGCACTCATCTGTTCGCCAATCGCTTCACTATCAGCCTGATTTACCTTACAGCCAACAGTCGTCACCGCGAATGTTTTTCTTTGTATACTCTGTGTATTTTGCTCAATCATACTTCTTAGTATAAGTCCATCGTGCAACCGCTATGTTTTTTTATCGATGAGATTATCTTGCAGAATGCTTTGATGTGTATATAGGCCCCAGTTGTTGCGGCGGTGGCGTCGTCTCCTCAATCGTCCTCTGCATAAATGTAAGCACAAACCATGCACTTCCAACACCAAAGAGTGTGCCAGTGATGAGACGCAATTCCCAGGTACTTTCGCGTAGGCCAAACATTTGCGTGGTACCATCAATCGCCATTGGTATAATCATCAGTACCCAGACCCACCACGGAAGGGCAACAAGACGTTTCTTGCTTAACACAAACACCACGCTTGTAAGAAACATCGAGGTATAGATGGAAAAGTTACGCGCACACAAACCGAGCTGATGACCAAGGATATAAAACGAGTGCGATGGAACTTGCGCGCAGACATAGTGCAGTGAGAAGAAGATAGGTTTAGAGAAGCTATCAAGCCCAAAGTACGAGAGAAAAGGCACAGAAATCGCAGCCGCTACAAGTAACCCCAGCACAATCATTACAACGTGTGCCCAGTATGCAAGCAGAAAATCGCTAAATCGGTTTGAGGCGACACTTATCCTATATTGTGTTCGTCCAGTTGTACCAGGAATATGCTGTGCTGACATACTATTAATCCTCAAGGAATATATACTCGGAGCAAAATTTATGCTAGCCCAAATGCGCTCAGTAGCTCATTATATTCTATACGGCCCTCGGCGGCTAACGTTTCATCAATAAGAATAACAGGTATGCGATAGCGGTACATTTGGAATACATCAGGATTGGTACGAATGTCTATTTCCGTCAGTTCGTAGTCTTTGGTAACAGCGATCTCATCGAGCATCTCACGTGCCTCATCACAAAGATGACAACCAGCCTTTGTATAGAATGTCACTCTTGGTAATGCCACCTCTGTACTCACGTTTGTTCCTCCCGATTTTTGCTCACATTTTTATCCCATACTACCATATTGCCTCAAGTGTGTATCGCAATTCACTATTTAAGGGACCAATATTGCTTTTACGCGTCCGCCGCATCCTAAAACTGTGCTTACGACATACGGCGTTACTGCACAAGACATGGCTTCTCGCTTGGGGCAATTGCAAGGACGCGGTGCACACACTACCAGTTCGCCAGCCAGCGATGTTGAGGTGCTGCTGTCCTCTATTACCGCGCGGGAGCTTGGTTTGAGTGTAGGCTCGACCTTTAACGTCACATTCACGTATGCTCTTCAACCAACAAATCCAAATGTAAGTCCACCACCTGCACAAAATACACTCCAACTCGTGGCTCATGTTGTTGGAATTTTTACTCTTACCACAGCAGATAGCGCCTACTTTCATGGCTACTCTTTTGACCCTAGCAAATATACAACTGAGCAAGAGCTTATCTATAACTATGTAATGGTAACATCAAATGATGCTATACTTGCTCTTCATGACACCTTACGCGAACGTCTACACACAAACGCTATTTTTGCGCCTGCTAGTAGTGGTGGCTATGGATTGAGTTGGTCATATCGTCTCAACACCTCTCAGATTTTTATCCAGGACCTGAACTCTCTCGTAAATCATATCAATACGCTAGACCTTTCGTATCTCAACTTCGGTGGTGGTTTCGAGGGATCATTGCGCTATCCCTATATATTCAATCCAATGGTGACTGGCCCACTCTTTGGCACAACATCGACCCCTGGTATTCTGGAAAGTTTTCGTAGCCGTGTTAGCGTGGCGCGCATTCCAGTGATCGTGCTTACCCTGCAGATTGTCGCACTGATCCTCTTCTTCATCGGCTTACTCACAAATCTGCTGGTCGATAGTCAAGCGGCAACCATTGCATTATTGCGTAGTCGAGGAGCCAGTAGGTTACAAGTTTTTGGAGCACTGCTGCTACAAAGCGTGCTTTTAGGGATCATCGCTATTGTAGTTGGTGTGCCTCTGGCAATTGTGACTGCACTGCTACTCGCTCGTCAGGTCCTGCCAGTAGCTGAGCAAAACGCGTTGAATGTTGTGACGCAGAATGTTGTGCACGCAGGACAAGGTGTTCTCGTCTACGCTCTCGTCATTGCGCTGATCGCAATTGTCACCATGAGTATCACTCTCTACTCTGCGGCTCGTACAAACGTTCTTGCCCTTCGTCGCGAAAGTTCACGCACGTCCAGAAGCCCGTTCTGGCAACGCTTCAATCTCGACGTGATTGCAGGGCTAGTCGCACTGCTTGGCTATGGTCTATCTCTCTATCTAACGAGTGTGGGTACAGTACTGCAAAACGATACAAAAACATTAGTTACAGCCCCACTCTCGGTTCTCGCGCCATTGTTTCTCATTATTGCTTGCATCCTGTTCTTTCTACGCCTGTTTCCACTTTTCTTACGCTTTATCGCATTTCTGGTGGTGCGTAGACGCGGTGCTGTCTCGCTCCTCGCGATTACGCAAATTGCGCGTTCACCACGCGAATCCCTTCGTATGACGATGCTGTTAGCCCTTGCTATTGCCTTCGCGCTCTTTACCCTCGTATTCAGAGCAACACAAGCACAACACATTGGAGATATCACTACCTATCTCACTGGAGCAGATTTTAGCGGCAGCCCTGCGACGTTAAATAGCAGAGTAGTGGCAAAAATGGTACTGTTACACCATCTCAACTTGTTAAGCAATATCAGTCTATTCCTGGTGTACTCGCGGCAAGTACAGGCTACAGTGCAACTGGTCAAGCTGGTAGTACAAATCAAGGGGTTGAAATTCGTGCTGTCGATACCTCTACGTTTGTAAATGCGGTCAATTGGGCCTCACAAAAGGATTATCAAACTGCACGAACACTATTGCCACAACTACGGACACAGGCCAGCGCAACACAACCAATCCCTGTAATTGTTGACACAAATATAACAACACTCCTACAACTACATATTGGCTCATCACTACTCGTGAAAGAGGACGAGCAATCGGCCCATGACCTGCGTTGTGTCATTATCGGTGTTGTGCAACATATTCCTACGGTAAACGACAAAACTTCTACAACACTTGGTGTCGGGAATCAAGTAGTTTCTTCTGGTGGCGTGTTGATGGAATATCAGCTCTATACAACTCTATATACTCAACAATCAAAAGGAACTGCATCGGCGACAGCAACACCGCCAACCGTTAATACTGTATGGATACATAGTCGCGACGATGCAGCATCTCTGGCAAGCGTACGCAGTGCACTCACCTCGACTGACCTAAGTCTTGATCGACTTTCTGACCGCCGTGCCCTGCTCTCTTCACTGAGCAATGATCCCTTATACGTCATTACAAGTGGTGTCCTCAGCATTGGCACGATAACAGCTCTCTTACTCGCGCTCCTCGGCGATCTCCTTGCATCATGGCTCAGTGCACGGACACGTGTAACCAATTTTGCGGTCCTACGTGCGCTCGGTACTATGCAACAGCAAGTAATTGGCGTGCTGACATGGGAGCAAGCCGTAGTCTACATCACAGGTTTACTGCTTGGTATCGTCTTTGGCATCACCTTCGCCTTCACCGTCATTCCCACTTTGATCATCACCGACCTCAATACAACCGTCAGCAGCAGCGCATTTTTTAACCTGCAATCCTCAATCTCAACGCAGGTCGTGCTCCCACTATCACTGCCCATTGCCCTACTTGTGCTGATAGCAATTTTCGCACTTGCCCTGATAATGATGGTACGAGTGGTTTCTAGCTCAACCTTGAGTCAGTCGCTACGTCTAAACGAGGATTAAGTGCGTGTTTTTCTAATACGGTCCAATAAGATGCTCACCATCGAAATGGATCATGTGTGAGGGCGACTCGGCTAGCCATACCTCAGTCTCCCAGGAAATATTGCTTAGTTCTTTCTTTAGAGCCTGACGATCAAGGAATGCTGTAACAAATATTAAGCCTGCCTGAGATTGACCAAATAATCTTTTCAATTCCTCATGACGCATAGGAGAAATTGGACCATGACTGGTGACAGCTTCAATCAGTACTAGCCAGTTCCTTGCTTCATCGTGAAGAATAATGTCGGGAATTTTTCCATGAGGCTCAAGCGTAACACCGAGTACTTGCAAACCCTCTTCATCAAAATAAGCAAACTTTTCGTCGGTATCACCTAAATACAATAGCTTGCCACCTGGAACAAAACGTTCTGCGAATTCGCGTAGTATGAGTTCTACAAGTACATTTTGTCCACCTGGAGATAGCGTAATTATCTGTTCTTTTACAATTTTTACGGGAATACGTGTTAACTCTCGTTCCTGTGCGTAGCGTTTTTGTAAAGTTTCAATATCAACAAGATAATTCCGTAATGCTGTATCCCACTCAGGAGCATTATACTTCTTGAGCAGTTGAAGAACATTTGGTTCGATTTGATAGACAGTTTGACCACTATTAGTCGGACGATTTGGGTTGTCGGGATTTTCCACAATCAGTCCTGCATCCAGAAACTGGTGTACTGTTTGGCGACGAACTGTTTCTCGTGAGTTTGGTGCATACTTTTTCCCGTAGTATTGTTCAAAAAAGTTCATCATCTGCGTGATACCGCGTAACGGACTCTTTGCCTCAAACCACTGTTGATCAGATTTTAAATCTAATAAAGCAAGGAGTGTAAGAGCAGATCGCTCGTTTTGCTGTTGACGAGGGAAACCCAAGTCCTTCAATATGCTAAGAGCCTCTTCGATACGCCTCTTGTTTGCAACTGGATCTATGCTCTGATCGTCGTTCATAGCAAAAAGTATCTCCTCGATTATGTTATCAAGCACAAATTGCGATGGTTCTTCGTTAAGTAGCCTTGCCCCTAATTCCTCAAGCTGTTTCCGAGTTGGATAACGCATGTTGCGTAAATCGGTCGCATTTACTTGTGTGTGTCCATTAAACAACCTGAAGTACATATCAACAAACGTCGAGTTTAGGAAACCTGTAAGCCCTTTTGCTACAAGAGGTTCAAGCCCATGCATATTCTGATGAAAGTAGTTTAAGTGATTTTCAAAACCAACGTGCATTATTGAACCACCAATTGGTTCATAGAGAACTGCAACTACACGTCTCTTTTCCTCCTTTGAGGAGAAACGCCGCATTAGCACGTAGGTTTCATTAGGTACTAAAAGGTCTTGACTTTGCTTCGAAGCGACTATGGCATTTGGTTTTCGTATTTGTGGTTTAGGCCAGACAACTCTTCCAGAAGAAACATGAATGGGATAAATGAGAGGAACAGTTCCCTCTTCTGGATACATGCGCAGATATTCTTGAGCACGAAAATCAATAACTCTTCCTGTTGAAACACTTATATCTAAATCAGAAAGTTGTGCAGAAAGGCTTGCCATAAGTTGTGCTATTTGCTGTCCTCCCTCATCAAAAACTATACGTATACAAGACTCAGAGTCATTAGGAGCAATTATTTCACTATAAAGAGCTTCACGTGCAATGGCAAAAGTGTCATCTGGACCTGTTGTACTTGAAATACTAATTGTTTGTGGAACTACAGGAGTTTTTTTTGCCGAAAGAATAAGTGTTTCTTGAAGCACTTCATCCTCATGAAATGTGTCAACCCTTGAATCAAAAAGATGAAGACGTTGAAGTGCCATCGTGTGGAGAAATGACTTACGAAATGGTTTGAAATACGTACCACTACAGAAACTGCGCGGTGTGATAGAAACTAGCTCTCCTTTGTCCTCTAATAATTGCATACATAGAGCTAGAAAACCTGTGTAAAGGTTTGTTGTTTTGACTCCGTTTCTCTGTAGAAGTTTTGATAATCTTGAGTTTGTCCCAATTTTGCGGTAAGGAGGATTGAGAATTACGCAGTTGAACGTTTGCAAAGGAGTTAATGTAAAGAGGTTGGCAGTTGCATCGGAGATATAATTCTCTATAAAATCGGCTTGATACATATTACTAGTGAATGTAACACCTGCTCTTTGACATATTTGCTCGCAAAGTCTAAATGCATGAGGAATATATGCAGCCAGTATAGGGTCAATTTCATAAGCTGTGACATGTATTTCTTGTGGAGGATTAGGTCGCTGGCATAGCTCAGCAATAGAAGCTGCAAATAAAGAGCCAACTCCTGCACACGGATCAAGAAGAGAGATGGTGGAAGATTGACATTGCACCATAGAAGCCATCAACCGAGCAATGGACATGGGCGTAAGAAATTGTCCTAGTTCAGTCTTCCGATGAGAGTCCAATTTCTTGTTGACATCAAGACGGTAGGAGTCGACGAGAGAGAGTATATCGTCTATCCAGGAAGAGAAAGTGTCTACTTCTGAAATTGGTAACGACATACACGACCTCCTACATATGCTCTTGCTTTGTACCGTTGATTATAGCAGTAGAATGCATGAATGGGAAGCTAGTATTGATCAAAAAACAAAAGCCTTGCGCCATCTAGCGCAAGGCTTTTTTGTGTTCTCAGCTTAACTCTACTCTCGGTTACGCATTCTCTCATGCTGCGTCAGCAGCTTTTTGCGCAAGCGGATATTTTGTGGTGTCACCTCAACCAACTCATCGTTATTGATGAAGTCTAGTGATTGCTCAAGACTCATCAACACTGGCGGTGTCAGGCGAACTGAGATGTCTGATGTGGAGGAGCGAATGTTCGTCTTCTGCTTCTCCTTACAGATGTTAACGACCATATCATCGGGCCGCGAGTTAAGACCGACAATCATGCCTTCATAGACAGGCGTTCCTGGCTCAATGAACGTATCACCGCGCTGCTGGGCATTGTTCAAACCATAGGTCATGGCTGTTCCCAACTCGGATGCTACAAGCGCACCCATGCGGTTCGTTCCCATTTTGCCCAACCACGGCTCAAAGCCAATCAGAATACTGCTCATCGCGCCGTTACCCTTTGTCAGGGTCAAGAAGGCGTTGCGGAAACCAATCAGGCCGCGCGTGGGAATGCGATACTCGATACGTACGTTGCCCGAGCCATCGTTGGTCATATTGATCAACTGCGCCTTACGTGCGGCAAGATTTTCGGTCAACGGACCAATATAGGTATCCTTCGTGTCGATAATCAGGTGCTCGATAGGCTCAGTAGTCTTGCCCTCTGCATCTTCGCGTGTGATAACCTCTGGACGAGACACCTGGAACTCATACCCCTCGCGGCGCATCGCCTCGATCAGCACGGATAAGTGCAGCTCGCCACGTCCCGAAACAATAAATTCATCAGGTGAGTTGCCGTCTTCAACACGTAAGCTCACGTTTGTCTCAAGCTCGCGATAGAGTCTTGCGCGTAACTGGCGCGACGTAGGAAATTTACCCTCACGTCCGGCAAACGGACTGCTATTGACACCAAAGGTCATCTTCAACGTTGGCTCAGTGATCGCGATTGTGGGCAGTGCCTCCGGCGTATTAATGTCTGCGATAGTCTCACCAATGTTCGCATCGGCAATACCTGTTAACGCCACGATATCGCCCGCCTGCGCCTCTTCCACCTCGACACGCTGCAAGCCCTTGTAGCTCAGCACGAGGTTAATTTTCTGTCGCGAAACGACGCCATCACGATTGATGCGAGACACAAATGTATTTGGCGCGATCTTGCCACGCACAATGCGACCAATTGCATACTTGCCTTTGTAGTCGTCATAGTCCAGCGCGGCGACCAGTAATTGTAGTGGTGCGTCAACATCGACCTTTGGTGCAGGAATGGTATTGATGATGGTTTCAAACAACGGCTCCAGATTGACGCGCTCATCGTTAGGATGATACATCGCCACACCCTCGCGTCCAATTGCATAAAGCACAGGAAAATTCAAGTGCTCATCGGTCGTCGCAAGCTCCAGGAATAAGTCTTGTGTCCACTCCAACACCTGATCGATTCGAGCATCACGCCGGTCAATCTTGTTGATAATAACGATAGGTTGAAGGTTCAGTTCAAATGCCTTCTGCAGGACAAAGCGCGTCTGAGGCATTGGTCCCTCAACCGCATCGATCAGCAGAATACAGCCGTCCGCCATATTGAGCACACGCTCAACCTCGCCTCCAAAATCCGCGTGTCCCGGTGTGTCGATGATATTGATCTTCACACCGCGATAGATGATAGCCGTGTTCTTTGAAAGAATGGTAATGCCACGCTCGCGCTCCTGGTCGTTGGAGTCCATGATCAGTTCGCCCATATCCTGGTTTTCGCGGAAAATGTGACTTTGCTTCAGCAACCCATCAACAAGCGTGGTTTTGCCGTGGTCGACGTGCGCGATAATAGCAACATTGCGAATGTCGGTCCGTTGTACAAGCTTCTCAGCTGTTTGCGTCATATTATTACTCATAACTTGCATATTCTTCTGGGTGCTTTCCTTATAATACATTCTTCAAAGACACATAAAAAACCGGACGGTCTTCGTCGCCCGGTGGATCAGTAGGCTATTTACCCATTATCTCAACACCCGTAGTATAGCCGTTACAGCGTACTGCGTCAAGCACACATATAAATGACAGGTACTTACGAGTGAGAGATTAACACCATCAGGATGATTTCTTGCGCGAAGTGTCCAAAATAGTAAACGTCACATTAAAACCCTTCATAGTAGAAAACAAAACTCTTAGGCTGTTCATTCCAAATGTGTTACAAAGCTATAGAAGGTTACATTGTAAGTCTGGGTACTAATATCAGTGTACTTATCTCAACAAAACACTTTCCAGTTACAAAAATCTTGTGTGAGATATCGTTGACTTAATTACGTAGTGTATATAACAACAAAGACTTTGCGTTCTTTCTTAGAGAATTGCATCGCTTTGCAAAACTCTACATGCAGAAGCGTTTGTAGCTTCTTATGTACTTGTCTCGTCTTTGTCCAAACTAGTAGCTATTTTTCGAGGAGGACAGAATGTTCAAGAAGCCTAGACCTAGGTTTTCGATGATCAGCATCTCGCTGCTATCCATGCTGCTGCTGATCTTGAGTGCCTGTGGTGCTACAGGAACTCCTAGCGGCGGTAACACCACCACCAACAACACGCCGGTCAAAGGTGGTACCTGGATTGATGACATCCCTAACGAACCCGATTCATTGATTCCGAACGGTAGTTCACAAACCTTTTCTAGTGTTGTGGACGAGTCAATTTATTTACCCCTATTTGTCGGCGACTACAATGGAAAAATTACTCCCGCCGCTGCTGCTGAGCTCCCCACATTAACAAACGGTGGCATCAGCTCGGACTACAAAACCTATACCATCAAAATGAAGCCTGGTTTGAAATGGTCCGATGGGCAACCTTACAACGCCGACGACGTTGCCTTTACGATCAAGCTCTGGAATAATCCCAAGTTTGGTGCGGCAAGTACTGTCGGTTACAATCTCGTGACCTCGACAGATGTGTCATCAGACAAGCTCTCAATCACCTTCCATTTGAAGCAGGCTTTCTCGCCATTTATCGCGTCGTGGACCGATGGTTTGTATGCTATTCTTCCTAAACACCACTTTGAGAGCATGGATCCCGGTTCTATCCTTAAGTCTACCGATAACCTGAATCCACAGGTAACAAGTGGACCATTCAAGATGAGCGAGAGCAAGCCTGGTGATCACTACACCGTCGTGCGCAATGACAACTACTATCTTGCCTCGCAGGGTCTGCCTTATCTTGATAAGATCGTGTTCAATCCTGTTTCAAGCGAAAACACCATCTTCAAAAATCTTCAGGCTGGCTCCATTACCTCATCCTGGTTCCTTGACGTAAGTAAGACAAATCAGTACAAGGCTCTTACCAACTACTCGCTAGCTAGAAATCCAAATGCATCTAACTATGAGGCCATGATCTTCAACTTGAAGAATCCAGCACTGCAAGATGTCAATGTGCGTAAAGCAATGGCAATGGCTATTGACCATGATGCACTGATTAAAACTGCTCGCCTTGGTCAGGCCGTTCCTCTCTGTACCGATCATGGTCAGTCGCTTATTCCTGGTTTCCAGGCTGATGCGCCATGCCCTAAGTTTGATCCGGCTGCCGCGAACCAACTTCTAGACCAGAATGGTTGGGCAAAAGGTTCCGATGGTGTACGCGCGAAGGATGGCAAGCGCCTGGAATTCAAGTATGCGACTACAACTGGTAAGCCCTGGCGTGAGGCTGATGAGCTGATCCTGCAGTCAAACTTCCAGGCAATTGGCGTCAAGATGGATATTCAAAATTATCCAGCTAGTACCTTCTTTGGTACATTTATGCCTAATGGCAAGCACGACTTGGCTGAGTACGAAAACTCGTACACATATGACGCTGATGATGCCTCAGTCTTGGCTTGTGATCAGCAGGGCACGAACGGGCAAAACTGGAGCTTCTACTGTAATCCTAAAATGGAAACTCTTCTCCATCAGGAACAGCAGACTGCTGATCCAAATGCTCGTCAGCAGGCATTCAATCAAATCCACGGGCTTGAGTTGACTGAGTTCCCATTTGCAATCCTGTATAGCCCGACCGATCTTGGTATCTCCAAGACTACCGCGCACAACTATGGCCCAGGACCAGAAGGTTCGAGCGAGACCATTGGTGTTGACAAGTGGTGGTGCACGGGCGGTAAGTGCTAGGTAGTTGCCGGAGGAATACCATGACTCCTCTTTCCTCACCATAGCTTCTTATGAAAGGGTTATTGCTCCAGTGTCTAACGGGCACTGAAGCAATAACCCTTTCTTCATAGAATCTCTTGGTATGTAGAGGAAGTAATATTTTCAGGTCTTCCGTTTTGTACCCAAAAACAGTGTTGCTACAGCACAAAAATATGTTATACTACTGTTTACCTTTACCGATATTGGATGACATACCATCGGTGCAAGTCCGTAGAAGCTCGTAGCTTCTAGCTACGGGAAGTCATCGCCTGACTGCCTATCCTTTCAGACATCTTGCCGGAGGAGGCATTAATCATGGGAAGATATATCATTAGAAGATTGCTGCAGGCAATCCCGTTGCTCCTTCTCGTCTCCATTTTCATGTTCTTACTCATTCACGCTCTTCCAGGTGGTCCAGAACAGGTTATATTTAACCCACACCTGTCTCCGGAAGGTCGAGCCGCACTACGTACTCGGTTTGGTCTTGATGACCCGTTGCCTATTCAGTATCTCAAATGGTTGAAGAATGTTGTGACAGGAGATTTTGGAGCTTCGTTTGCGACAAACCAACCCGTTTCGCAAATTCTCTCAGAGCGCTTTCCCAATACGCTTGAACTCTTTGGTCTCGCGCTTTTACTGGCGTTAGTCTTCGCCATTTTACTCGGAGTCATTGCCGCTATCCGTCAGAACACTGTCACAGACTATATATTGACAACCATCTCTTATTTCGGCATTGCCATGCCTGCATTCTTGCTTGGCATCTTCTTACAGGACATCTTTGCAGTACAGCTAAAACTCCTTCCAGTCTCAGGTACTAGCACTTCAGGGCTTACGTTCGATCCATTCAATGGGTTTCTGGATGCCTTCTTGCACCTTATTCTTCCTGTACTTACGCTCTCGATTTTGTTTATTGCTGGGTGGAGTCGCTATATGCGTTCCAGCATGATCGATGTCGTCAAACAGGACTACATCCGTACTGCCCGTGCAAAAGGAGTAGGTACCTCCTCTATTCTCGCTCGTCACGCGCTGCGTAACGCCGTCATTCCTCTCATTACGGTTGTTGCCATTGATTTTGGCTCAGTCGCAGGAGGCGCGGTACTTACCGAAGGTATATTCGCATGGCCTGGTATGGGTTCGCTCTTCCTTGACTCGCTCGACAAGCGCGACTTTCCGGTGCTCCTGGCGATCCTGATACTTAGTGCCATTCTGGTAATTGCATTTAACTTGATAGCGGATATCTTGTACGCAGTCATGGATCCCCGTATTCGGTACTCATAGTGTGAGATGAGGAAAGGAGAAAGTCATGGATATCTCTCAGCAAGTCAACACGACACCGGTAAATGACGATGATGAGCCGTTTATGGAGTTAACTCCGGCACTGGTACAAAAGCGTCGCAGTCAGGGGCGCATCATCTTTGATCGCTTCATCAAAAACCGGGCTGCTATCGTTGGAGCGTCATTTCTAATTCTACTCGTACTATTTTGTTTCCTTGGACCCTATATAACGGGACATAATACTCCCGATGCTGTACGTCCAGATGTAGCACTGCAAGCCCCAAATTTGCAGAATCCCTTTGGCACAGATGATGTTGGACGTGATCAATTCGCTCGTGCGATGGCTGGAGGGCGCATATCACTTTTAGTCGGTCTCGCTTCGATGCTTGTCTCGCTCGTCCTTGGTGTTGGTATTGGTGCGTTCGCAGGCTATTATGGGGGAATTGTCGACAACCTGCTCATGCGTTTCACTGACATTGTGTTGTCGGTGCCGCTCTACTTGTTGCTCTTTGTCTTATCGGCCTCGTTTAGTGATGGGTCGCCGAGAAGTGTTATCTTTCTCATTGCTATCTTTGGTTGGACCTCCTCCGCTCGTCTGGTTCGCGGCGAGTTTCTTGCGATGAGGGATCGAGAGTACGTGCTGGCCGCCCGCACGATTGGAGCAGGCAATCTTCGCCTAATGTTCCGTCATATCCTGCCAAATGCTGCTGGGCCGATCATCGTGAACGCTACACTCTTGATCGGGACAAACATCATCCTGGAGTCCGTTATAAGTTTCTTTGGCTTTGGACTGCATCCACCTACCGCCAGTTGGGGCAATATGGTTTCCGACGGACAAAACTTGTTCGATACCGCGCCATACCTTGTATTCACGCCAGCCTTGCTTATCTTCTTCACCGTGCTGAGCATCAACCTTGTTGGCGATGGCTTACGTGACGCGCTTGATCCGTATATGACCGAACGATAAAAAAAGGAGCAACGACTTTGGGAGAGTACCTGCTCGAAGTGCAAGACCTGAAGACCTACTTTAAAGTCAAAAGTGGGCGTGTGCGTGCAGTCGATGGCGTTACCTTTGCGGTCAAGCCAGGCGAAAAGATCGCGATTGTAGGCGAGAGCGGTTGCGGTAAGAGCGTAACATCCCTCTCAATTATGCGTCTTGTTGCGCAACCTCCTGGCGAGTATGCCGGTGGCAGAATTCTGTTTCAAGATCAGGATCTGCTTGAGTTGCCAGAGCGTGAGATGCGCCACATCCGTGGTGGGCAAATCAGTATGATTTTCCAGGACCCCATGACGTGTCTCAATCCTACTATGACCGTTGGCAAACAGATTGCTGAAGGCCTTAAAATACACTTGAAGATGAGCGATGATCAGGCCCGTAGACGCGCGATTGAACTACTTGAACAGGTGGGCATTCCAGATGTGAAGAACCGCGTCAATGCCTTCCCGCATCAATTTAGTGGCGGCATGCGCCAACGCGTGATGATTGCAATTGCGCTCGCCTGTAATCCAAAACTACTTATTGCCGACGAACCAACAACAGCCCTTGATGTAACGGTACAAGCCCAGATTCTCGAATTGATTAGTGGCGTTTGTCGAGACTTTGGTACCTCGCTCGTGCTCATCACCCACGACTTGGGAGTCGTCGCAGGTGTGGCGGATCGTGTGGTCGTCATGTACGCGGGCAAGGTTGTCGAAGAGGGGCCAACTGAAGAGATATTTGCGAACCCCCGCCATCCCTACACGCTCGGCTTGCTTGGCTCCATTCCACGTTTGGATGAGAAGCGCGATGAGGAATTGAGAGTAATTGAAGGCTCTCCTCCCGATCTCTTGAATCCTCCGACAGGATGTCCTTTTATGCCACGTTGTTATTACTCGCATAGTGTGTGCCGTGAGATGCCCCCACTCGATCCTGTTGTCTCAAATTCAGCACATCGTAAAGCGTGCTGGCCTGATATCAGTGATCCAAAAGAGCGAGATCGTGCCGAACGCAGACGACTAGCACGAGAAGAGGCACAACGCGCTAAACTCGAACAAGCAGCTAGTAGCGAAGCGCTCAGTTCATCGTAAGGAAGAAAAAATGGCACAAACAGCAGTAGGGAGTCAGACCCTCGTAGATATACACGATCTGAAAATGTACTTCCCTTTGACACAGGGAATAGTAATGCAGCGCGTCGTCGGCTATGTTCGAGCAGTTGATGGTATTAGCTTCAGCATACAACGTGGGCAGACACTTGGTCTGGTCGGTGAAAGTGGTTCGGGAAAGACCACGATTGGACGTACTATCATACGTTTGTATAAACCGACGGCAGGATCAATCATGTTCGATGGACAGGACCTTGCCAAGCTAGAAGGCGAACAACTGCGTCATGTGCGCAGGCAGGCACAAATGGTTTTCCAGGACCCCTTTGCCTCGCTCAATCCACGTTTTACTATCGGTTCGCTCATCACCGAACCTATGCAGATCTACAAGATGGGGTCTGCCCAAGAATTGCGTGACAAGGCGGTTGAACTATTGCGTGTGGTGGGCTTGCGTTCCGAATATATTGACCGCTACCCGCACGAGTTTAGTGGTGGTCAGCGTCAACGTATCGCAGTAGCTCGTGCTATCTCAATCAATCCAGAGTTTGTGATCGCTGACGAGCCAGTTTCAGCCCTGGACGTATCGGTGCGTGCCCAAGTCTTGAATCTGCTGCAACGTTTGCAACATCAATTCAACCTGACATATCTCTTCGTCTCTCATGATTTGAGCGTTGTACGCCATGTCGCTGACCGCATCGCAGTCATGTATCTTGGCAGAATTGTAGAGTTATCCGATCGCGACGAATTATATGCCGCGCCAAAGCATCCCTACACAAAAGCGCTGCTCTCCGCTGTACCTATTCCCGATCCACAGGTGGAGCGTAAACGCAAACGTATTATTCTCTCGGGCGATCTGCCAAGCCCAATCAACATTCCATCTGGTTGCCGTTTCCATACACGCTGCCCAATAGCACAATCTATCTGTCGCGAGGTCGACCCAGCTTTCGAAGCGAAAGAAGGTCGTGAGCATTATGCAGCCTGTCACTTCTCAGACAAGGTAACTCCTAACGCTTAGGGACTAGTGATGCTCTTTCTTAAACGGAAATGTATAGGTGATAGATCGGCCTCGGATGCCGTACATGTGGTCCCAACAGGACCACATGTACGGCGTCCGCATCGGGTAATTCATTGCCTATAACTCATACTCAATAGTAGGAAAAACGCCTAATAAAGATTGATTATGTACTACATCTGACCATTCTAAAAAAATTGGGGTAGAAACGGGATGTTTTCGCAACCAAAAAGTGTTATATTTCGTATATACTAGTAAGAGTAGCTAGTAACGTGCTACACTCCTACTTTGGTTTCAAGAGGAATACTACCATGCAGAATCCACAATCCGCTCGTCGCTCAAGCGGCGCAAAGGCTTTAACCATTGATGAGCGTGCTACCCTTGCACGATATCGCGTTCTTCTAATTGTCGCTGTACTTCTCTCTGCTGGGTTTGCTCTCGGTCTCCATCTCGTATTTGGGCACTAGAGTATCTCCAGAGTATTCATATATTGCTAACAGGCACCTGATAGAAGGTGTCTGTTTGTGCTTTTGGTTGGTCCTAAATTAGTGATTACGACTTGCGCTGTGCCGGAATAGTGAGTACAATTGGATAGTACTATGACCATCTATCTATGTAAATGGAACGGCACATGTATGAGTATACCATTCTCTCATTCGATGACATCGCAGTCTACCTCCAGTTCGGCATCCTCTAATCGCTTGATTGTTACCACTAGCGTTACGGCCTTCGCCATTCGCGATTGGTCCCTGTGGGTGCTGTTGCGCAAGGGACAATGGGGACCACCTATGCGGCTGGTACTTGGCAATGAAGCTGTAACTGATGCTGTAGATCGTGTACTCGATGCACTATTGCTCTGGTCTGCCCACGCTCCTCTTGTACAGATGAAGGCAGGATGGCAGGAGCAGCACGTCTCGATTTGGGGTAGTAATGAACAGGGAGCAGCTGTCTCCCTCATTCACAGTGTTCTCTTGCGTGCGAATTACGACGAACTACGCCCACATCTACAGCAGCAGGCTATTCCAAGTTTACAGGTCGAGTGGGTGCCGGTGGCGGAAGTTGAATTGGGACGGCGGTTGCTCGACCCTGATGTGTTTCCAGGAGTACAAACCGCGTTGCATACGCTTCGCTCACAAATACAGCGTAACCCGGAGATTGTGCTGCGTTTCCTGGCAGACATGTATAACATGCGTTCAGGAGATGCTCGTCTAATAGCTGATCTTGAGACGGGAGATAACTACCAGGGACAGGCGAAAGAGCCGGTGACAGGAGATGGCATATTAACGTTGGCGGAGGCCGCTTTACTCTACCGCGCATTTTTTCCAACGGACGAGCAAATTGACCTGTCGAACCTACGACGCCGTTTCCTGGCAACGGACACACTGCAACTTATTGATGAAGAGCGCCCGGTTCGTGGGCGTGAAATGGATTGGCGACGCGTAAGCCGGGCCTATAAATATATATTGCAGTATCCTTAGCATATCATCAAAATTAAGAAGTCGAACGTTGCGTCGCCTGTAAAGTATATAAAAACAACAGCGATAGATCAATTTGGAGAAGAGAAATTATGGCAAAGGTGACTACGGGTACGGGTGATACAGGCTACACGGGCCTATTGGGAGACGAGCGAATTCCTAAATATGATCCACGACCAGACACATTCGGCACGGTCGATGAAGCAACATCAGCTTTGGGACTTGCCCGAGCGGTAGCTCAAGATAAAAAGGTCAAAGACATTATTTACCGTGTGCAGCAAGAACTCTACTTGTTGATGGGCGAACTTGCAACAACCCCTGAAAACTACGAGAAGATGGGTCTGCGTATGACAATTGAGCATGTACACCATCTCGAACAGGTAGAAGAGGAGCTGAAGCAAGAAGTAGACATCCCGAATAAATTTATCATCCCTGGCGATACGCTTGACGGGGCCGCACTTGACCTTGCCCGTACAATCATCCGTAGGGCAGAACGTATGGCCGTAAAGTTGCTGCATGATGGCGTGATCGAGAATGTTGAGGTTGTGCGCTACCTGAATCGCCTCTCTGATCTTATATTCATTCTTGCACGTTACATTGAGGTGAAGTCCTCACTCGCTGAGTTACCTCAATAATTCTATGTGAAAGCAAAAGCAGTTCACTGAAAGCATGTCTTTCAATGAACTGCTTTGTAGGCTTGCTCTTACTGCATACATTAGAAATTTCCTGAAGTTGGTAACACCTTGATAGTACTGCATGCCATTTGTGATAGCCTTGTGTCTGGTCTCCTACACATATGGGCCGAAACATCCGATAAAAACGATTTCGTATCTGCCTCTAAAAAAAACAACGAGCAAGCTGCGAAAGCGGAGGCGCGAAAGCATCCGTTTGCGCTAGATCATGCTGCACTACAAGAGGTATTAGGTGAGACCATCGGTTCTCCACTTCTCAAGCGAACTAGAACCAGTACGATAACCCTGCGCCTGCCTTCTACAACGAAAGCTCCATCCCACTCGCCCGAATTACTTCTTGACGATTCGTTAAACGATGCCCTTACTCTAAAATGGTGGGATATTAAGACGTTA
>CAXTCR010000044.1:0-21628 GCA_964242555.1 uncultured Ktedonobacteraceae bacterium
CTTCCCTGTCAGGCTCAGAATGCTGCGAACCGTTGCTATACGCCGCAGCAAATTCAGAGGGCGTATACTATTGCTCCCCTCCTGGCGGCTCACACAACTGGTTTAGGCCATACGATTGTGATTGTGGATGCTTTTCAGAGTCCGACGCTGCGGCATGACCTCGCGCTCTTCGATAAGGTGTTCGGTCTCAAAGACCCGAAGCTTCATATTATCGCACCCGATGGTCTAGCTCCATTCAATCCAAAGGATGCGGCACAGGTGAGCTGGGCGGCGGAGATTACGCTAGATGTGGAGTGGGCACACGCGGTCGCGCCGGGAGCGACGATAGACCTTGTATTGGCAAATCCAATGAAGGACCCGAACGCCAACACGCTCTCAGGCTTCTTGCTGAATATCCTGCGGGCCACCTCGTTCGCAGTGACACACAATCTCGGCGAGGTGATCTCGCAGAGCTTTGGTGGAAATGAGAGCTGCGCGAGCAAACAGGCACTACAAGCGCAACATCAAGTGTTTCAGACCGCGATGACAAAGGGAATCACACTGCTTGCCGCCTCTGGCGATCTTGGGGCCGCAGAAATCAACTGCGCATCTACGAGCTTTGCCAAAAGCGTCTCGACTCCTGCCAGCGATCCACTCGTGACCGCTGTAGGCGGCACAACGTTAAATGCCAACGCAAACACAGGTGCCTATATCGCGGAGGCAGCATGGAATGGCAGTGGTGGCGGTTTTAGCACTATTTACCCGCGTCCAGCATTTCAGCAGGGGATACAAGCGATTATAGGCAACCATCGTGGTGTGCCCGATATTGCCTATAATGGCGATCCCAAAAGTGGCGTGCTGGTGGTGTGGAGTTCTTCGGGACGGGGGAAAGACCTCGCCGTGGTCTTTGGAGGTACCAGTGCAGGTTCGCCCCAGTGGGCTGGTATCACAGTCTTGATGAACGAGGTCCTTGGCAAGCGTGTAGGCTCCCTCAATCCCTTGCTCTATCGTATTAGTGGGATGAATACAGCTAATCAAAGCCTACATGATATTACACAGGGTACAAACACCTTCGTAGGCAAAAACGCAAATGGAGCGGTTGTCACCATCAAAGGCTTTACCGCGACAAAAGGGTGGGATGCTGTAACGGGCTTGGGTACGCCCAATGTTTTCAACCTTGTGATGATGGCGACGCGAGTCGCATAACCAAGACTATTCGGTCAATTACACCCTATTGGCGACATAGATTTTTTAGACGGCATGTTGAAATGTTTGTCATGTCTATCGAAATGGTCGATTGCCAACAGGGTGTAATAGAATTAGACCCTTACAGGGATTCGTGGTTTATCCTATTAACACCCATTCGTGCTTATCGTTTTGACGGACCTTGCCCTCGCTTTGCAATTTGAGGAGATGGGCCTCGACGGATTTAGCGGCGACGGGGTGTAGGCGTGGGTCTACATCCGCGTAGATGCTCTGGACCATTGCGTCAATCGTGGCGCCGGATGGAAAGGTGTGCAGGACGGCAATTACCTGCTCTTCGCGTTGTAAGCGATGGGCGATATATTCGGCAAGCTTTGCCTGCGCGTCGGTAATTATGGGGCCATGCGAGGGCACCATTTCGGCGATGTCCATGCCCTGTAAATGTTTGAGCGAATTGAGATAGTCGAGCATGTTTCCTTCGGGCGGCGCGATCACTACTGTACCTACCCCGGCAACGAGGTCGCCCGCGAAGAGCGTACGTTGACTCTCCAGGTAGAAGCACAGGTGGTCGAAGCGATGGCCAGGAGTGTGTACAGCACGAAGCGTGTCTTCACCTGCTGGAAAGGTCATACCGTCGGGCACTTCCTCGTCGACATCTGGCGTTCCCTCGCGGTTAAATGCGTAAATCGAGATGCGAAGTTCTTTACACAATGTTTTCGCGCCACCGGTATGGTCGGGATGTCCATGTGTGATAAGCACGCGCCGAATACCACCGCGCTTCGCTCCCTCTGCAATGATGGCATCTAAGTGCTCCCGGTTGTCGTCAGCGGGATCAATCACAGTTGCCCCTTCAATGCCATTCCCCAGCACAATGGTATTTGTGCCAGGACCTGTCATCATAGAGGGATTGGGGGCGAGAATGATGCTATATGGCGAGGTGTCCATGCTATGTGTGCTCCTTTATCAGTTATTGCTTCCACACAAATTGGGGGTCCTCGGGAAGAGAGACATGAGCGACTCCATCCTGTCTGGTGATCTCAGGCGTATGCGTTGGCACATAACGCGTCGCGGTTACAGCTAGTACTTCTTGCACCGTGGAGAACGCGCTCAAATCGCGCAGTTGATGAAATGTAGGAAAGGCGATAGGAAACGTACCGCCTTGAGAACGTTCGATTGCATCCTTTGGCCGTATCCAGGTCCCATCGCTGGTCTCAAGATTATCATAGATCGCCTCTTGCTGTGCAGGCGCACTTGCTACAAAGAAGTGCGTATCAAAGCGTTTGGGCATGCCCTCAGGTGTGATCCAGTGCGCGAAATACGCGAGGCTGTTCATAGCCAGCACAAGGTGCTCCGCACGTGCCATCTGAACCAATGACCCTCTACGCTCATTGAATGCCTGTCGATAGTCCGCAAAGCGTGCAACGGTTTCCTCATTGACGGCAAGCACGGTGCCTTCGCGATGTGCCAACAAGACATTTGCTTCTTCAAAAAGTTCGCGAATGGCAGCTGCACGAGTTCCATTTCCTAACGCAGTTCGTCCCTCCGGGTCCGCTCCTGTTGGTACCACTGGTTCATAGACACCCTCGGTTCGCTCGGCAAGCCGGTCATCCTCCGTGACAGAGCCGCCGGGAAATACAAATATATCTGGCATAAACTCGCTCTGCACCACGCGCCGAACCATGAACACCTCTATGCCATTTGTACCTTCTCCCGCAGGAATATTGCGCAATAACATCACCGTCGAAGCCAGACGAGGCTGCACTGTCATTCTATTTATCTCCCATGTTTGATAATGGCAATCTTTGTAGAGACCGATGCATTACGTCCTCTTGGCAATTGACCACGTCTGCAAGGACGTGATACATCGGTTCGTACAGGGACGTAATTTGTCTGTTTTATAGTACCATATCTCCATCCGTACCGAATTACCCTCAAATTGTTGTATGCTACACATATGTTTTTCTTTGATGACCGAATATAGTGTACTTAAACGATGGTATGACTCATTATGAATGTGCAGGCAATAGGAGTGCAAACACAGACATCAACTTCTTTCCAACGTGTAGGGCTTATTGGCAATCCGGTGGCACATTCATTCTCGCCGCGAATGCAACAAGCGGCATTTGACGCCCTCGGTATTCGGGCACGCTATGAACTATGGCATACACCCGCCGACATGCTGCTCGAACGGGTGCGCTCGTTGTGTGATGATTCCTATCTTGGAGCGAACGTCACCATTCCACACAAAGAGGCAGTGCTGGCCCTGATGGACGAGGTTGATCCCCTCGCAACCCAGATTGGGGCAGTCAACACGATTGTCCACCGCGATGGCTACCTCCATGGATATAATACGGATGCCCCTGGTCTCCTTCATGCGTTGCAAGAGCACGGTGTAGGCACACAACAAGAGGATGGAATGGTTTCTCTAAAAGAATATACCGCCGTCTTGCTTGGCGCTGGTGGTGCAGCAAGAGGGGCCGCATTTGCGTTGGCAGGCGCACATGTCGCGCAACTCATCATTGTTAACCGCAGCTTAGAGCGTGCCCAGTTATTGGCGGCGGAGATACAACAAAACTATTCCGGGCCAATCTTCAGTTTGAACGATCCCCAATTCCTGTTGCCAAGTTCGCCGGCACTTATCATCAACGCGACATCAGTTGGTTTGCACGACGATCAATCCCCTTTGCCAGCGGAGATACTGGCACGCTTCGACACCGACACCTTTGTCTATGAGATGATCTATAACCCCAGGCAGACCCAACTGCTCTGCCAAGCCCTCACAATGCGTATGCGAGGCGCGAACGGCCTCTCCATGCTCCTACATCAAGGCGCCCTCGCCTTCACCCTATGGACAGGTAAACCTGCACCGCTAGACGCAATGCGCGCTACATTGTTTTGATGTAGAATCAATCAAAGAGAATATGTTGTAGAATGGGGCTAAAACTACACGTAGCAAAGGAGCTTCTTAGCATGAAACTCGTTACCTTCTCTACACAAGAACTTCCCAAGCCTCATCTTGGGCTTGTTCAGAATGACGAAGTGCTTGATGTTGACTTAGGAGGACGTGCACTACAACTTACAGTTCCCGACTCCATGCTTGCACTTATCCAGTCACAAGAACAAGGACGGCAAGCCTTGCAAACGATGCTTTCGAAGGCGGAAAATCGAAGATTTAGTGAGGTCAAAACCTTTACAGAGGTGGGGGCGGTACATAGCTTGCAAGAAGTGAAGCTACATGCTCCTATTCCCCAGCCGCGTCGCAACGTTATCTGTATGGCGATCAATTATTCTGAACACGCGAAGGAAACGGCGGACCTTCGTGGGCGAGAAACGACTGCTCCTCCTACAAGCCCGATTCTGTTTACAAAGGCGACCACGACCATTAACGATCCTGATGGCCCATTTGTAATAGAGCCGGATGTATCAACCGAGATCGACTGGGAGGTCGAGCTGGGTGTAATCATTGGACAAGGTGGACGACATATCAGCGAATCCGACGCCCTCTCACATATCTTTGGCTATACCATTATCAATGACATTACCGCCCGTGACCTGCAATCGCGCCACAAGCAGTTTTTTCTAGGCAAAAGTCTTGATGGCTCTTGCCCCATAGGTCCCTACATTGTCACAGCGGACGAGATCGCGGACCCACAGAAACTTCCGCTGCGCCTACGCGTCAACGGAGAAATCAAGCAAGACTCGAACACAAGCGAGATGGTTTTCCCTATCCGCACCATCATCGCTACGCTCTCGAAGGTATTGACGCTTGAGGCTGGCGATATCATTGCCACTGGCACCCCCAGCGGCGTCGGCTTCTCGCGCACCCCACCTGAGTTCCTCAAGCCCAACGACATCGTCGAATGCGAGATCGAGGGCTTAGGATTGCTTAGAACTCCTATAGTTGGTAAATAAAAACGCACCTGCATCTGATAAGACTCTGCCTTATCAGATGCAGGTGCGTTTTTATTTACCAACTACACCCTTACTTCTTCACGCATCCAGGAGGGCAGGCTTCCCCAGAGATTGTGCGCGACTGTGCGTGTATGCCAGAGACGCGGGGGGGTTGTGACATCGAAGTCGTAGTATTGTTGCAGTTCGGCAGACAACTCAATATGAATGCCTTCGGAATCCGCGAAACGGACAAAAAGGTCATTGCCCGCGCCGTGGCGTCCGGGTCCCCAAAGCAGAGGTGTTCCGTTGCGGCTCAGATAGTCGGACCAACGCAGCAATTCTGGCCCATCGACGGCAGTAAAGGCGATAGAGTCGATGCCCTGTTGCCCCTGCGTCAGCAGCAGCGTGTGATGGTCGGTTGAGCAACGCAACCACGCGGACTCGCGCAGCAGCCAATCGGAGATATCGAAGCCAAGCGCCTCTGTATAGAAATCAACCATCTCTTCCAGGCGCATTGTCTTCAAGCCGACATGTTGCAGCCTATAAGGACGCAGCAGAGGACGGTGTGCTCGTGTTATCGAGGTGTAAATAGTGGTATCATCCGGCGTAACTGAAATCTCGATCCGGTTGCCGTCGGGATCACTAAACCAGAGCGTGTCACCGAGTTCAGAGTCGCCATCGCGTGTTTCCAGGCGCAGATCGACGCCAGCTATTTTTAAGCGTGCCGCCAGTGCTGCCAGTTCCGCATCCGTAGCCACCTCAAAAGCAAGATGGTGCAGAGGCGAACGTGTACCCGGCCTACGACCATTTGTGATGGTAGGTCGCACGTCATTGAACAAGGATAGACAATGGTGCTCATCACCGAGCGCAAGAAATGCCGCGGCATTGTTCACGTCCATCTCCTGCGCGTTCTCGCCCAGCACACGCTGATCGAGACCCAGCACCTGACGGTAGAAGCGGGTCTGCGTCACGATATCACTCGCCCACACGCCAACATGTGCCAACTTATTCACTTTCACCTTTTGAAGCTGCTCGCTCACACCTTGCTCTCCTTATATCGCTACGACTCCAGGATGAATCGGTACACTGCATGAAATCATACACAGGTTGGGCGCAGGGGTCAACAAAAGTACCAGAAGGTAATGGTCTTGACATAAAATAGAGTGGCGACCCTTGCGGTCGCCACTCTATTTTATGTCAAGACCATTACCTTACAGAAAGCGGCATCTCCTGCCGTTTCTTTACGTCTATCGCCTGGAGGTCAGCTTTGGAGTCAAGAAAATGTTCGACGTTGGTTGCTGATAAGTCGAACGTCTCCAATACTCGAATCAGCGGTTCCTCTGGCATCGGCGTTTCGGGGGCCGGTTGTGCTAACCACATGGATGGTGCTGGTCTCGCTGGCCGCTTTTGCAGCAGTGCACCCGTGAATAGCAGAAATAAACGCCGTATTTGCGAGAATCGACTCGCAGATACACAACACTCAACACGTGGTGGATACCATGCGCGACTTACTCTGCACCATGTATGTCTCCATGCAGTCATCTCCGTGTCCCTCCTCTCTATACAGTATACATCGCACAAAAAATAGTCATGCTTTCCCTCAAGCGACACTGAAGTGCCGGCACAAGACCGGCCATCCTTCAGCACTCGGCGTGGAACATAACACTATTGACAGCATGCCTTTTCCCAGACATTGTGCGTGTTGCAACTCCAATTCCCCAGCGACGCAGCAACTTCCCCACCACCGCAGCACATCCACAGATACTCAACAACGTGTTCTCCCCCACCTTAACTGATGCACTACTCACCACCAGATACCACTTCCACCAATTGCATCAATTGCCACACATCTACTCTTGAAAACGTTGCTTTGCATTGCTGTTGCCCCGTCGCACATCCCCTCCCACTGCAACACACCCAGAGTCCTCCCCACATCTCCCCGCGCACGCTCATGCTATCCACAATCCACTTCCACATTCCCCATCATGGGTTGCATACTTTACACCGCAAACGTGTAGAGCAGGCCGCCCAACAATGTTCGCACGTCGGCACTTCACTATCGCCTCTGGGATTTTCTGTCGTTATTTGAAGATCCTATACATCAATGGAGTTACCCTCTTCCACTTTTTCCATCCCCTCTTCCTATGTGACCTGTTGTATCTTGTCACATAGGTATTGTATCCCGAAATAGTCTGATTACGGTTATGAATCAATGGAGATGATGTTAAGAATAGTGCAAAAAACTACAGAGTCCTTAACTTTTTCATCGGTCTATTTACCTTTTTGTATATAGAGGAGGAACAAAAAATGGGCAGCTTGCAAGCTGCCCATTTTTTGTTCCTCCTCTGTTTATTCGTTCTCATCGAGGTGGAGCCGACCGTGAATGACGTTCGAGTTCGCGCTTGGATGTGATGGTGGGTCCCACTCGAACGATACCTTCTGGCGCTTGATCGGCACATTTGCTTGAATAGTGTCCCAGCCACTCTCGCGAGCAAGGCTTACCTGCATATTCTGTTCATCAACATCGAGGCGGCGTGAAATAGCTGCGAGCAGTTCTGACTTGATCATCTCTAGCACTTCGGGACTTACCTTGAGCCGGTCATGCACCAGTACCACCTTCAGGCGTTCCTTTGCCATTTCCCCGGGAGTCGGCTTCTTGCGGCCAATTATAAACTCGAACACGCCCATACCTTACGCTCCTCCCTCTACGATGACTGCGAACGGAATCGCTTCTCATCGGCTACATTCGACCCAAAGCCAAGCATACGACGAAATCGCTCCAATAACGATGGAGTATCAACTACGTCCTCAAGCGGAACTTCTTCGCCCATGATGCGATGTGCCGCATTGAGATACGCACGGCCCGCACGCGATTGCTTTTCATAGACGGCGGGATCGCCCTTGTTGGTCGCTACGATGATCATCTCGTCCTCTGGCACAATTCCCAGGAGTTCGATGCCCAGAACCTCTAGCACGTCGGCCACATCCATCATATCCCCGCGCTTCACCATATCGGGACGCAGGCGGTTGAGAATGAGGCGCGGCTCCATTTTGCCTGCGGCCTCGACCAGTCCGATGATGCGGTCCGCGTCACGCACCGACGCCATTTCTGGATTTGCCACGATCACGATTTCGTCCGCCCCAACAATCGCGTTGCGAAAGCCCTGCTCGATGCCTGCTGGGGAGTCGATCAGCACGAAGTCGAATTCTTGCCGTAACTGCTGGCACAGCTGCTCCATCTGCACACTATTCACCGCGTTTTTGTCACGCGTCTGTGCCGCGGGCAACAGGTAGAGTTCAGGCACACGCCGGTCTTTAATCAGTGCTTGCTTTAAGCGGCACTGCCCCTCGACCACATCCACGAGGTCATAGACGATGCGATTCTCCAAACCCAACACGGCATCCAGGTTACGCAAACCGATATCTGAATCCACCACAGCAACCCTTTTCCCCTGCATCGCCAGCGCTGTTCCCAGGTTGGCGGTTGTTGTCGTCTTGCCGACTCCACCCTTCCCTGATGTTATGGTGATTATTCGACTATCCATACGACGCTCCAGATTGGACTATTCGGACTGCGGTAGAAGTATACGTTTCTCTGTCATACAACATTGCTAGAGAGTATACCACCAATTCTACAAAAAAAGCAGGTGTTCCTCTATTATTTTCGTGGTATTCGCCCGTTTGACCACGTCTCAACGACGATTTGCCCATTTTTAATCGAGGCGATTTCTGGACGAGGTTGCACTTCAACGCCCTCGGGAGGACGCGAGAGTAGGTGTGCGATGCGTAGTTGAACAGGAGACAGGAGCAGGGAACATACAAGTGCACTGGCATTGTCGGGATAGCCTGCATGCACCATGCCGCGCAGCACCCCCCACACGATGATATCCCCGCCCGCAATAATTTCCGCACCCGGATTCACATCGCCTAGCACCACGACATTGCTGTTGTGATGAATAGCCTGACCCGAGCGCACCGTACGTCGCAAAAAGAGCGTGTCGTCCGACTCACGAGGGTCGCGTACGTCTTGCTGTACCTCTTTTTTGACAGGAGCCTCAAATAAAGGAGTCTCCTCCGGCTGCAAAGATGCTATGCTCATCAGCTTTTCCTGCCGGGCTGTCTGGTACTGCTCCGAGGTGCCGACAGACATATAGTAGTGCGAAAGCAAGTCCTCTAACTGGTGACGCTCGCTGGACAATAAGCGTCGCCGACTGGTGTCGACGAAGAGCGAGGCGCCACGGAAAAATGATGGCGCTTCGGCGAGCCTGTTCGCTAGTGCGCCGAGCAGGTCGCTGAACGGTGTTTCCGGTTCCAGGGTTAAAAGCAGCCCGTTGCGTGTTCCCTTAATAGCGATATTTCCTTGCACAGACTCTTGCTCCTCCCCTTCAAATTGGTCTGGTGACATATATGGCATCGATGCTTGCGGCATTCCGATCAGCCCTGAATTATCCTCTGTTGTCATAGAAACCCCATTCGCTGCTAGGGCGTAAACATGGTGACTATGTACAGTATAAGCATCCATTTTTCAAAACGCAATAGAAATAGTAATTCGGGGTACGATTCGTCTTTCCATATCATCGGCCATTTCTTACACACTCTTTACAAGCCCATGCAAAATTTTTCATATCTTCAAGATAAGATAGGCATATACACATAGAAGAGTCAGCTAGACAAAAGGCCTCTTTTCTTGTGTAAGGTGTTCGTTTCAAAGCATTGTGCAATCTCGTTGATTGTACTCCAATACAACCATTCTTACGAAGGAAGATACCTATGTTTGAACATGTGCATGCAGGCTTTCACGATGCATTTCCATTCCTATTCTTGTCCGGCTTAAGCCACCTTCTCTGGCTTGCGCTCATTGCCCTGCTCATCCTGGGCTTAATACGCTGGGCGACCCGGAACAGAGTGCGCTGGTGGCAACCTATGGCTCCCTATATACCACACACACCTCCATTTCAGGGTCAACCCTTTGGCACACATGCAGCTGAGGGTCCACGGCCAGAGGCACCAATTCACCAGCCCAGCGCGTTAGACATCCTCAACCGTCGCTACGCCAATGGTGAGATTGATGAGGCGACCTTCGAGAATATGCGCGAACGCATCCTGGCCTCACAACGACCAGAACAAACCATGTAGTTGAGGACGAGGGTGGTTCGAGGGTGGTTCGAGGGTGTTATGAATAAGACCCCTACAGTCCGTCGGTGAATATCAGGTTATTGTACTATGTACACTAAGGTGTCCTTAGATTGGCCTCTCCGTTTGTCTTATGATGGGCGGAGAGGTATTTTTATGCTCAAATCGTATGCATCTATGCGCAAAAATCCTTATGGTGAAAGGGCTTCTCTGCTTCTATAGCATCTCTTGCACGTTATGCATGCTTATAAAATAGGGTATACGTTGCGGGAATATTCCTGATGTGCTCAGGCCGGTCTGGTGGCATACTATGAGTGTCACAAGAATACCAAGAAAGCATGCTGCGGCATGTGGCGGCTCAACCGCCTTCTTAAGGAGCACATTTCATGAGTGCAGAAACATTAGCTCGTCTACAATTTGGTTCCACCATCATCTATCACTATCTCTTTGTTCCACTAACACTGGGTCTTGTCCTGCTGTTAGCTATTATGGAGACCCTCTACGTTCGTAGCGGCAATAGTGTTTACAAGCGCATGACCCAGTTTTGGGGCAAGCTGTTCGTTATAAATTTCGCGCTAGGCGTGGTGACTGGTATCGTACAGGAATTTCAATTCGGTATGAACTGGTCAAACTATTCGCGCTTTATCGGCGATGTCATTGGTGCGCCGTTGGCGCTTGAGACATTGCTGGCCTTCTTCCTGGAGTCGACCTTTCTGGGCGTCTGGCTCTTCGGTTGGGACCGTCTCTCGAAGGGGCTGCATCTTGCCGCGCTCTGGCTGGTCGTGCTTGGTTCCTATCTTTCGACCTATTGGATACTTGTCGCGAACTCCTTTATGCAGCATCCAGTTGGCTATACGTTGCGCGATGGGCATGCCGAGATGTCAGATTTCTGGGCACTGATCACGAATCCAACGCTTGCATATCAGGTTCCGCATGTTGTCGCGGGAGCAATCGCGACTGGTGCCTTCTTTGTCGTCGGTATTAGCGCCTATCATTTGCTCAAGCACACAAAGGACCAGGAATTTTACCAGCGTTCGATGCGCCTGTCACTTGTTGCCGCCCTGCTTTCGAGCATCGTCTCGGTTATCGTGGGACATCTTTATGGGCAGTACGACATCCTGGCGCAGCCTATGAAGATGGCAGCTGCCGAGGCTATCTGGAATACCCAGCAGCCAGCGGCCCTTGCGCTCATCGTCATTCCTGATCAGGTATTGCACACAAACGTCTTTGCGATCACCGTTCCATACTTGCTGAGCTTCCTCTCAGACTGGAGCTTTACGAGTAGTGTTGACGGCATCAATCAGATACAGGCCCAGTATGTCCACCTCTATGGTCCGGGCAACTATATTCCCGATGTGCTGGTCGCGTTCTACAGTTTCCGCGTCATGCTTGGCATTGGCGGCTTGATGGTCCTTATCGCGGGCGGCGCCCTGTTCCTTTCTATCAAGCGCAAGAACCTGTTCAATAATCGCTGGGTGCTGCGCGCGTTGATCGCCTCGATTGCGCTCCCGTATGTTGCGAATACTGCTGGTTGGTTGTTGGGTGAGATGGGCCGTCAGCCGTGGACCGTCTTTGGCCTACTGCGAACTGTAGACAGCGTTTCACCTTCGGTTTCAGTTATCGAGGTTGCGGTTACGTTGAGCCTGTTCTTTCTTACCTACGCGGTTCTCGCAGTCATAGATGGTTATCTGCTGGCCACGGTTGCGCGCAAGGGTTCTAGCGAAGAGGAGACCGTCGAGGTGCCCGAAGAGCAACTTGTTGCGGCGTACTAGGAGGATATCATGGACTTACAATTACTCTGGTTTGTTGTTGTCGGCGTCTTATTGACAGGGTTCTTCTTTCTGGAGGGCTTTGACTACGGGGTTGGCATGCTCCTGCCCTTCCTAGGCAAGAATGACACTGAGCGGCGGATGATACTCAATGCCATTGGTCCCTTCTGGGACGCCAACGAGGTATGGCTTGTCGCGGCGGGCGGTTCGCTCTTCGCCGCGTTTCCCTTGTGGTATGCCACTATGCTCAGTGGCTTTTATCCTGAGATGTTTTTGATCCTGTTTGCGCTTATCCTTCGTGGCGCGGCTTTCGAGTTTCGGAGCAAGCGCGAAAGCCTGCGCTGGCGTGGTTTCTGGGATGGGATGATCTTTCTCGGCAGCCTGCTTCCTGGCTTTTTCTGGGGCGTGGTGATCGGCAACCTGATGCATGGAGTGCCAGTCAATGCACACGGAGACTACGTTGGGACATTCCTGACGCCATTTAATCCATTCGCCCTACTTGTTGGTCTGGCCTTTGACGTGTTCTTTATACTGCACGGCGCCATTTTTTTGAGCCTACGTGAAACGGGTGTGCTTGTGAAGCGTTCTCAGCGCGTGGTACCATTTATATGGATTGTCAATCTCATTGTCATTTCGCTTGTCGTCGTCACAGGTGTGAGCGCAACTAATGTGTTCCGTCTGGCCTTGCTCGATCCGAGGATTGTGCCATTGGACTACATCATACTCGCGGCCTTGCTCCTATTGCTCTGGACCAATGCACGAAATCATAGCCGTTGGGCATTTGCCATGTCGTTTGTCGTGATACTCTGCTCGGCGGCTCTCGTCGTCCTGTGCCTATTCCCCAACGTCATGGTTTCGAGCCTCAATCCTGCTTGGAGCCTGACTATTCGGAATGCGTCGGCCAACGACTATTCGCTGACTGTCGTTAGCTGGATTGGTCTCACGATCCTACCATTTATATTCCTCTATCAGGCATGGAATTACTGGATCTTTAGGAAGCGCATCGAGCCTCATGCAATTGGGCATTATTAGGATACAAGATGAGTATCAATAAGCGACTGCTTCAATATGTAAAAACAATGTATCTCTATATCGTGGCGGTAGGCATACTTGGCCTGCTCACGGCGATCTGCATCGTCGCGCAGGCTAGCTTTATCGCCAGCATTGTCAATAGTGTGTTTCTACTCAAACAATCTCTAGCTCAACTACAGACCGCTCTGCTCATCCTGTTAGGCATTTTGATAGTGCGTGCTCTGCTCATTTTCAGTGGGGAGACGATCACAAACTGGGTGTCCTGTATTGTAAAAGGCGACCTGCGCAATCGTCTCTTTACCCATCTTTTCAAGCTGGGACCGCTCTATACGAAGGGCGAGCGGAGTGGAGAGATCGTAAATACAACTGCTGATGGTATCGAGGCACTTGACGCCTACTTTATCCAGTTCTTTCCACAGGTCGCATCCACGCTAATCATTCCGACTATTGTACTCATCGCTGTCTTCAGACTCGACACCATTTCCGGCATCATCCTGCTGGTGACATGGCCGGTTCTGCCATTCTTCATGGCCCTTATTGGTATGCAGGCTAACGCTATGACGAAGAAACGCTGGCAGGTGCTAAGCCTGTTGAGCGCGCATTTTCTCGATGTGCTGCAGGGCTTGACCACGCTTAAGCTCTTTGGCCGCACGAAGTTGCAGGAGGAAACAATCAGACGTGTAAGCGAGCGGTATGGAGATGTTACGATGAATGTATTGCGTGTCGCCTTTCTCTCCTCATTTGTTATGGAGATGGGTGCCACGCTCAGCACAGGCGTTGTGGCCGTTGAGATTGGTCTCCGCCTGCTCTATGGCGGTATCCCCTTTGAGCCTGCCTTTTTAGTTATCCTGCTCGCGCCTGAGTTCTACCTGCCGCTGCGCTCGCTTGGAACGCAGTTCCATGCCAGTATCGAGAGTGCGGCAAGCGCGGAACGAATCTTTACTGTTCTCGAAACACCGGCGCAGACGGTACAGGGTAGTCCTGTAGAGTCAACAAGGGAGGTAGCGGTTCACTCCTCGCTTGCCTTTAAGGACGTGCACTATAGCTATCCATCTACGGACGAGGAGCAAAAACCGCATGAGGCATTGCGTGGCGTGTCGTTTGAGGTCATGCCGGGACAAAAAGTAGCGTTTGTGGGCGCGAGTGGCGCGGGCAAGACCACCATCGCCAGTTTGCTCCTGCGCTTCATGGAGCCAACACAGGGTGAGATTGTAGTGGATGGAGTAGCGATACAGCAAATGACTCCGCAGGTATGGCGCCAGTTTATCGCGTGGCAGCCGCAGAATCCCTACGTGTTTAATACGACGGTCGCGGAAAACATTCGTATGGGTCGCGATGATGCCTCGCTCGAAGATGTGATAGAGGCAGCACAGGAGGCGGATATACACGAATTTGTCCAGACATTGCCACAGGGCTATGATACGGTTATTGGCGAACGTGGGGCACGCCTAAGCGGAGGTCAAGTACAGCGCCTCAGTCTTGCGCGCGCGTTTCTCAAAAATGCTCCCATCCTGTTGCTCGATGAGGCAACCTCGACGTTGGATAGCGAGAGCGAGGAGCGTGTGTTTCACACGATTGATGCCCGGATGAAGGACGGTATAGTGCTCGTCATCGCCCACCGCCTCGACACGATTAAAAACGCAGACAACATTTTCGTCGTCAAGGATGGACGTATTGCTGCTTCAGGTACACATTCACAGTTATTATACACATCCCCTGTCTACCAGGACTTGATTTCCGCATATGAAGGAAGCGAGGTGCTAGCATGAGTAGTACATTCGCTCGACTGCTAAAGCTGGCATGGCCTGTTCGAAACTGGATGGGGCTTTCAGCGTTGATTGGGACGGCCACTGTGCTTAGTGGCATCGGTCTGGCTGCCACGTCAGCATACTTGATCTCGGAGGCGGCGCTTCACCCATCGGTTGCAGCATTGTCAATTGCCATTGTGAGCGTACGCTTCTTTGGCATTGCACGTGGAGCATTTCGCTATCTGGAACGCCTTGTATCGCACCGTGCGGCCTTCCGCCTGCTCGCAGACATGCGAGGCTGGTTCTTTAAGGCACTTGTGCCACTGGTTCCCGCACGCCTGTTGGTATTGAATAAAGATGGACAGCAGGGGTTGCGCAGCGGTGACATATTGCGTCGAGCGGTCTCCGATATCGACATGCTGCAAAACTTCTATATCCGCGTGCTTGCTCCACCGGTTGTCGCCACACTTGTTGCGGTAATCCTATGGATATTCCTGGGCGCTTTTGGTGCCATCTTTGGATTTGTGTTTCTCAGCTTCTTCCTGCTTTCAAGCGTCGTTTTGCCCACGCTGACCTATCTTGCGAGCAAAAAGCTGGGGCAACAGATGGTTGTGACACGCGCAAATTTGCAGGCGCAGCTTGTCGATAGCGTGCAGGGCATTGCAGATCTCGTTGCCTTCGGGCAGGAACAAAAGCAAGCAGCATCGATTCAGGCATTGACGAAACAGCTGCATCGTATGCAAATGGCGATGGCCTTTATCGGTGGCACGCAAAACGCGCTGACGAGCTTCTTTATGAACCTCACAGCGTGGGTAATACTATTCATTGCGATTCCACTTGTGCATAGTGGGCAGTTGAACGGTCTCTTCCTGGCCCTGCTCGTCCTCTCAGCCCTCGCAAGTTTTGAAATTGTGCTTCCGCTACCTGGAACATTCCAGCAGTTGGGAAGCCATCTCAAGGCCGCGAGCAGACTTTTTGAGGTTGTTGACGCTCAACCAGCAGTTAAAGAGGTGCAGCATCCTGCTCCATTGCCGCGGGACACGACCATTACGGTTGAAGGCCTAAACTTCCGCTATGCGCCCGACGAGCCATACGTGTTGCAGGACATCAATCTTGTGCTGCGACCGGACGAATGCGCTCTGTTTGTTGGTGCCAGTGGTTCTGGTAAGTCCACCTTGATGCATTTGCTGCTGCGCTACTTTGACTATCAAGAGGGACGCATCACGCTCGGCGGGCGCGACATCCGTGACTATAAGCAAGACGACCTCTACACAATGATTAGCGTGGTCGAACAGGACACGCATCTTTTTAACACCTCTATACGTGGCAATTTGATGATCGCACGGCCTGAGGCCAGTGAAGAGGAGATGATCGAGGCGGCACGTAAAGCACAACTCCACGAATTTGTGCAGACACTACCGCATGAATATGACACGGAGGTTGGTGAGCAGGGGTTGCGCTTGAGTGGCGGTGAACGCCAGCGTGTAGCCATCGCACGAGCCTTTCTCAAGGACACGCCGATTGTCATTCTCGACGAACCAACGGTCAACCTCGATGCAATCACCGAGCAGCACGTCCTACATGCCATACAATCGCTCCGCCATGGTCGCACAACGTTGCTCGTCTCGCACCGGCTAACAGCGCAGGACATGGCAGATAAGATTTTCGTCTTCCAGGACGGTCATATAGTACAAAAAGTTAGCCAACAAGAAACCTCACAGGTGCGCCTGTGAGGTTTCTTGTTGGCTAACTTTTTGTACCGTATATTGACACGTATATTCACTACCTGCTAGTATGGACGCATTCTTAGAGTATTTTATTTACTGGGCAATGAGAAGAAAGAGCGATAGATGGACGCAATACTTACGGGGCCATCTGGTCCTATACAACTGAGTCCAGGTGTCACTATGCTTGGGCGTACGCAAGACAACGGGATTGTCGTGAATGATGTGAAGGCTTCGTCCCATCATGCCGAACTGCGTTTTACAGGACAAGACTATACAATTACCGATATAGGCAGCACCAATGGTACGTATGTAAACGATCAACAGATAGATCGAAACTTGCCTCGCGTTTTACGCTCCGGCGACCGCATTCGTATCGGCGATACATCGTATACATTTGAAGTACGTGGTGCTCAACAGCCGGGCATGTATGGCGCTCAGGGATCAAATCCAAACTTCGCTCCAACTCAACTAGCGCAACCACAATATCCGGGCACCGCGTATGGTGGCTCAAGTGCACAAAATTTCGCCCCAACACAACCTGCCGCAGACTTTCAGCAGGGAGGATTTGGTCAATATCCCGGGAGTAATTTCACTCCTCCACCTCAACCCGGCTCTTCCTTCAATCACTATAATCAACAGGCACCAGCATCCCCCTACTCTGTACCACCACCTCCACAGTACAATCTGGGGCAACAATACGGTCCCGTTCCTGGTACCTATCCTGCGCCGGGAACGAATGTGCCTTATGGAGCACCTCCAACTCCACCAAAGCGAGGTGGAGGGCTACGCACAATCTTGCTTGCCGGTCTCGCCTTGATTGTTATTCTAGGTGCTCTAGCCACCTTCTTTGTTGTACGCAACAGTCAGATCGCTGCCGCTAATGCCTCCGCAACCGCGACCGTTTCGACGAGGTCGACCGCGACCGCAAGAACCGCCGCAACAGCTGTCGCAGTCGCCCAAGCCACAGGGACCGCCATTGTTAATGCAACAGCAACAGCAGGTGCGGGTGGTACTGCGCGAGATGGTGCCTATGCAACGGGGAATGTTGCACTGGATGATCCGATGAAAGACAATTCGGGCGGTCATAAGTGGGAGGAAAGCTCGTTCTGCAGCTTTAATCAACAGGTATATGAGGTCAAGGAGACCCATGCAAACACCTTCGTGACCTGCTTCGCGCAGGCGACAAATTACAGCAATTTCTCCTACCGCGTGCTGATGACTATTGCTAATGGTGATTGTAGTGGGCTTGCATTCCGAGGCGACCCCAATACGAACAAACAATACTACGTTGAGATTTGTCCCAGTGCTGGTACATATGCGCTGCTCCTGTATGATGGCACAAACGACAAGTATCTGATTCGACCAACTGTCAGCTCTTCTATCAAGACCGGTGATAAGGTCAATATCATAGCTGTGACAGCGAACAATGATACCTTTCAGTTGTATGCGAACGCGACATTGCTCAATACGGCACAGGACGCCACACTTACCAGTGGCAGCATTGGCGTTGTGACCATTAACCACAATAGCAGCGGCACAGATGCCTTCTTCGGCTATTCGAAGGTCTGGACTGCGTAGAAAAGAAGCCCTATTGCCCCGGTGCGATAGGGCTTCTTTCCTTTTTCAGGAAGAAACGAGGAGAGCAATGGCACAATTTATGCAATTTCCTATGGAGCGTGAACGGGTCATTCGCAGTGGCAATACCGTTGTTGGCGTCATTCCCGAACTTAGCCTCATCTCGCATTTCCAAGTGGAATCGTGGGAAGTACTCTATCGACCGACCGAGACAGGCAATGTTAAGCGGTGGGGTTTGCCACTCATGATCCCTAACTTCTCGCGCCTTAAGGACGGTATCTTTGTCGAAAAGGGCACAACATTGCCCGTTCACGGCTTTGGGCGCAACCTGCCATGGACCCTTACCAATTCCACAGATACCAGCATCAGCATGCAATTGAGCAGCAGCGACGCCACGCGGCACGACTACCCTTACGAATTCACCTTCACGATAGAGGTTACAGTAAGCGAAGGGACTCTGCTCTACACGCTTACAATGGGGAATCGCAGCGACGAAGTTATGCCCGTTGCCCCGGGCTTCCATCCTTATTTCACCGTTGCCCAGGAAGAGAAGTCGAACATCGTTGTAGATAGTATTCCCGGCTTCCAGGTCAAGAATTACGCGTGGGATGTTAAGCCTCCTGATGCTCCATTCGCATTTCCGCACACCGTCACGGTCCAGATACCACAACATGGCAGCCTCACCATCGCAGAATTACCCGATGAGGGTGTCTACAAGCTCAAAAATATGCAGGTGTGGTCAGAACCCGCCGAAAAGCCTGACCACAATTTCGTCTGCTTCGAGCCAATCGTCACACCCGAGGACGGACTGAATCGCCCAGCCGATCGTCTGAATATTGAGCCGCACAGTAGGCAGAGAATTATTCTGCGACTGATCGCGAAACCATTTGCTTAACAGTAGAGCACTGCTCCTTAAGCACAAAACACTTTGTGCTTAAGGAGCAGTGCTCTACAGCAAACTTCTTCCACAAAATAGCAACGAGTTACCTCACTGAAGCGTATATTTAGTAACATACGAAGAATTTCTCCTACCCAAAAGAGCGTGCTAACACCTCTCTTTTTAAGAGGAAAAAGTTAACAGCTTTACACTATAGTGGTACAGGCAGAGCAAGAACAGTACATTAATGGACATCTAGCTATATCGTATAGCGTAAGCTATAATAAAGATATAGAATTATGCCCCACTTTCCCTTTAGCATGTGTTATTCAGGGATCATGCATGTCGGAGGCGCAGAAAGCAGGTAATACCAATGGATAGACAGCCGGCTAACATGCACTGGCTACAAAATAATAATGAGCGATCACCACGAAGGCCAATGGACCCAACTGGTCGCCCAACACCGAATGGGCAGACAACGCCCCCGAAACGTGGCTCCAGTTTGAATCGCTGGCTGCTCGCGCTTGTGGCAGTTATGGTCGCGGTGTATATCTACAGCTACTTCAATTTCAATAGCAATAACAACGCGCCAGCGCGTACAGAACTCTCGTACAACGATTTTTATACCCAGATTCAGAGCAAGAATGTCAAGTCCGCAACCATTATCGGGCAAATGGACATTCAAGGCGAATTGAACAATCCTGTAGGAGGCCATACCTCCTATCATGTTGTGCAGTTGCCCAATGGCGATACCAATCTCCCTAATTTGCTAATTGCCAGTGGTGCAAAGGTAACATACCAACCGCCTGCAGACAACTCGTTCTGGCTCAACATTCTGATTACGTTCCTACCATGGGTTGCGCTTGTTGGACTATTCATCTTCTTCAGTCGCAGAGCGTCACAGGGACAGCAGGGCATCTTTAGCTTTGGCAAGAGCCGTGCGAAGCTCATACTTGAAGATCGACCGAGCACCACTTTCGCCGATGTCGCAGGTGTTGACGAGTCGAAATACGAATTGCAAGAGGTGGTTGAATTCCTCAAGACTCCTGGCAAGTTCCAACGTCTTGGTGGTAAGATTCCGCGTGGTGTACTGCTCGTAGGCCCTCCGGGAACTGGTAAGACACTGCTGGCACGCGCCGTTGCTGGTGAGGCTGGTGTGCCCTTCTTCTCTATGAGCGGCTCTGAGTTCGTGGAGGTACTGGTTGGTGTGGGTGCCAGTCGTGTTCGTGACCTGTTCGATCAGGCGAAGAAGGCATCACCTAGCATCATCTTTATCGACGAAATTGACGCCGTTGGCCGCCAGCGTGGATCAAGCATCAACACAAACGATGAGCGTGAACAGACGCTGAACCAGTTGCTGGTTGAGATGGATGGTTTTGACGCACGTCAAGCCGTCGTGGTTATTGCCGCCACTAACCGACCAGATGGACTCGATCAGGCGTTACTGCGTCCAGGCCGCTTTGACAGGCGAGTTACAGTAGATCGTCCCGACTGGAACGGGCGTCTTGCCATTTTGAAAATTCATTCTCGCTCGGTACCTCTTGCTCCCGATGTTGACCTTGTGGCACTGGCACGTGGCACGACCGGTATGGTTGGTGCTGACCTTGCCAACCTTGTAAATGAGGCAGCACTCTTGGCGGCCCGTCGTAACCTTGACCGTGTGACACAAAATTGTTTCAATGATGCACTGGACAAGATTTTGCTTGGTGCCGAACGTCCACTCGTCATGAGCGACGAAGATTTGAACGTCACGGCATATCACGAGGGTGGCCATGCATTGACCGGCCTGCTCTCAGAGGGTGCCGACCCTGTCACGAAAGTGACAATCGTCCCTCGTGGTCAAGCTCTTGGTGTCACCATGTATACTCCGCTTGATGATCGCTACAACTACTCGAAGGACTACCTGCTTACGCAGATAGTCACAGCCCTCGGTGGTCGAGCAGCGGAGCGAGTCGTTTTTGGACGTGTCACCACGGGCGCGGAAAATGACCTGCAACGCGTGACTGCGATTGCGCGTCAGATGGTCACACGTTGGGGTATGAGCGAACGACTTGGAACTGTTTCGTTCAGCGAACGCCAGAGTCCCTTTGCAGGTGGTGGTGACACAGGCGCACCCACCAACTATAGCGAGGAGACGGCAGAGTTGATCGATGATGAAGTGGATCGCATTGTCCGGGATTGTTATGCGAAATCAATTGATCTCTTGACAACGTACCGGCCAACGCTTGACCGCATTGCGGAAGAGTTACGTCGTCATGAGACTATTGACGCGAAGCAGTTGCGCAACATCATGGAAGAAACGGGTGCTCCGATTGCCTCTACGCAATCCATGCCTGTGCCGGGTGCACCACCACAACGCACAGTACCTGCTCCTTCTGCAAATCCTGTATCGCCCTATCAACCGCCTACACTAGAGTAAAAAAAGTCCCACGTACTCCATCCCAAAAGGCGGAGTACGTGGGGCTTTTTTTAATGAGGTTTCTTTCCCCACACTGTGAGAATGAAATTCAATCCACAAAAATCATCGGACTCGATTTCCGCCAGTGCCTGCTCATACAGGTGCTCAAACTCCTCTGATGTTGTGACACTCATCTTTAACAAAAATGGCTTAAGCAACTGGTTGAGTACTTTGAAATTTTGATAGAACTGCCAGTGTGCCTCCATACGTGCTGAAGCATCTACAGGAGCTGCGGC
>CAXTCR010000045.1:0-7848 GCA_964242555.1 uncultured Ktedonobacteraceae bacterium
CATCGTGTTTTTCTTTTCCGCTTTATTTATTGCTCTATAATAGCTACCGCGCGTGTCCAGCCAGCAGAGGCGCCACGTATTTTTGTTGGGAAGCACGCGACTGTGAAGCCATCAGCGGGAAGAGCTTCGAGGTTATGCAGCTTTTCGAGCTGGCAATAGCCAATCTCCCGACCTGCCTTGTGTCCTTCCCAGATAATCGAGGTGTCTCCGGTCTCTTTGTATCGCTGGGCCATATACTTTATTGGCACATCCCAGCCCCATGCGTCGGTACCAACTACCCGCACTCCTTGTTCTAGGAGATAGAGTGTTGCCTCACGACCCATACCACAACCGGTGTTGATGTAGTCATCGTATCCGTAGCGTGAACCTGCGCGGGTATTGACGAGCACAATCTCCAAGGGCTTGAGCGTGTGAGAGATGCGGTCGAGTTCAGCCTGTATATCGGTGGCGCGTACAACATAACCGTCGGGGAAGTGACGAAAATCCAGCTTCACCCCTGGTTGAAAGCACCATTCCAGCGGAATTTGGTCAATGGTTGCGGCGGGCTTCCCCTTGTCCATCGTAGGGTGATAGTGATAGGGGGCATCCAGATGTGTTCCGCTGTGCGTTGCCAGTTCGACACGCTCAACGGCCCACGCTGCGCCATCCGGTAAGCCTTCCTTCGTCAAGCCTGGAAAAATCTTGAGCATTTCCGGCAAGCCCTGTTCGTGGTCCGTATACTCCACCTTGGGTCTCGTGAGTGGTGAATCGGAGATATCGTTGTTTTGAATAGGGATCGAGATGTCGACAAACGTTCTGCTCATTGTGTACTCCTTTTAATTGTTCTGTTTAATTGTTCTGTAGTAATACTGTGTCTTGCGCTCACGAGGGTATTGTATCTACAGTCACCTCGCCGCTTGCCGCTTTCTCCTGAAAGAGCGCAATCGTGGCAGCCACACCCTCTGCTAGCGGTGTATGTGGCAATGGACCGATTCGTTTTACTGCCAGCCTCTTTTACCGAACCCCTTTCACTGGCTGAATAGCGAGAGCGCCGAGGAGGGCGTATACAGTGGCAGCGATGAAGAGTGCTGTGTAGTTGTTGCCTCCTCCAATGCCAAGAAAGACGAGTGCAATCGCAGGGGCAAGGGTTGGAGGAAGCGCGTTAGCGATAAAGAAGACACCCATGTCTTTGGCTGCCTCTCGTCCATTGTCGGGAAGCACCTCGCTACCCAGCGCCAGATCGACAGCGAGATAGGCGCCTTGCCCGATGCCTACAATGGCAATGGCAACGACAAAGATGTTGAACGACGTGGTAAGGGCGACGATAAGCAAGCCAACGCCGTAGATGAGGGCGGCTGCCATCACAAAAATCTTGCGGCGCTTGGTACGATCAGAAAGCACGCCACTGACGTTGCTGCTTACGATAACGCAGGCAGTCTGAATGAGGGTCGCGATTAAGACAAGGCCAACAACTGCTGCGGGAGACTGACGAAGATGGTCGGTCAGGTAGTAGACCTGAAAGTCGATCAACGTCGCCAATGCCAGGAAGAGCAAAAAGCGACTCAGCCAAGCCCAGCCGAAGTCGGGATAACGCACCGGGTTTACCCAGAAACTGCGCAGGAACTCGCGAAAGCTGTAGGGTGTGAGCTGACTAGGGTCGAGTGTGCGGTCCTTGAGCACGAGCGCGAAGACCAGAACGGTGACGAGTGCTATCGCGGCTGGCAGCATAAACATCAAGAAGGTCGAGCCTGCAACAGCCTGAGCGACGATGACTCCGCCAATTGTCGCCAGTTGCTGGCACATACCGAGGATGCCAGAGATGAGGCCACGCTGCTTTTCGGGTACCTGATCGGGTAGTATTGCAACCAATACGCTTGCCAACGCCCAAAACGCAATATTGGTAACGCACCAACCGAGCAGGACTACAGGGATTGTCTGGGCAAAAGCGACGATGAGCAGGCCAATGGCTGTACCGATCGCTCCTGCAATAAGCCATGGGCGACGCATGCCAAAGCGTGACGTGGTGCGATCGCTGAGCTTGCCGAAGAATGGGCTTGAGATAAACCCGAAGACGGCGCCAATACCGGTAATAAGTGCGATATCGCCCACTTTGCCCGCAGGATCGAGCTGTTGGATTCGTATGGCCAGGACAATAACAACGGGTGTAAGCAGGGCAATCCATGCGCCAAAATAAGCAAAGGCGTAAGCAATAATGAAGCCAAATCCAACACGCTGCAAGGGCAAGGGAACCTGCTCACTCGCTGTAATGACTGGGGTAAAAGTTTGTTCTTCCAGTTGTTCGTTTCTAAATAGCTCACTCATCGAAGTCCTTCTTTCTCAGAAACTAACCTCTTCAGCTTTTTTCCGCAATACACGTGTTACGCTGCGTCCCAAATTCGCTGATCGTTCCTTCGAGTATGTCGCCTGAATGTAGGAAGCGTTTGTAGTGCATCCCATTGCCTTGTGGCGAACCCGTGCAGAGCAGATCGCCCGGCCAGAGTTGGACGAGACTCGAAATGTATTCGATAAGGCGTGCAACACCAAATATCATGTCGTCCGTGCCCTCATCCTGCATGACCTCACCATTCAGCTTTAAGGTGAGGTGCAGCTTTTGAGGATCAGGCACGAAGGCAGCTGGTATAAGATGTGGTCCCATTGGGAGGAAACTGGGCGAACTTTTGCTTGCAAGCCAGTCTGTGCCAATGGCCTTCATATCGGCGCGATATACCTTGTCCCGGCTCGTCAGATCATTGACGATGGTATAGCCAGCAACATATTCCAGTGCCTCGGACCGCGATATATGTCGTGCAGGGCGTCCGATAATCACGGCAAGCTCCAACTCCCAGTCGGCCTGCGTTACACCTTCTGGAAGGATTACCTGATCGTATGGACCTGTAATCGCTGATGGAATCTTGGTGAACACGTAGGGCGAGCCGGAAGCAATACGTGCGTCCATAACGCGCACAGCCTCGGAACGGCGTTCGGCCTCGCTCAAGGTGTCATTTGCGCTATGACCCTGAGCCACTGCTAAATCAATCACATGTTGACGATAGTTTGCACCGGCGCAAAAGATTTGGCGTGGGTAGAGTACAGGCGCGTGCGTCTTTACTTTGTCCAGTGAGACCCACTCAGCTGGCTCTACTGACCCCTCGCCCTCACGCTGCAGTTCATCGACCGCAGCCTGCAGGACGGGGAAGTTACGTTCCCAGGATTGCAGCAATCCCAAAACCGTTTCTGGCGAACTCAAAGGTCTCCCTAGCTCCTCACAAAGAGGCTGCAGGGCGGTGACAGCTAGCATGCGGTCTCCAATGACGAGACCTGCGAATGGCGGACAGCCAGCTATCGAGAAAGTGCCAAGCGAAAAGGGGGTAGATGTCATGATGCTCTTCCTCTATCCAACTACCAATGTATACAGTTCACGCTCGCGCTTCTCTATCATCGGCAGAACGGTGCCTTCAATGATCTCCTTGAAGTGTGGCGTCTCGCGATGCCCAAGTAGCGCGGCCTCGTCTACATAGTGCTCGTATAACACAAAGAAGTCAGGGTTCTCCTGTGAACGGCTTGCCTGATACAGCTTACAGCCTGGTTCCTTTTCTGCCACTAGCGGTGCTATCCGCTTGAGCGCAGCCTCAATCGCCGCCCCCTGTCCAGATTTGCCATAGTAACGTGCGACCAGGACAATCATGAATAGTTCCTCCTCATACTTTACTTCCCGTAGCGTCGCTTGACTGCTGTCGAGATTGTTTATGCGTTATGACACAATAACGTGGATACGCTGGATGTAGGGATCGCATTCATCACGTCCGTATTGGACTTTGGGAATGCGAGAAGGACGTGATGAATGCGATCCCTACCTATCAGTATTTTTTGAAACACCATCAACTCGCCGCTCATCGCATGACGAGAGCAGTTATTGCCAGTGTTGCAGGGGTAGTCCTGCAACCGGACTGCGAAAATAAGGAATAGTAGTGCCACGTAAACTTCCCAGATACACCGTCTGTAAATCTGGTCCTCCAAATGTTAGGCTTGCCATCCACGGAGCGAGCGTACCAGAAGTTGCCGCCAGAATTTCAGGAGTGAGTGTGTGGGCATCGTAGTGCTCGAGCAGGATTGCTTTTGTCGCAGGATCGCTATCATCAAGCAAGGTAAGTACCTCTTCCTCGGGAGTGATTTGAGCCTGTATGTAGTGATCCTCAAACGAGGTTGTTGCAGTCGATGGTCCTTCGATGTAGGGCGTAACCAACTGCTGGGAACCATCGGGGGCAATTCGCATTACGCCCCCATGCGCATCTGCCGTCCATAAGATGCCATCGCGCTCGGTGAGAATGCACTCTGGTCACTGCAAGTCGTGTCCTAGGGTGCGAATTGCGGCTCGATCTACCTGCCAGCCTACAAGAGGATTGGGAGCAGCCGATGTCACGACGTTTTTACTCCCTCATTATCAGGACGCCGCTCAGGTGTCCATACTCTCGGTTCAGGCTGCCCGATACGGTTGCGTAGAACACCGAGGCCCGATACCTCTAGCTCAACTGCGTCCCCTGGTTGAAGTTGTTTGCCGTGTTCGGCTCCTGCACCAGTTCCCACCGTACCTGAGCCAAGTAACTCACCTGGCTGAAGCGTCTCTCCCCACGAGGCATAGGCAATCAACTCGGCGATACTCCAGCTCATACTGCCGCTCGTTCCACGCGACCATTCTTCTCCATTGACCCGCGCCAGCATGGTGAGTCCTTCAAGGTCTAGTTCATCGCGCGTGACAATCCATGGGCCAAGCGCCGTAGCAAAGTCTTTTCCTTTGGCCGGTCCAAAGCCAGTCTTCATCTCTGGACCCTGCGCGTCGCGTGCGCTAAAATCGTTGAGGATCGTCACGCCGAACAAGTGGTCCAGCGCGTTCTGTGGCGTCAGGTTCAGTCCAGCCTTGCCAATGACGAAGCCGAGTTCGAGTTCATAGTCCATCACCTTGGTGTAGCTCGGCCAGCGTACTTCCTGCCCCGGGGCGATGATGGTTAAGGGATTGCCTTTGTAATATTGTGGTAGTTGCAACAGCTCATCGTGAAACGTTTGCCCCGTGCGCCGCGTCATCGCACGAATATGCTGCAGAAACGCGGAGAAGTCACGCAGCATCGGCGGATCGAGTGGCGCGAGCAGTTGCACGTCGGCCAGCGATACAAATGCCTCATCGTGAGCGCTTGCAATGGCTTGCGTGGCAGCACTAAGGAATGCATCGCCGAGGGCAAGAGCGGCGGTCATACTTGACGGAAATAACGCCGTTGCCAGACGGAGTGCCGCCTCATGCGTCGCCCCTTGACCCTCGAGGCGCAGTCGCTCGGCTGCCAGCAAGTCAATCCCTCGCTGCTGCTCAGGTTGAACCGCGATTAAACGTGGAATAATGCCATCTGGACCTTTAACAGCTATTCTTCCAAGTTTCATTGTTCGTCTCCTTTAAGACAAGAAGTATTGTTGTGCTCAGAGGCGAGAGAACAAGAAGTATCTCTCACCTCTTAATAGATGCTTTTCCTGTTAGGCACATTAAATGGGGGCAGCTGCAACCTGCATCGAGAGTGCACTGAGTCCCGGCACATCCACAGTGGAGTCGTTGGTAATTTCTCCCCGGCAGAGTGCTGCCGAGATTTCGACGAGTGTCTTGCAGCGTTCGTAACGTCGCTCCATGTATCCGTCAAGGGCCTCGAGGAGCGTCGGTTTGCTTGCCAACTCCTCCGCCAGCACAACGGCATCTTCAACGGCCATCGCAGCCCCCTGCGCTATATGAGCGGTCATAGCATGGGCGGCATCGCCAATCAGCACCACACGGTCTCGATACCACGGCGGTGGCATCAGGATCGTCTCGAATGGGCGATACACTACCTGAGATGAGTCCGTGATGTAGGTATCGCGAACGTTTGCCACAGGTCCACTAAACTCTGCCAAGCGGTTGCGGAACTCTTGAGCAAGTTGTTCTTCGGGAATGCGCGGCCATGTGTTGTCTGGCTCTCTCGTCGCCTCGGTCAGTAGAATATACATCGTGTCTGGCGACAGGGGTACGAAGCCCGCCTTGTTGCCGCTTCGACCGAGATACATCTGGAAGTGATCGACCTCGGGGGGGCGTGGCACGTTGTAGCGCCAGCACATCTGCCCCGCGTATTCTGGTTGATGCTCTGTGCCAAAGACGAGGCTACGCACAAGTGAGCGTAAGCCATCCGCGCCGATCACGAGATCGTAGCGCTCATTGGTCCAGTCGGTAAATGTCACCTCTACCTGATCGTCTCGCTGCTCCAGTTCAGAGACCGTCGCCCCCACGCGCACGTTCACACCCGCCTTATGAACCGCATCCTGCAGCAGCTTATGCAACTGAGGACGTGCTAACGCGTTGCTCGAAGGATAGTCTGGTCCCGCCAGTCGTGGTTGGGGTACCTCGTACAGCAAGTGGCCTTCGGCATCGTAGAAGACAAGCTTGTCCATTGCGTAGCCTGCCGCCAGCGCCTCATCTGCTAATCCCACCGATGCGAGTGCACGCAGCGCATTCGCCAGTTGAATGATGCCAACGCCATACACATCCCACTTTGGATTGACCTCAACGATCTCGACATCGAATTGCTTTTGACGCAGTGCCACCGCTGCAACCATGCCAGCGATGCCGCCGCCAACAATGAGGATTTTGTGTACCGTGCTCATACTGCTTTCTCCGTTTTTAAGAGTACTTAGCTCTGGACTCGTCGGCCATGAGGATTCTGGATAGAGATGTCCGTGGGTATGGGCTGGTTGTCGTCCAGCGCCGCCGGCTCTGGGAACGAGCCTTCCGGAGTAGGCGGAAATGAATCGTTCATCGAGTCGGGCATACCAATATTGCGGTACAGCGAGGCAGACCCCTGTGAGGGCACCCACTTGACTGGCTCCCAATCGGGAACATAGTTGCGATAGCCCCCATTGGCATTGAGTTCGATGCGCATGCCTCCTGGCTCACGGATGTAGAGATAAGGCATTTCACCAATGCCGTGTTCGCCTGGACCAAATTCTATCTCTACCCCCGCCTCCAACAGCAGGTCGGCGGCGCGTAGCAGATCCGTTCGCTCTGGGACATAAAAGGCAACATGGTTTAACCGCCCAGGAATTGGTGAGAAGTCAAGGACGAAGGCGAAATTGTGTGACGCCTCAATCGTTGTTAACTGCGCGAAGACAACCATGTCGGGATACTGGTCGGGAACGGTGTACTCGGTGAAGCGAAACCCAAGGGTGTCGCGGAACCAATTCACGTCGTCCATGACGGTTCGAGATGCCACCGTCACATGGTCAATCATACGCACTGCGACTCCACGACCGGTGAAGCGTTGAGGGCGTGCGGGAAAGGTCGAACGGAGTTCAGGTGGTGCCTTATAGCGTTCTACATCCCAGAATACCTCCTGCAGATGACCGCCCGGCCCTCGGAAGCGATAGGCACGTCCATGCCCGATTGTGGCATCAACCCATCCTTCGCCGTGACCGCTTGCTTCGATCTGTTGGACCGCCGCTTCGAGTTCTGCTTGTCCATTGGTGCGCCAGCCGATGTGGCCTAATGACGGTTGAGGACCCTCCGTAAGGATGAGGCTGTGATGATAGTATTCGCCCCAGCCGCGCAGGTACACAGATTTCCCCTCGCGCGTTGACTCCTCCATGCCCAACAACTCTTTAAAGAAGGTGGTGGACTCCTCTAATTTGGGGGTCATAAACTCGACGTGTGCCAAGTGTGATAATAATAGTTTCGCCATTCGCTGCCTCCTCTAAATTCCGAGAGCTAACGCTCTAAGAGAGCTACGCTTCGCGTCAGGCACTCGGTACGGTAGCCTCTAAATTCCGAGAGCTAACGCTCTAAGAGAGCTACGCTTCGCGTCAGGCACT
>CAXTCR010000045.1:7948-21534 GCA_964242555.1 uncultured Ktedonobacteraceae bacterium
CCTCTAAATTCCGAGAGCTAACGCTCTAAGAGAGCTACGCTTCGCGTCAGGCACTCGGTACGGTAGCCTCTAAATTCCGGGTGCCAACGCTCTAAGAGAGCTACGCTTCGCGTCAGGCACTCGGTAATGTAGCCTTTGTGTAAAGGGATGAAATATTGTAGAATCACCAAGTATGCTTTCGCACGTATAACACAGGATATGTCTTTCATAAGTGTAACTAAAGATGCGCATAAAATCACTTCGGGTTGTTTCAGCTTTTTGTTTCGTGTTGTTGCCCGTGTAATAAAGGGGGAGCCATGAGCTATCAACGGCGATATAAGCTCAAAGATGATCGCTTTGGCCTACTAGCATTAACGCTGCGCGAGAGAGCGGGCCTGAAACAAGCGGCTGTGTCGGCTGCCCTGAACGTGTCGCTTCGGACAATTCAGCACTGGGAGGGAGGGACTGCTTACCCCTCTATCGCTAATTTGAAGGACCTCATCGCACTTTACCTGCGTACAGGTGCTTTCACCATAAATTGTGAGCGAGACGAGGCCAAATCCTTCTGGGAACAAGCAGCAGAAAGCGCAGCTCGACGAAAGGCTCTGTTCGATGAGGGCTGGTTTGAGAAGTTGCTTGGGCAACAGACACAAAAAATTTCAGCCTCCCTCGAACCGAGTGCCCTGCTTACAAAAGCGGACTGGGGCGAGGCGATCGACGTGAACACGTTTTATGGTCGGAAGTCCGAGCTTGCGGTCCTCGAACAATGGGTGCTTGAGGAGCATTGCCGCCTTGTGCTTCTTTTGGGCAGAGGTGGCATTGGCAAGACAACGCTTTCAGTTCGTTTTGCCCAGCAAATGCTCCACCACGTTGACTTTGTTTTGTGGCGATCTCTTCACAACGCACCTTCGCTTGAAGGACTGCTTGCCGACTGTATACAAGCACTTTCGTTGCCACACACGACACTCACGAGTGGGGACGAGGGGAAAAATATTGCACTGCTTATAGAACTCCTACGCAAGCGACGCTGTTTGTTGATTTTTGACAACGTTGAGTCCCTTCTTCAGACGGGCACCCTTGAAGGTGGATATCGAAGTGGATATGAAAACTATGGTATATTCTTCCAGCGTATAGCGCAGACATCGCATCAAAGTTGCCTTCTCCTTACAAGCCGCGAGATGCTTGCTGAGCTTGAGCCACAGGAAGGCTCACATGGGCCTGTACGAGGTTTTAAACTTGCTGGTCTAGGACAGAGCGAGAGCCAGGAGCTTCTCAGAGATAAAGACCTTTTTGGGACGCATCGGGATTGGGTGCAACTCGTGGGACGCTACTCAGGCAATCCACTCGTGCTTAAAATTGTGGCGGCGACGGTCCGAGACCTCTTTGGCGGAAGTATTGCTGCATTTGTCAAAGAAGGCCCTATTGCGTTACATACCCTGCAACAACTGTTGCAACAGCAGTTCGTTCGGCTCACTCCTTTGGAACGGGATGTTATGTACTGGCTTGCCATCGAGCGCGAGCTTGTTTCGCTAGAAACGTTGCGTGGCGACTTTCCCACCACACTTCCCAAAAGCGAGCTATTGGGAGCAATCAAATCGTTGCGGCGTCGCAGCTTAATCGAACGAGGGGAGAGAGTTGCCACCTTTACGCTTCAACCAGAAGTGATGGAGTATGTGAGTGAACGAATGGTCGAGCAGGTGAGCGAGGAGATTATTAGTGGAAGTCCTAAACTCTTCACAACACACGCTTTACTCAAAGCACTAAGCAATGACGATACTCGCGAGAGTCAAGCACGTCTGTTTATACGACCAATTCTTAATCGTCTGCTTACACACTTTAATACGGTGCAAGGTGTTGCAAAGCAATTGCATGTTCTTGCGGACCTCTTAAGAAAAAATCCCACTTCGATATATAGCTATGGTGGAGGCAATCTAGTAAACCTGCTTGCTTGTCTAAAAGGCAATCTACAAGACGAAGATTTCTCTGCGCTTACTATTCGGCAAGCCTATTTACAAGGGATAGAGGCGCAGAATGCTAGTTTCGCACATGCATATATCTCCGAGACGTTGTTTATGGAGCCGATTGGAAGTATTGCCTCTATGACGCTTAGTCCTGATGGTCGTTACCTTGCAGCAGGGAGTTTTAGTGGAGCCATCTGCGTATGGAGGGTTGCCGATAGAAAGTTGCTGTTGACGCTGCAGGGGCATGCGCGGATGGTGTGGGCACTCGCATTTAGTCCAGATAGCACGATGCTTGCGAGTGGAGGGTACGATAGCATGATAAAGCTATGGGAGATTGAGCGAGGGGGAGTACTAAGCGGACAATGCCTTAAGACACTCGTGGGTCATGAGCGGTGGGTGCGTTCTCTTGCATATAGTCAAGATGAGGCAGTGTTGGTAAGTGCGAGCGACGATGAGACGATTCGAGTTTGGGATACCCATGCGGGTACTTGTCAGCACGTACTACAGGGGCATGCTGGTATCATCTGGTCGGTTGCAATTAGTCCAGATGGAGGGACGCTTGTCTCTGGAGGAGAAGATGAGACCGTGCGAGTTTGGGATGTGAAGACTGGAGCATGTGTGAACGTCTTGCTGGCCCATACGGGTTTGGTGATGACAGTGGCATTTCATCCTGGGGGCGAGATGTTTGCGAGCGGGGGGGAGGATGGTTCTATTCATCTGTGGGATGCACAGGGGCGACATCACCTTACAACCCTACGACTGCAAAGTAGGAAAGCTGCTTCAATTGCATTTAATCCTGAGGGAACGTTGCTAGCAAGTGGGAGTCAAACAGGGGAAGTGGAGGTCTGGCGCATTGTGGGAAAAGGGGAGTTTTATCGCTCAAGAACGCTTCCAGGTCATCCTATCTGGGTGAGTACAGTAGCTTTTGCATCTGAAGGTATTTTAGCGAGTATCTCGTATGGAGGAGGAGTCAAGCTGTGGGAGGTGGAAAATGGAAGGTGTTTAGGAACTCTTCAGGGGTATAGTCATGTTATCTGTGCCCTCGCATTTAGTCCCGATGGGAGCCTACTTGCTGAGGGGGACGACTCTGGTGTATTGCGAGTGTGGGATGTTCAGAGTGGTCGTTGTCTCACGGCATTTCAAGCGCACGCAGGACGTATCTGGTCGATTGATTTCAGTTCAAATGGAGAACTGCTTGCGAGTGGTGGAGACGATCAGGGTGCTCGAGTAAAGTTGTGGAAGGTGAAAGATATAGGAGAAAATAATAACAATTATAGGTGCAAGACGCTCTACGGGCATACAACGATGATCTGGTCGGTCGTCTTCAGTCCCGATGGAACACTTGTAGCAAGTAGTGGTGCTGATTGGACAGTGAAAATTTGGAGGCTAGGAGGGCAAGTGGAGGACGACGAGCCGACTCGGTTGGAAGGGCATACGACAATGGTTTGGACGGTTGCATTTAGCCCTGATGGAAGCTTGCTTGCAAGTGGCGATAATGATGGAATAATCAAGGTCTGGAATCTTCAAAGTGGACGATGCCTTACAACATTGCGGAGGAGTGCCAGTGCTATAGCTGCTCTCGTCTTCACTTCAGATGACACGGTACAGAGTGTCGATATCGATGAGAACGTTGTCGTATGGAATGTGAAGAAAGAAACGGCTCATTATAGCCTGAATGGTAGATCAGAGCAAGGACGCACGAATTGGACTAAGGCTATGGCATTTCATCGAGATGGAGGGCTAATGGCTCTTGGAGGCGAGGCTCATAGTGTCAAGCTTTATCGTGTAGGACAAGACGGTGCCTCTTCTTATACCGACCAGCAACGCTTGGCTGAGTCTATACTAAGTGTCAGCAAGCCGGAAAGAAGGGTTCGTATACTCAAGACACCTGTACTTCATGGAGGTCAGGTCTGGTCGGTTGCATTTAGTTCCAATGGGCATTTACTCGCAAGTGGCGATGATGAGGGAAATCTGGTGCTCTGGGATGTAGAGACGGAGCTGTACCGGCGGGTACTACGCAGCGATAGACCATACGAGTATATGAATATTCATGGAGTGCAAGGTTTGCTGGAGGCACAGCGAGAATCGCTCAGGGTATTAGGAGCAATCGAATAAACAGAGATTGAAGTCCTTCATATCATTCAGTCTACACGATAACATATATTGCTTTTCCTCTATTTATATACATTTTTATGCTGTTCTTGTAGAATACCTCGACGGAGTGGATGAGTGGGCTTGGCGCAAGGGACAGAGCTACGGAACACTCTGCGTTGATCTCGAGCGTCATGTCCCTATTGATCTCCTGCAAGATGTCTCGGCGGACTCTTTCGCCTTTTTTGCACTTGGAAGGCAGATGCATATGTGCCTTCGTCAGTTCCTCACTCTTCTGCCATAAAGGTGCACCCTTCTATCGCTAGCTACTGCTCAACCGCATTGAGATGTTGAAGCGTTTACTTAGCAGCACTTCGTCGCTCTTAGTCAATGGGTTCATGACAACATTGAGGCTACGCCCACCTTATATTTCTCTTATAGCAACCAGAGAACTTCTCCGCATACTGAATACTCTGTGGAGAAGTTCTCTGATTTTAGACATGACTCTCGGCCTCAACGCTTAATCTTCTGTGGAATACCCAGTAGTTCCAACCTTGATAGGCGAGCACAATGGGAACGAAGGTGATGGCGAGCCAACTCATAATCGTGAGCGTGTAGGGACTCGACGAAGCGTTGTATACTGTCAAGTCCCAATTGGAATTGAGGCTCGAGATCATCACACGCGGAAAGAGTCCTAGGAAGATCGTCAGCGTCGAGAGCAAAATAGTGATGCTCGTCATCGCGAAGGCCCACATACTATGTCGGTGCTTCACAAACCAGTAGACAGAGAGCAGTGCAGCACCTGCGCCAAGTGGTGCCACACCAGGATCGACACCCAAACGCACAAACACATCGGTCGTGAAGTAGCCAATGATGACGTACAGGAAGACCAGTATCACTGCTGGCAACCACAGTCGTTCCGCCACTTTGAAAGCTTTTTCTTGTAACTCCGTCCGTGTACGCAAACTCAGGAAGATCGCCCCATGGAGCGCGAACAGAGCGACGAATGTCAGACCACCGAGCAGGGCATACGGGTTAAGCAAGTTCCAGAAGCCGCCCACATAGTTCATGTGCGCATCAATCGGCACGCCTTCGATGATGTTGGTGATTGCCACTCCCCAGAGAAAGCCAGGAAGCAGACTGCCGACAAATGCAGCCCAATCCCAGAACGTGCGCCACTGGGGACGTTCGTCGCGGTTGCGAAACTCGAAGGAGACACCACGCAGAATTAACGCAACCAGCATGAGCATCAACGCGAGGTAAAAGCCACTGAAGAGCGTGGCGTACCAGTTTGGAAAAGCCGCGAACATCGCGCCACCCGCAGTAATGAGCCATACCTCGTTACCGTCCCAAAAGGGGCCGATGGTGTCCAGCAGAATGCGACGCTCATTGTCAGTTTTGCCCAGAAATGGGATCAGCATGCCGACGCCAAAGTCGAAGCCTTCAAGCACGAAGAACCCAATAAACAACACGGTGATAAGAATAAACCAGAACATATTGAGATCCATAGCGCTCCTCTCCTTTCCTTAATATGCCACGGCAATCGAGGAGCCTGCTTCGTCTTCGGTCTCTAGCTCTGGCTTCGTGACCTCAATACGTGCGTACTTTTGGAGCAGATACACATCGGCTACCGCAAGCGCACCATACAGCAGAGTGAACACGATCAGTGAGGTGAGTACTGTGCCCCAGCCAACCGTGGGTGATACCCCATCCGCTGTTTTCAGCACTCCAAAGACAAGCCAGGGCTGCCTGCCCATTTCGGTCATAATCCAACCCGCACTATTTGCGATATAAGGAAGAGCGATGGTAAACGGGAGCACCCAGAGGACCCAGCACATTCTTTCAAGCTGGTTGCGCATCATCAGAAATAATGTGCCGAGCGACAGCAGAATCATTAGCATTCCAGCGCCAACCATGATGCGGAAACTCCAGTATGTGACGGCAACTGGAGGCACGTAGTCGCCAGGACCATATTTTTGTGTATATTGTGCCTGTAGCTCGTTGATGCCCTGCACCTTGCCATCGAGCGAATTGTAGGCGAAGACGCTGAGCAGGTCTGGAATGCGAATGGCGAATACATCGCTACGACTCCTTTCGTTGCCAATGGTGAAGATGGAGAACGAGGCGGGGTCCTCGCTATTCCAGAGCGCCTCCGCTGCCGCCATTTTCATTGGTTGCGTCTGCACCATGTGCTGTGCTTGAACGTGTCCAACGATGGCAACGAGAAAGCTTGCAATAACTGCTGCTATGACGCTTACTTGTGTGGAGCGTCGGAAAAACTCACGATCACCGCGATTTCTGAGCAGTTGATACGCACTGATGCCTAGCACAAAGAAGGCGGCAGTGGCAAGACCCGCCGTAAGCACATGTGGAAATTGAACCCACACATTGGGATTGGTGATCAGGGTAAAGAAGTTCGTCATCTCGGCTCGTCCATGACGAAGCGTATAGCCAACAGGTTCCTGCATAAACGAGTTGGCAATTAATATCCACAGGGCCGAGAGGTTGGTGCCAAACACGACCAGCCAGATGGCGGCAAGGTGCAGCATTTTCGGCAACCTATCCCAGCCAAACATCCAGATGCCGATAAAAGTGGACTCGATAAAAAAGGCAATCAAGGCTTCGAGTGCCAGGGGTGCTCCAAAGATATCGCCGACGAACCGCGAGTAAGTTGACCAGTTCATCCCAAATTGAAATTCCTGCACCAGTCCCGTGACCACGCCCATCGCAAAGTTAATCAAAAAGAGACGCCCCCAAAACTGTGTCATGCGCTTATACGTCTCGTTGCCTGTGCGTACGTAAAGCGTCTCCATGATGGCAACGAGCAGGGAAAGACCAAGCGTGAGGGGCACAAAAAAGAAGTGATAAATAGTGGTAATTCCAAATTGCCACCGAGCAAGGGCAAGTGCATCCATGTGACCTCCAGAGAGAATACGCTCAATGGAAAAGCTAGACACATCATTGTGTCTAGCTTTTCCAGATCGCTGTTGATCTTTTGCACTCTAAGTATCCTTGATCTATCTCACACGAAACTTACAAAGTGTGCGCGTAGTATCACAAACTCATCACAGTGGTCAAAAGGCTCCTTGTTTCTGAACATGATAAGTTGCCTTGACCGCTCTCAACGGATAGGGCTTTAGCAGGTTCTTTCTTTGATTGATGAACATGAGAGGTGGGAACGATGTGTGACACCGTCGTCTCTTCTCGTGATAGTCCTGTGATGTCTTTGTGCTTTCCTTTCTACAGGCGACATGGTGAGTCACGCTGATAAAGTGGTCACATTCAGATGTATCTCTTTAAAATGTGCTGCTTCCTGCCTCTAACTCATTTGCGGGCATAAGCTTTTCTTTCTATTACTAAATATCGCGGGCGTGCTTGCCGCTCTTTAAAACTTCGATGTATTCCATCTGATGCTACGTACTATAAGCAGTTCTACTAGCAGCACTATCACAAACGAAATGAAGAAAATTACAGGAGCATCACAAAAAGTGAGAAGGATTAGACCTGCTGTACAATTGCTTCTATGGCGGGTCTAATCCTTCTCATTCCTACATTACTCTTGCAGAAGTGTTTTCTGTTGAGCGGACAATCAGCATTGGTAGCCGGGTCGAACTTAAGATACGCTCCGCGATACTTCCCACGATAAATCGTTGAACGCCGCTTCGTCCGTGTGTCGTAAGAGCAATAATATCGCAGCCTTCTTCGTTCCCGTTATTGCAGCATTCTCCTTGCTCCGCCTCACGTATCAGAACGTCTGCGGTGTCATATCCCGTAACGATAGAGGATGTAACAGTAAGATGAAGCTGTGCAAGGTCGCCTTCATGGAAACGCTGCTCAACCTGTTGTAGGTAGGTTCGTGCCTCTGCTATAGCTCGTTCATTCATCTCATTAATGGATGCTGCTGCCTCGTCTCGCATCACTTGCGCGAGTTCGACAACACGAATCAGATGAAGCCTGCCTGGTTGAAAGGTATTAAGAGAGGCGCAGATCTGAGCTGCGGGCAGCAAAACGGCTTCGGCAAACTGTGAACCATCTAGGGCAACAAGCACGCTTGTGGAAGACGTTGCATTCATTGCTGGTAGAGGATCATGACTGCCATTGATGACAAACACAGGCTTCGCACTATAGCGTGCGACCTTTTGGGCAATACTTCCCATTGCCCAACGCTTAAACCCAGCACGTCCATGACTGCATATCATAACGATATCAGTAACATGCTTATGCTCAAAATCGAGGATGCTTTGCGCAATCTCACCTACCAGGACTTCCTTACGTACGTTGATGTCTTTGAGAACCTCGGAATGTTCAACTGTGTCCAGATAGCGATGCGCATCCGCATTATCTGCGTCAATCGCGCTGATAGCATATCCGTAGGGCTGACCAATATAGGGACCGTACTCAACAGCTGGATTGATAACATGCAACAGCGTGATCGTCCCACTACTTGCTCTCGCAAGACGCGCTGCGTGTGGAAGGGCTTTTTCAGCAAGTGAGGAACCATCTAACGGAACGAGAATATGTCGAAACATGCTCAGAACTCCTTTTCATCTTGAATACACAGACACAAGTACAACTCGTAGATGTGCAGGTGAAGGCAGAAGAAACTTCCCACTCCTCGGTGTGGAAACCGCTGTTTCACCGTCCTCGACTTCGATTACTTCTAGTGTAGTCCGAGAACATTACAGAGCCATCACAAAAAAAATCTTTTTATCTCAAACGGCTCACATTTTACTAGCGGCCATTGAAAGCGTTCTTGCCTGGGAGTGGGTTACATCTGGAATAAATAAAGTTTTATCCGGCACGTTTCCTCAAGGACTGGCCGATACACTTCAGGGAGGAATCAAAGATAATCCCAACGGATGGTATGTCTCGTTTCTCAAGGATGTAGTGATGCCACATAGTGTCCTTTTTGGTTATTTTATCCAATGGGTAGAGATAGCGATAGGAGTTGTACTTCTCGCTCATATTCTCCTTTTGCTGTTCAGTACGCGTCTCACTGGAGAAGCAGGAAGACGCGTGTTGGTAATAGCGAGCGTTGGAGTAAGTCTGGCAGCAATGGGTGGCGCACTCCTGACTGTGAATTTTCACTTTTGGGCTGGTGGATGGATTTTTCCCACCTTTAGTGGGGACGCTGCAAATGGCGAAGGCGTCGACCTGGACGCATTGCTCCCACCGCTCTCGCTCATTATTCTTCTGACAAATATTGCGCTCATTAGAGCAATAATCATAAAACATCGCACATTAGCTCCCGCATCACACCAGTACAATCTCACAGCCTGACGTAGAGCGAATGCAAAAAAGGGCGGCCCCTGAATTCAGGGGCCGCTTCTCACTATACATTCATTTGACCGTATGTGCCTCTGGTTGAGCCGCTAGCATGTAGCCGATGCCCACTTTCGTAAGAATGTAGCGTGGATGTGAAGGATCAGCTTCTAACTTTCGACGCAGACGATTAATGTTGACCTGAAGCATATGACTCTCACCAAGATAGTCTGCCCCCCAAACATGTTCTAGGAGGAGTCCCTGCGTCACAACTCGTCCTGCGTTTTGTGCTAAATAGGAGAGCAAGCGATACTCAACCGGAGTCAAGAAGACCTCAGCGCCATCGAGTGTGACCAGATGCTGGGCATAATCAATTGTCAGATTGCCAATCGTGGTCGTTGAGCGCATTCCCTGGGTCGAGTCTTGCGTCGCAAACTGTGCTCGTCGGAGCACTGCTCGTACACGCGCAAGCAACTCATCAACGCTAAATGGTTTCGTTAAATAATCGTCGGCCCCCAGATCGAGTCCGCGCACTTTGTCCTGGTCCTGTCCACGAGCAGTTACGAGAATGATAGGAACCGCAGAAAATTCGCGAACACGCTGACAGACGGCGAATCCATCCATTTTCGGCATCATCACATCAAGCAACACCGCATCGGGGCTATGTTGCTCGATCAGGTCAAGGGCTTGTTTCCCGTCACTCGCTGTCAGCACATGGTAATCCTCAAACTCCAAATTGCGTGCTACAAGACGGAGGAGCTGTGGATCATCATCGGCGGTGAGAATCGTCGTTTTCTTTGCTGGCATCAGGCGTTTCTCCTTTCACATCCCGCTTCCATATGTACGATAGAGTTTTCTTCTAGATGTGTATGGTCGGAATAGGGTAGGCACACATAAAATGTACTTCCCTTCCCAACTTCGCTTTCTGCCCAGAGCATTCCATTGTGCAGGTCGATAAGATACTGACAGATCGCTAGTCCCAACCCAAGTCCCCCTGTCTCACGAGTGAGGCGCGTATCAACCTGATAAAACGGCTCAAATATTCTGGAAAGATGGTGCTTCGCAATCCCTTTCCCGGTATCATGCACACTTATGACCACAATCTGTCCAAAACGGTGTTGCGCTTGTGTCATATTTGACACAGTTTCTCGTGACTCCTGACGAAACTGCTGCACGTCAGTAGGAGAGAGCACCAGACGCAGCTTCACCTCAACAAGGCCTCCTTCGGATGTGTACAGGACAGCATTCTGCAAAAGGTGATCGAACACTTGTCTGAGTCGCCCTCTATCCGCCTCAAGAAGCAATGAATCTTGAGCAAGCTCTTCCAAGTGGTGATCGAGGCGAACGACAAAGCTTGGATGTGAGGAAAGCGCTTTTGTTCCACGCAACGTTTCCGCCGATCCTTGCGCACGTTGCTCTAGCATCATGACCACTTCGCGAACGAGGTGGACAATATCGACTGATGTTCGCTTCAAATCAATGTCACCCGTTTTCAACTCCGACATCTCCAGTAGGGAGGCAATCACCTGAGCCAATCGGTCGCTTGCCGCGTGAATTGCTAGAAGAAACTCGTGGCGTTCTTCACGCGAAATACGGCGATCATGATGAAGTAACGTTGCCGCATACCCTTTAATGGAGGCAAGGGGGCTTCGTAATTCATGACTCACTGTTGCCAACAGTTCTGCTTGGAGCGAGTTCCCCTTGCACAATGCCTTCTGGTCTCCATGCGTCTCTCGTTCGCTAGGGGTTCTATCTGAAAGTATACGAACAAGCACGAGTGCCACCGCATCAGCAAGAGATGGAAGAACAAGAGATGCTTTCTGAATATCGGCGTTCCGAGACACATCATCATGTGCTTCCCATCCCAGCAACATGAGAGCAGACAGCGTAGATGAAATGTTCTCTTGCCGATGGCTGCCTCTTCCCTCATCCTGCCGAGTGGGGAGGGAAAGCATGAGAGGAAGGCACCAGTGTAACCAGCAAGAGTCGCTAGGTGAGGGAGAGGTCAAGGGGCAGTCTGTAGAAAACGGGGTGAGGAGTAGCTGCATTTCCTCCTCGCTCATCTTATAGGTGGCGAGTGGACGAGGTGTTCTTCCGTCGAGCGTCAAAGATGGAGATATTGCCCCTGAACCAGATGGATCTGATGTTACGAGAAAAATTGCACCTTGTGATGCATGGCAAAGCAGCACGAGCCGTTCGAGAAGCGTTTCAGGAACCGAGGAAGGCACCTCGCTCATCATAAATGCTCCTCGATGAGCAAGTTGTGTCAGGTCTCGGAAGGTCGCGACGACCTCTGGGAGAAATTGCTCTATCTGCTTTTGGTGCGTGTCCATGTGACTTCTCGCTTTCCTCGTGATTGTATACACAGCACAGCACGGCTATGTGTGCTAGACCTTATTATACAGAAGAGGAGTTCACAAAAACAGCACAAATACGCTCTTAATATCACAATCGCATCACAAATGGAGGTAGGAATTCATGGTGTTTGATTGAAGTAGTTTGTGATATACACAGGGAGATGATATGATAAAGCTACACTATTTCGCGGGGATAGGTAGAGAAAGAAACGCTTTTTCCTTGGGAAGGAGAGAGAGCATGAAGCTTAAAGAGACGGACAAACAACTCTCCCTGACAGAGCGCGTTGCTGCTTTGAGTCGAGTTGGCGCGGCGCTCACGAGAGAATTGGATGAAAGTCGTCTTCTCCACCTGATTGCAGAGACAGCATGTCAACTTACTGGTGCGCGCTTCGCCGCGTTTAGCTTACGTCCCACCGACGCGTCGGGGCAGCTCGTTCCTGCCGAAGGAAACCTCTTTCATTTAGCTGCTGTGATAGGGGTGACGGCAGAGCAGGAAGCTCTCTTTCGTCACATGCCGCTCGGTGGCGAAGGATTGCTCGCGCCCATTTTCCACCATGGGGTCTCAGTCTTGGTTCCAGATGTGCTGACACATATCGCATCTCTGCAAGAGATACCTCGCAAAGAGTCACGAGACATCGCTAGAGAAGCTGCCTCTGCCTACGCACACGGACGGGTCCCTTCAGATGAGTTGCACTCTATAGGGCTTCCTCACGGTCATCCTGTTCTTCGCAGTTTCCTGGGTGCTCCCCTACTTGACTCGGAGAAACAGGTGCGTGGTGGGCTACTTTTGGGGCATCCTGAGCCAGGACGTTTTACCACAGAAGATGAGATCGTACTCGTTGGCCTTGCCGCTCAGGCTGCGGTTGCCCTCGAAAATGCACGACTCTATCGCTCAGCACAGATGCGTACACACGAACTGAATGCGATCTTTGAAAGTATTGCGGATGGAGTGATGCTTGTTGATAAAGCAGGTAGTATTCTCCGTGAGAATACGGTCGCCCGTCGCTTGCGAGAACATCTACGACAACATAGCGAGGGCAAGCGACTTTTCGACACGCTCCTGAATTCGGCAGTCAACGCTGCATCACGTGACGAGATTATAGATACCAAGACGGTATCACTCGATGAGTCATATGGGGAGACAAAAGAATATCTTGTTACTGTCTCTCCGCTTCGTCATCCACTCGTGTCCTCTGGTCCTGTATTTTTGCATCAAGAGGAAACGAGCCGTTCAGTTCTCGCATCGTATGGAGCCGTGATTGTTTGGCACGATGTTACCGAACGTCGCATGCGTGAGGTTGAACGCATGGCACACGCTGAGGATAACAGCCGACTAGCCCTGCTCCAACTTATTCTCGATGAACTGCCAAGTAGCGTGTATCTTGTGCGAGGAAGAGATGCTCACCTTGTGCTTGCCAATAGAGCTGCAAAGACGCTTTGGGGGGCAGAATGGCCTCAAGGTCAACCCTTTACATCCTTTCTCGCAGAAAACCAGATACGTATCTTCAATGTTGATGGTACTCCCCTTGAAGACTGCCAACTCGCAACGCTACGAGCACTTCATCAAGAAACATCGGTGTATCAGCATCAGGAGAGCATTCGGCACCCCGATGGCACTAGTATTCCAGTTCTTGTGAATGCTGTCGCCCTCAAGGTGCATGAACTGTATGCCTATCCAGCACAGGTCCAGGAGCATCTTGCTGAGTGGGCAGAACCAGCAGCAATTGTGGTTCACCAAGATGTGACTGCTCTCAAGGAGACCGAACGCCTGAAAGACGAGTTCATTGGCATTGCAGCCCATGAACTGCGTACTCCGCTTGCGGTACTCAAAGGCTTTGCGCAAACACTTCTTGTGCAAACCGCGCGTGGCAAAGGACCAGTACTGGCCCAGTGGCAAGTCGAAGCGTTACAGGGTATTGACCAGGCAACGACTCGC
>CAXTCR010000046.1:0-21490 GCA_964242555.1 uncultured Ktedonobacteraceae bacterium
GAAAGACATGGTCCAAATAGGCCAATCGACGCTTGATCAAACAATAAAACCGCTCGTTGTTGCATAGAGGTGATATCGAGCGCCAGAGGATTGATGGCGATGCGTTGTGCAGCGGAATGATAGCCAAAGTGATGCTGTATCAAGAGCAACTGTGTCTCACGTTGCGCGAGGGAAGCCATAAATGGCAAGTCAATAAGCAGGTATTGCAGACAAAACAATACCAGAGGAGCAATGCACACAAAAGTAGCTATTCCATGCCTGTCGGCAAAATAACGACTTCCACGAAAAGGTCGGACTGCGGCACCCGCGACAAGCACGCAGTATCCAGCACAACATATGCTCAACGTTCCATAGTTGAGCACATAGGTTAGGACAACCGGCGAACCCTCCCACCAGCCTAATTGCAGGGGTAGCCTCCACGCGTTATACGCATTGCCTAAAGGGTCTTTCAGCCATGGCAAAAAGCTCCCCACGAACAGGACCAGCGCGCTTGCAAATGGAACACCTTTTTTATACGAGAATGTAGAGGGAGAGGCGATGTGTTTAGAAGGGATATTTCCCTTGTATCCGCCCTGCTTTTGGGCAAAAGTAGATAAACTCGTCAAAAGACTACGCCCTTTCCACTCCCCGTATCCGAACCGCCTGCCCATCGCGTAGGGTATCGTTTCCAACCACAACGACCCGATCGCCGCTTCGTAGTCCCTTGCTCACAAGCATCGAGCTTCCACTTTGCCCTATGACCTGCACGCGAGCAATATGTACATGTCCATTGTTCGCGACAAAAACAATGGATTCGCGATCAACATTCAGTAGTGCCAGTCGTGGTACAGTCAGGGCCGCGCTTTTGGCTTGAATGCGCGCAAACGCGCTCATGCCCGGCAACAAAGTGCCGTTCGTGTTGATAATTTCAATCCAGACTTCAAAGGTATCCGTTTGTGGGTCGGCGCGTGGAATAACGGCACTTACCGCACCGCTAAGATTGACATTTGGTAAGGCCGAAGGTGTAACAGTCGCGGACTGCCCAACCTGTATCTGCTGAAGATTGATGAGCGGTATCTTGACACGTACCACCACTTTTGACTCGTCCATGATCGTGACGAGCGATGTGTTGGCTGAAAAGACTTCGCCCGCGTTGATATTGACCGCCGTTACCACACCGGCGAGGGGCGCGATAAGATTACCGCTGTGCAATATGGTTGAGGATGTTTGTGCAACCAGTGCGTTATATTTGTTTTTCGCTAGCTCGTAGGACTGCTGCGCCTGCGCGATAGCAATTGCGTTTCCGCCAGATGAGACAGAATTCAAATACGCTTGTGCCGCCGACACATCATTCGATGCCTGGGTAATTTGCGCGCTTAACTGTGTTGGGTCAAGCTTTAACAGGGGCTGGTTCAACGTCACCGTATCCCCAGGCTTCACCAGTACGGCCACCACGCGTTCTGTCGAGGGATAAGAGATAGAGAGTTGCTGGTATGGAAATACAATACCGCCGCCACCTATCGTATGGGTCACATTTTGATTGCCGACTTGATAGAGCGTTACATCTGAAACACCTCGTGTCGTCAACCAGATTGCGAGTGCGATAGCACACAGGCACAGTCCACCCAACACAAGAGCAATACTTTTCGGACGCAGTATATTTTTTAGTGCTGGTACTTTTCCACCGTCATTCTTTGGGAATGATAATGCAGGTTCGCGCCCGCTCGCCCATCCAGGCAGTGATGGTGGAGCTACCTGTACAGCCGTAGGCTGCTGCGACACACTATCAGAATACCTCGCCTGTGTCTCATGTGGTAAGTACGCTCCAAGCCCTCCAAGCTTAAACGGTGTACGCTCGTTCGCATCGTTTGTCATCTCTTCACGCCACCTTTCGTTCACGCATGGTTTGTCGCTTTTTGCCCATCAGAAGATAGATACCACCACCAGCAAGAGCAAAACACAGTGCCTGTACATCCATTAACAGGGCTAGCAGGAGCGCGGGTGCCGAGGGTATATGCACGGTAGAAAATGCGTAGACAAACGCAGTTTCACGCAGGCCAAAGCCATTGATGGAGATAGGCAGAAACGATATCATTGAGATCAAGGGCACAACGAAAAAATAGAAATAGAGCGGAGCCTCCAGGCGGAGTGCCTGCGCATAGCAATAGCAATTTAGGATCGCGACCAACCAGAAGGCCATACCATACAGGTTCGCAGTAAACAATGCCGCCGGGCGCTGAATCGTTTTATTTACGGCACTACCAATTTTTATGACCGTCGTGAGAAACCGATGCCGGGACCATCGTCCGCGCAGAAAGCGTGGCAGATATATCACAGCGAGCAACGCCCCTAGGATCATGCCTGCTACTAGAAACGTCAACAGGAGAAACAGGAGTACAAGCTTTGTATCAAGGCGGTCATGCCAGAGGAGTAGTGTGGGTAGTGCTATAAAGAGCATGCCGAAGAAGCCAATAATGCGACACAACAACACCGCACTTGCCGAACCTGGGCTATTGCCTGACTCACGTCCCACATAAAGCGCTTTTATCGCGTCCCCCCCCATGCCCGTCGGCAGAAAATGACTGAATGCGATGCCCACGATATAGAGATTGATCAGATCGGCGAGATCACTCGTGATATGCTCAATCTTCAGCAAGTTACGCCATTGATATGCACTCAAGATAATGCCACAAAACCCCACGATGCCGCCCACAAGCAGCATTCCGTGTTCTGTCTGTGTGAGCGTTTGTACTAAGAGTGACCAGGATACAGACCGAAACAGAACGGCAAAGAGGAGGATTGTGAAACCAACGCGAATAGCTGTTGTACTCCACTTTTTTTCCCTAAACTCTGTCGTTGCTGGCATTTTAGACGTTATGCTTATCGGGACCTGCTCTACACTTGGAGCATGCTCTATTACACTCATTCTTTCTGTCGGCAACAGGGAGATGTCTGGCATGCTTGTGAAGCCCGGCGTGCTCGCAAAGTCTCGCAACCGTGTATAGCGGAGTTTGTGGCTCATTGGTCTGTCCTGTTCTGTCAACTTCAGCTCTAGGCCACAACAACCGGAATACGCTGCTGCTTGTATACAGCAAGCATAGAAGCTAGCTCAGCCCTCAGTCCTTCTTCCAGCGTCACTTTTTGATGATAGCCCAACAACTGTTGTGCACGTGTGGTATCAGCATAGGTATCGCGAACGTCTCCATGCTGCTCATGTCCGTGCACAATAGGAAGTGAAGTTCCTCCGATATCCTGTAACAGGTCCACGACTTGCAGTAGCGAAACGCGCGACCCGCCTGCGATATTCATAATTTGACCGATCGCCGCCTCTCTCGTCGCGGCCAGCATATTCGCCTCGACGATATCAGAGACATACGTAAAGTCTCGCGTCTGCTGTCCATCTCCATGAATGTGCAGAGGATTGTGCTCTATCATCGCTTTACAGAAACGATGAAAGGCCATATCAGGCCGTTGTCGTGGACCATAGGCAGTAAAGTAACGCAGCGACACGGTAGGCACACCAAAGTTTTGATGATACAGCGAACACAGGTGCTCCGCCGCGAGCTTTGTCACTCCATAGGGCGAGACCGGATGAGGCGTGGTATCCTCGGTTATTGGCAGTGCCATTGTATTTCCATAAATGGATGACGAGGAGGCGTAAATAAAACGACGGATATCCTTGGCCTGAGAGACGGCGTCAAGCAAGCGTTGTGTTGCTAGCACATTACAATCGGCGTAGCGTGTAAAATCATGCCCCCAACTACCTCGCACTCCTGCCTGCGCTGCGAGATGAAATACCCAATCCACGCCCTCTAATAGTGGTGGCAGGTAGACCGAGAGCAGGTCTCGTTCGATTAAGTGAAAGTTTTGCCACGACCATAAATTATCGATGTTATCCTCTTTAAATGAGCGTGGGTAGTAGTCGATAAATGCATCGATACCCCACACCTCATGTCCCTCGCTTAATAGTCGCTCAGCGAGATGCGAACCAATAAAACCAGCAACGCCAGTAACAAGACATCGCATATCTTCTTCCTCCCCCACATAACTATATAATTTTTTTTAGAAGCTTTAATGAGCATGGACAAATTCGCGCTGTACCTGACTACTTTTCTCAATGAAGACGGGCCAGCTATAATATTGCTGGGCGTAGGCTTGCCCACGCTCACCCAGCATATGTGCACGCGCTGGATTACGCAGTAACTCCAATGTCCCCTGGACCAACCCATCCTCAGTCGACGGGACAAGCATGGCAATTTCGGGCGTAAGTATCTGCGTATGCGATAAGATGTCTGTTGCCAGAATAGATTTTCCTGAACGGAGATAGGTGTAGAGTTTCAACGGCGTGTGCGTACCCTTACTACGTGGACTTAACAGCACATCGGCTAGGGCCATATACGCGGGCATCTCCTCTAGTGGGCGTTGTCCCACGAAGCGCATTGCCTCGAATACGCCTTGTTGCTGTGCCTGTAACCTTAGGGCTGCAACCTGCTCTGGTTTTCCACCAACAATGACATAGCGCACCTCTGGAAACTCATGCAGCACATGTGGAATGCTCCTCACTAGCGTGTCCAATCCCTGGTAGTTCTCAAGCGTTCCAGTGTAGAGCAATACTGGATGCCCTTCCAGCGAGAGGTTCGCACGCAGTCTGGCAACGTCCTCATCGCGCGCTACCGGTAGGCCCTCGTCCACTGCTGGTGGTAAGATAGTATATACAGGCGTGTGCGGCGCTTTTCGTTGAGCTGACATCGCGAGATCAGGATAAAAAGCTACAACAGCATCAGCCTTACGGATCATAAACTGTTGCCCCGCTTCGACAAGTGCAACAAGCAATGGGTACTGTGGCACAAGTTGTGACAGGTCACAGTGCATATAATAGAGATGCTTGCCCCCAAAGAGCGCCTGCAGCACAATCCCCATTAGCGCCGCCTCTTCGTGCGTATGAATGTAACGGTATCGCCGCAAGCAGAGCCGCCAGAAGGCAGTGAAAAATACTGCAATATCCAATGGAATTTTCGCAAATGAGGCTCCCGGCTTTACACTTCGAATGCCCGGTAGCATAGGAGCACGGTAGATAGTAAGATTGGGCAACGATACGTTTTTTCCAATTGGATACGTTACAAGGTCAACTGTATAGCCCTGCTCCAACAATGATTGCACATGCTGCTGCACACAGAATGGTGCGCCGCGCGGCTCCATAAATGGTTGGGGCGAAATCATCAGTATTCTCATAGTGTTTTTTCCAGAGGGACCAGAGTATTCCCCTTGCAGGTACCCTGATCCCAACCACGAATACCTTTTCTTCGTAGAAAGGCCTAACCCTCGCTCTCATTGTGGCGCATCACCCAGTAACCTTTGTCACCACTTGTCTTATCGTTGCTATAGAACTGGCCACTAGCAATATGCTTAGCGTTGGAGACGCTGCCAGTTAGCGTAAGGACGGTAGGATTGCCAATAGACAAACGAATGTAGCCATAGAGGTAGGTTCCCTTAACAGAAGTGCAAGGGGTGTTGTTCTTGAGGCACAAAATGCCGGTATATGTATCGTTAGCATGAGGTATAAGAATCATTCTCGCGTGTATCTGATGTCCTTTTTCCTTGCCCTGCTGCACAATAGAATAGAAGTCCCAGGAACCAGCAATTGAAGAGGCAGACGTACTCAATCCTGTCCAGTTGCCACTGGAGATGGTCACACCTGCGCCAACTGTGTAAGTACCAGCAAAGCCTGTCGCACCCTTATGAATCAGATTGGTGGTAAATGTTCCGGTAGCGTGAATAATTGGAAAGCTACCCACTGAATTAATGGTCAACTTCACAGTGCTATCAACTGCTGTACCCGTAACGACCGTACAGTGACTGGGGGCGCTACTCACATTGAGACCACACAAGTGGCCATTGACCGATGTACCGCTCACAGAAAGCTCCATCTGACCGGTAATATAGACGCCATGCTTGGGACCAGAGACCGTTAGCCCTCGAAACACATAATGTCCACTTAATGGAGATGCCGGGGCTGCCTGAGCCATAAATATACTTACGCCACCGATTATAGCCAGTGCCATTAACAGGATCGGAACGACTAACCATGCAATTCTATTCGTACGGCGTGAAATTGTTAGAGCGTTTCTCACAAAAATCTCCTTATTATCGAGTTACGAGAGGGGCTGGAATATTGCTTTCTTCTGCTGTCAAGGAATGAAACGAGAATACATCTTGCACAACATAGGGTGCTTTGCCCTGCGCTTCGTGATACGTGCGCATCAGGACTTCAGCAACCAGACCCATGAGCATAGATTGCAGTCCAAAACCGGAACATAGCATAGAAAGAGGTAGGAGTGGGTTACGATGCACACGCACACGAGCACCAAATACCTTTTGCCCCGCAACAAGAGCCAGCAATGAGTTACCGGCGGCAAGGCCACCAACACCAAGCATGCCAAAGAGATACATTGGCTTCGTGCCATAACTACCCAGGAATTTGAGCGTTACCAGATCAAGAATCACACGAATCGTACGCGAGATGCCGTACTTTGACACTCCAAATTGACGTGGATGATGTGTGACTTCCATTTCGGTAATCGCGGCTCCAGCCAGTGCTGCATAAGCGGGGAGGAAACGATGCATCTCACCATAGAGACGCAGGTGCTGAAATACCTCGCGACGATACGCTTTCAACGTGCATCCATAATCGTGTAGGTAAATACCTGTTACCCTTGAAATGAGGCGGTTAGCAAGCCACGATGGAAGCTTGCGGCTCAGGCTCGCGTCCTGGCGATGCTTACGCCAGCCACTCACAACGTCATAGCCCTCTTCCAGTTTTGTCAGTAAGCGTGGAATGTCAATGGGGTCATTTTGCAGGTCTCCATCCATAAAGACCAGGATATCGCCAGTGCTATGCTGAACGCCTGCGGCAATTGCAGCGGTCTGTCCGAAGTTTCGACGCAAGCGTACAGTCCGTACGCGTGCATCACTTACCACAAGATACTTGAGTTGTACAAAGGTACCATCTGTGCTGCCGTCGTCTACATAGACAACCTCATAGTTCGCATCCAGTTTTCGCAGGGCACGTGTGAGACTTGTATGAAGCAGAAGTACATTCTCTTCTTCATTATAGACCGGTACAATAATAGAAAGATATGGTGTGCGTTCCATACGTCGAGTTTTCGCCTCCCCAGATACATGCCCGGTCAACGATGCCTTACGCATGTATCATTCATCCCTATCCAACATAAGGTTAGTAGCATGAGACGGCTCATACCCTTCCCTTCCACTCGACATTATAGGGAGAATATACGGGGTATCAAATGATAGCTGTCTATTTACAGCTCTATAGCCGCATCTTTAGAAATATAACTTTTGTAGGGGTCTCATTCTATTACACCCTCGTTCAGCGTGTAATGCGGGACGAGGGTGTAATGGAATGAGACCCCTACAAGTGTTTAATCCCTATATCAGAGGCTATGACGAGGTCCTAAAAACAATTAGAAGGACTAGGACATTTGGAAAACAACATACTGTTGTTTTCAAGCGAATTCTGTACTTGACATTTCCTGCACAGTGCGGTATCATACTCCTCGCAAAGACACATTGGGGTATCGTTCAACGGTAGGACTGCCGACTCTGGATCGGCCGATTGGGGTTCGAATCCCTGTACCCCAGTTTCTGAGGAGAAACCATAATGGTTTCTCCTTTTTTATGCTTCCATTCGTATTACAACCATACTACAGTGTTCCAACGTATTCTTAGTTTCGTCGGACTTATATTGACCTAAAGACTATAGGAAGCAGAAATTCATGGCAACCAATACCGAGTACAAAACACAGCTTACAGTTCCACGTGCCGAGAGCGAACGCTCAAAATGGGCACGGAGACGCGACATTCCGATTGCCATCCTTGCATGGATCGCATTGACCGCTGTCGTTCTCTGGGGTGCGTCTCATATCGTAACCTCCTTGCTCATTCTGGCTATTGCCGCCTTGTTAGCATATGCACTTGCGCCAGGAGTCAGATTTCTACAGCGTTTTATGCCACGCTTTGTGGCCATTCTTATTATGTATCTGATTGTGTTAGGGGCGGTCAGCTTGTTGGTCTATTTCATCGCACGAGCCGCTGTACAACAAACGGTTTCGTTTGCACGAGATATTCCTTCGCTCCTTAACTTGGGGACAGGTGATACATCAAATCCAATTGAACAAACTCTGGCGGGCTTCGGCATTACCCATGCTCAACTCGTTACAGCACGTCAGCAGATATCAGAACAGGTAGGTGGAGTCGCACGCGATGCGGTGCCGCTTCTTCGTAGTGTCTTTGATGTTATCCTCAATACTATCATTGTCGCGGTCTTAAGCATTTACCTGTTGCTTGACGGTTCTCGCATTGCCAATTGGATACGTCGCAATGCACCACGACCAGCGCGCGCTAATGCTGTGGTTGATACGCTACAACGTGTTGTCGGTGGCTACATTAGAGGTCAGTTTATCCTCGCGGTTTTGATTGGTTTTCTCGTTGGCATCGGTATGTTTCTCTTCCGCTTGCCATACGCCGTTTTTCTTGGTGTGTTAGCGTTTATTATGGCTTTCATTCCCATCATTGGAACGTTCATCTCCGGCGCAGTCTGTGTACTGATCGGGTTTACACACGGCTGGCCCATCGCGTTAGGGGTACTCGTCTACTTCTTAGGCGTACATGTGGTCGAAGGCGACGTTGTGGGTCCACGTATCGTAGGGAAAGCAGTTGGCCTCCACCCTATCATTTCGCTCTTCGCTTTAATTGCTGGTGCCGAACTCTTTGGCATATGGGGCGCGTTGTTTGCCTCGCCCGTAGCAGGGGTGTTACAAGCTTTGATTGTCGCTATATGGGGTCAGTGGCGTGCTACCCATCCCGAACAATTCGAACAAGTGAAGCAACAAGCCAAAGAACAGGTTGATAAAGGACTTGGCGAAGCTCATGTACCAGATGATGCAGCTCGAAATGCTATATAACGTATGCGCAGTCTTTGTACAATGTTTGCACAGCTTTCGTGAAAGCTTTAGCCGTAAATAGACCTAAAATTACACACGACAAAAATCATGGGTTGGCACACCTCCTTTGTCGTCCTCGTTATGTTATAACTATGTATATAGTTTGTATAATGTTACGTAGGAGGATGCCATTCATGGTTGCCGTTTTAACACCTTCAGTTACTGATACAGAACTTTATGTAGAGCCTATGCCCGAGACACAACCACCTATTTTGATGCCGGAAACCGTTACGCCTTCAGCTGAAGAAAAGCAGATCGAGCAACGTGTGCTTGTCTCACGAGCGCTGCAGGGAGACGAGAGGGCTTTCAGTGAGATCGTCGAGATGTATGGCGCGTTAATGTTGCGGACCGCAATTATGATTGTGGCAGACCGCGATATCGCCGAGGACGTGGTACAAGACGCTTTTATCCAAGCATGGCACCACTTACCGGACTTGCGCGAAGCTGGCGCGCTTCGTCCTTGGTTGATGCGTATTGTTGTCAATCAGTGCATCAGTTTTAAGCGGCGTCTTGCTCGCACGACCGCCTTTATGCGTCAATCGCTCTCGGAACAAGAGATAGACTTGATCGCACAAATTGCCGATCATCACAAGGGACGCTTGGAACGCGATTGGGACCTTGCGCAAGCCATTAACGAATTGCCTGTCAAGCAGCGGGTAGTAATCGTTTTGCACTATTATAATGGTATGACTCTGCCAGAGATGGCAAAGGTGTTACAAACATCCGAAAATACGCTAAAGAAGCGTATCCAGGCCGCCCTTAATAATCTACGACGAGTGTTACGTCTCACAGATATGGATGAGGGACTGGCTGACCGCGCAACGCGAACACAATTTACCCCTGCCGTTGCATAATATTCCCTTGACGCTCTCCTTCCATCCTCCTGGGAGAGCGTCATACTCTCATACCGCTATCGCCTGCTTCCAGTGACGTAAGACATCATCAATCATTCCCGCCTTGCAACGCACTTGGAAGATATTGCGTTGTATCACCTCTCTCAAGTAAAGCACCGTCTCCTGCTGTAGCCGTTCACAGGTCGCCAGCGTTAAAACGCCACGTTCCGCACCAACTGGAATACAATGATAGCGACTTGCTAACTCGTAGGGAAACATATGTAATAGACGTTGCGATGGATAGCTGGATAGAAATGAGAGATATGGCAATGGCTCATCTTCGCTCCTGCGTTCGGGCCAAAGCTCCATAAGCATCCTGAACGTACCCATTTCATTACCAGAAACACGTATTTTACTGCTGTGCTATGCTGTATAATAATACAGGTGAATAGTTCTTGGGTTGATGATGGAAGGGTGGCTCTATTTATATGAACAGCACGACACAATGGCGCATTGTATGGGATCCAGCTTTGCTTCCTCTTCAGGAGATGCTTCCTCCAGAAAGTCTTCTCCCCTCAAATGTGTGCACCAATCTCGCTTCCACTGAGAGCATGTATCTTTTTGGCTTCGATACTTCTATTCCATGCCTTGTTACAGAAGAGGATAAAAGGGTAGCAGATACAGAAGATACCTTGGAGGAAGCGCACAATACTCATTCCGAAATGGAGGAAGACTTCTTGACACTATTTATGATTGAGGAATGTATATCTTCTTTATAGTTTGTCTTCTATACAATTAGTTTTTGGAGTTAACTATGTTTCTCATCAATGGACGTAGCGCCAAGCAATACATTGGTCTACCAGTAGCGCGGCACACAGTCATAACATACTGCTCCCTCTGTGCTCGCTTCGGCATGTATATCGTATTTGCACGCGCCCTCGGCACACAAAAATTGGGTACTTTTCTTCTCATTCAATGGTCTGCCGCCTTAATCCTACCCATCATTGGTATAGGAATGACACCGCTGGCAAGTTGTACACTTGCCCAAATTGGGCAGTCCGAAACAGCGCGTAGTGTTGCTGGCATTTTCCATCTGCTCTGGCGCCTACAGTGCCGCCGTATATTGTTCTACTGCCTCGCCTATATTCCTCTCGCAGCGGTCTTAGCCCTCCTCACTAGAGGTGCTCTTCCGCTGTATCTGCTGTTGATTGCAGGACTGGGTACACTACCATTGCTCTTAAGTGCCATTGTCAGTACGACCTTGCAGGGCTTGCGTCATTATGATCTGCTTGCAGGAATACGCTTTTTCAACACACTGTTGCAGTTGAGTCTTGTACTCGTTGCAGTCAGAATACACGGCAATCCCTTAGGCATGCTCCTCCTGGCACCGGCCCTCGCGAACATCATAACACTCACACTTGCCCTGCTATGTATCGTCAGACTGCTTCCACTACACACAGCGATTGAGCCAGGACCACTTTTACGTGAGCGGGTCGAGCGTGGGTACCGTCCTACATGGTTGCTCTTCTTGTCCGATAGCGTTATCTGGCGTGAGTTGCTTTTTTTCCTCCTCCTGCTTACTTACTGGCATATACCAGCCATGCTTAGTTTTTATGCACTTGGCATACTACTCTGTACACGTCTAATAAAAGTTGCCCCACGATGCTTTGAGAACCTTCTCGTCCCCCTGCAATCGCGGCGACATTCCATACGGCAATACAGTGTTTATACGGCTTTTGTACGCACGACGTGTACGATTACCAGTATCGCCGCAGTGCTGTGCCTAGCGCTTGCATTCTGCTGTCCACTTCTTATCGAGACCTGCTTTGGCGCTGCTTATCTCCCGGTCGTACTACCCCTGCGCATCTTGCTCATCGCCGTCGTCTTCGCCAGTTCCGCAACCGTTGGCCTGACCTACCTCACCCAAAATGCACGTAGACGCGAACAGCTTTGGCTTGGCGTAGGAACCGCAGTTCTACATCTCGGGCTTGGCATTCCATGCATCCTTATGTGGGGCGTTCCAGGAGCAGCACTTGCCAGCACTATTGCTCACATAGTGTCCAGCACCAGCACATTTTTACTCTGCCGAAGACATCTCGTGACCGGACCCCATCTGCATGGACCGTCGAATGGTGGGTATTTCCACCTCCGGTCGTCAAACAGGTCCCTGCTTCAAGGGTAGAAAAGGAACCTTTCTTGACAACAAAACATACACCGCAGCGAGTCATCAATGAGACACAGGAAAAGCTACGCCCACGATGTAGCATCATACTTTGCACATACAATCGCCAGAATACTGTGTTGAATGCATTAGCAAGCTTACGCCGGCAAACGCTACCCTATGATATGTTCGAGGTGATTGTAGTTGACAACGATTCGCGTGATGGTACGCTTGCCGCCGTAAACGCGTATGTTTCTGCCGGTCCCTTGATGGCCACAAGAAATTCCAAAGACGCCTGGCACGTTCACTGCCTCACGGAGACACAGAACGGACTTTCCCACGCCCGCAACACTGGCATACAAGCGGCTCAAGGAGAGATTCTTATCTTTCTCGACGACGATGTCATTGCGCACCCAACATTCCTGGAACGTCTGCTTGCAGCATACGATCAAACTGGAGCAGACGCCATCGGGGGACAGGTCCAATTGCGCTGGGAGGCAACACGTCCACACTGGCTTAGCGATGATATGCTCGATATCCTGGGCCATTTCGCACCCGCGCAGGAACGGACACTACTACCGGCAACGCTCGATATGAGCAGGTGCAGCTTTTCGTTGAGACGCACGATGCTTGACACAATAGGATACTTTTCGCCCCTGCTCGGGAAACGTTCTTCCTCCCCTATAGGCATGGATAGCGCGGACATCTGTCGCCGTATCCGTGCTAAGGGGGGAAGCATCTGGTATGAGCCAGCCGCGGTTGTAGAGCATCGTGTGCCTGCCTCACGGCTAACACGCTCATATTTTGTCGGACGTGCATACTGGCAAGGACGTTCTCAAGTCGTCGCACAATTCGCTGACACAAGCCAGCACGAAGCTGTCCTACCCCAGAACCTGCCCACACTCCTCCGTTCCGCGCTACCCGAGGTACAGGATGTCGCGCGCCTAGCACTTGTTGATCGGTTACTCCTCTTCCTGGCAGGACAACCCAGCAGCGAACAATTGTTGGCAGCAATGGAACAGGCGCGTAGCTGGGGCCACTTGCAGCAACGTCTACAGTTTGTCGAACGAGCACCAGCAGAAGTAACCGCCCCCTCAGTTTTTCTTGTATTGCCAGCGCATTGCGACGTGCCAGCCGAACTGCTTGCACAAGGGCTACAGGCACAGCACATCCGCTGCACCACGAGTGTTGCAGACATTCCACTTTCCTGGCTCTGGCGCCATCGGGCTACTACTGGTACTTCTACAGGCATTCTACATTTTTATCGACCGGGTGCACTGGTGTTGTCGGCGGGACAACGCCAACACCTCTGGTTCGTCCTCTGGTTGGCAAAACGCTGGGGTGTTCGGATTGTTACAACCGATACAGGTGGCTGGTGGCAAAGTACACGAGGTCTTGCCGCGCTACCTCGTCGCGTCTTTGAGCGCACACTATTTCGCTACAGCGACATTGTCCTTGCCTTTACGCGCCAACCTGATGCACTCTATCCCGACAAACGGATACGGCGACGTGTTCGTAGCCTGATGCATCCGGGTTTCCGCAATGCCTATCCACCCGTTCTAACACCAACTGCGGCACAGGTACAACTTGGTTTCTATCAACAGGCGGGCTATGTCTACCTGTGTTTCGCCGCTGAGCACAGCGAACGCGAACTACTCTCGCTCCTTGACGCGTTTGAACTGCTACAGCAGAACCCCAAACGCATTACCCTTCTACTCGTTGGAAGGCCACACAACACTGGGAAAACGCTTCAACAACGCATAGGGAACAACAAAGCTATTTTCTTCTTTCCCAAGGAGCCGGATAAACATGCGATCTCCCTCTACATGGGAGCATCTGACACGGTTGTCCTTCCGCATGGTCCATACCCGACAGCAGGCACGCTGGAAACTGCTATGCTTGCCCTATCATTCGAGCGGAGAATAGTTGTGCCAGACCTGCCACGCTTTCGTGGCATGCTTCCTCCACGCGCCACAGAGGTATACAATCCTGGTGAGAGAAATTCTTTAGGAGAGGCCATGCAAAAGGTACAGCAGAGTGAGTTTCGCTTGAAAGTAAAAGATAAGCAGACCCTTGACGCCCAAAGTAGTTGGAATGTCTACGCGCAGCGCCTTGTCGAGATTTATAAACAGGCACTACAGGGCTAAACCAACGATGTAGAAGACAGTAAGCATCACGTCCTTTGCGACACTTAAAATGCTAATAAGATGTGATGCCTACCGTTCCTACAGCAGCTTGTACACTACATAGTTGTCAATTTCTACGCGTTGATATGAACTACCATCCTGTACTACACGTTGTGCAAATGCTTTCGCTTGAGACGAACCTACAGGAAATACGTATGCGGCTTGTGCGTCACCTTCCACGATTGTTTGATAGGGCGGATAACGATTATCTTGCGGTTGTAGTTGCTCATTCAATGAACTACAGATAATCTTTTCATTGCTTTGAAAGACCACACGATTGCACGTCCAATAATCGGAATAGATATGCGTGGCATGCAACCCTATCAAATCACCTACCAACTTCTCCTGCTGCTTGTTAATAGCTTGTACGCTCGGCACTTGCTGAAATACACCTACAATGGCAATAGAATAGACAAGGTAAACCAAGAGGAGCAACAATGAACTCGCAGACGCCCAAAACGTACTCACCAATGCCCAATTTGTACTCACAGACGCTCCATTTACATCCTTGGATGCTTGGTTTGTATTAACGGACGCTTCGTTTGTATTAACGGACGCCCACAAGGGGACTACCCTACTATACACGCTGCGTATAGTAGGGTAGTCCCCTTGTGGGCGTTCGTGATATTTCTTCACGCGATATTTCTTTATATAATTCTTCCAATATGTTTCCCACAAGAAGCTTACACCTTCCCACAGCGGAGCCAACAATGCAGGAAACATCACAACCAATCCCACAAGATAGCGTGTTGAGGTAAGCGGTACCAATGCGGGCGCGGGGCTAACTATGTAGGATAAAAGCGTTAGTCCACCACTGGCGAGCAGGGTCAAGCGAACGGCATGATAGCGCATTGAGCGTTGCTCGCTATCTGAAGGTGTGGCAACTCTTTTTCGCATACTATATTTCACCAGTGCGCGGACAGTTAGCAAGAGAACCGTGCTATACAAGAGCAAGAAGCCGACGCCCCATATTCCCTGAATAAGTAAGCATGGGGTGATGTGTGCACGCCAAACTCCGGGAGTATCAGGAACGGGGCATTGTGGACTAGCCCCCGTCGCCATAGGCAGACTTACCAGCACAGTTCCACGTATCGAGTCCCACAGCGTAAAGGGAACGGTTGTCGCAGTCCCACCAGAGCTATGCAGTTGCCACAAGGTGCCGATGAAATTTTGCGAAGGGTGCTCAAGGGTGAAGACCAGCGACGGCGAAAATCCCAGTAGTAGACCGAAGCCAAATGACGCAAGCACAGGTAGGCGCAGTTCACGATAACAAAAGAAGACGAGCAATACCAGCGTGGTTGCCGCAAATGGCAGGATGAGCATGTGACTCCACATTCCCAATCCCATCACCAGTCCATAACATCCATATACAAACAAGCGTCTACGCATAGTAACATGCAATGGTTCTTGTTGAAACGGTAGTACAAGCCATGCCGAAAGCAGCACAAGCAAACTACCAAAGAGCATTGTCTCCTCAGCACCACCCACCGCTTTGAGTTGGCGCGTCAACAGCTCAACAGAACCGAGGCTTAATAAGACGAGTAGAGCAAGCGCGAACTTTTTTGAGTACAGTAAACTCGTTAGGAGATAGAGAGAGATAAGTAGCGCAGCGTAGAGGATGACGAGGCTTAAGCGTAATGAGAAGAGCGACGGACCAAAGATAAAGAAAAATACTGCCCCGATATGCGCCTCAAGCGACCCCATGTAATTCTGTCCATAGATGAACACAGGATGCTCACCAATATAGGCGATATGGCGTGCCATCAAGCCCATCGTGGCCTCATCGCTATTTGTAGCAGGCCAACCAAGTCCTATCAGGAGAATGCGTATGCACATTGCACCAATAATAATGCAACTCGCCGCTACTCCATATGGACCGATCTTTAGATATTTTCTGCTAAACGCCATTATAACTACAGCCCTTAATTCCCTGTATTTGTATCGTTCTCTCATTATATGATACGCCAATGACTAATTTGCTATGAAAGAGTGCAACTCTTCCCCATTTCAGCTATAATGGCAGGTACAACAGAGCATTAATTCAGAAGGGCAAGAAGGGGTAGCATACAATGTAGCCCGTTGGAAGTCCTTGATAGAGAAATACAGCGAGGTTTACAGTGAAACGTTCACATCTAGCAAGGGAAATAGTCGAGACGGTCGCGTTGACTATCCTGATCTTCCTGACTATTCGTTTTGTGCTGCAAAGCTATCATGTAGAGGGTCCAAGCATGCAGCCGGGTCTGGCTACCGACCAGTATGTACTCGTCAATAAAACTGCGTACCTCTTTCATACAGCAGAACGTGGCGATGTGATTGTCTTTCATGCCCCACGCGATACCACGAAGGACTACATCAAACGCATCATTGGACTACCGGGCGACGTAATTCAAACCGACAACGCGGATGTATGGGTCAATGGCGTAAAATTGAGCGAGCCATATATTGCTGAAAAATACAATCCAAGCGGCATTAGCTGGAAGGTTCCCGCCAACTCTTACTTTGTGCTGGGAGACAATCGGCTTGTAAGCGATGACTCTCGCGACTGGTGCTATGTGCCCAAAGACTACGTAGTCGGCAAGGCGGTAGCTGTCTACTGGCCCCTCAACAAATGGGAAATTGTCCCCACCTATGCCTCGGTCTACTCCAAGATAAAGACAACCACAACCGCTGCAACGGGCGTATGTTCCTGACCAGCAACATATGCTAAAGGAGATGCTGTAAATGCAGGACTTGGAAGAAGACGAGTCATTTCTGTTACCCGAACGCAGGCTCCCAACCGCGGTCATTGCGGGTATTGTTGCGGGCATACTTATTACCATTATTAGCATTGCCATCACGCTCTCGAACTCCGCGACCTACCAGCGTGCCGCGAGTGCAGGTAGCAGTATTACACAGGGTACAGCAGGAATCATAACAGGTCTGCTATGCCTCAATCTTTTCGTAGAAGTCCTGGTCTTTGTCGTCGCGGGTTATGTTGTTGGGAGATACGGAGTACAACGCCGTCTAGGATTTCTCGCTGGTGCGATTGGCGGTGCCCTTGCCTATCTTGCCAGTTTTCTGGTACGCTACATTCCTGGCTACCCCGGCAATACTGCGACAAGTGGTGCCACTAATGCAGCGACGCTCGGTTTCGCGCTGCTATTTGTACTCCTCTCAGCCCTATTAGGTGGCCTTATGAGTCTTCTTGGCGCATGGCTTGCGACACGTAGACATCCATATTATGCCTCATAGCAAGACAATGAGCACTGAAGCTGCATATGTGCAAACCGTACTCATTGTTTTGCTATGAGACCTTCTTTTTGCCCATTCTAAATGAGGCACGCGTACGGACTGCACGATCATGGGATGTGGAAATCCTTTATAACGATTGTTACACATGGGGCAAGGTAGTGGCACAATCTAAGCAATTATTCTGTTTGAGTCATAATACAACAGAAGTTTCCTTCAGGCTATATACAACAAAACACACTGGCAGCCATGGGGCTGTCAGTGTGTTTTGTTGTATATAGCCTTGTTACTCTCTAAAATTCACCCCTCTTGGAGCCAGAGGCAGTTCTGCCCCCACCTGCTGCAACAAACCCTCTAGTCCCCCACCGACAACGTGCTGCATCTCCATACGTGAAATCTTGTTATCACTATTCACAGAATAGGTCGTCTTCGTTTGTACCAGCGTCACATCGAGTCCAGTTGGCTCGATTGGCCCAACGCCCAGCACCGGCAATTCCAATTGGTTCAGGTGTGTTCCTGTGATCTCTATCTCCGTTTGCACGGCCCCATCCTCTTCACTCCGTTCGTCTGACATGTTGAAGGAGAGACCAGGCATGGCCGCCAGCAGATTACTATACGTCGAGAGGAACTGATTTTTATTGAGGTCTTTGGGCGCGAAGCCAGTCATCACGAAATCGTCTGACATGGTATCTGCCGCTAGCTCGATATCGCCCGATTGGAGCGCGGTCATAAACGTGTTTACCGTATCTATAGCACTCATACTATGGACCTTCTTTCTTTTTTATGCCTATATGTACTATACACGTTTGAGCAATGAGAAGAGAGGCACATGTATAAAAAGCCTCTGCAATGGAGTAAAAAAGGAGCTGGGATGGCAGTACGAGCAGTTATATTTTCTGCCCCTGAGCAGACACCGACACTACAAGAGTTTGCAGAGCCAGTGCTAGAAGATGGCTCTGTACTCTTGGAAACGATTGCGTCAGAAGTATGCGGCACTGATGTGCATCTTTTTCATGGACGACTAGAAGGCGTACCATACCCAATTATTCCCGGTCATGTCAACGTCGGGCGCGTCTTACAGGTGCAGGGCGATGTGCGAGACGTGGAGGACGAGCCGATACGAACAGGAGAAATCGTCACGTTCCTGGACGTTCATCGCACCTGTGGAAAATGCTGGTATTGTTTGGTGGCAAAGGCTTCCACACGTTGTCCTGAGCGCCGTGTGTATGGTGTCACCTATTCGGCAAGGGATGGTTTGCTTGGCGGTTGGAGTGAACGAATTGTACTACTTCCAGGTGTACGCATTGTGAAGTTACCACCGACGCTACCACCCGATGTTTTTATGGCTGGCGGTTGTGGTCTGCCAACGGCATTACATGCGGTACAGCGTGGCGAGGTAACATTTGGCGATACTGTGGTTGTGCAGGGTGCAGGTCCTGTTGGACTGTGCAGTATTGTACTGGCACAACTACAGGGGGCAAGCAAAATTATTGCTGTCGGCGGACCAGGACACCGCTTAGAAATAGCGCGTGCAATGGGTGCTGATGTGACGATTAATATTGCTGAACACAACCAGGAAGAACGACTAGGACTTGTGCGCGAGGCAACGAGAGGACGTGGTGCAGACGTGACGATTGAGGCAACCGGTGTTCCAGTAGCAGTGGCCGAAGGAATGCGCTTTACTCGTGACGCAGGTACGCTTGTTGTGGTAGGACAATACACCGATCATGGTCCAGTTACAATCAATCCACATACCGAACTCAACCGGCCACACTTGCAGGTGCGCGGGTGTTGGGGCAGCGACTTTAGTCATCTTTATCGAGCTGTACAGACTATTGCTCGTCATGCGGAGCGTTTCCCCTGGCGCTCTATGATCAATGGTCGCTATAGTTTGGATGAGGCTACTCAAGCGTTACAGGCGACGGAACGCCAGGAGAGCATCAAAGCGCTTATTCTACCGAACGGTCCAATATAAAAACGTAGTGCTTTTGCATTCCCTGTGCAGGGATAATTCCTTGTATTTCAGTGGATTGAGATATTATCAACAATCGCTGGTTCTGATAGAGATGGAAGAGCAGCTCTTTCCCAACGCTGAGAAAGAACTGCTCTTCTGCTCGATATCACGAGCACTTCTGCCATCTAAACGGCGATTAATAACTCTGGTTCTATTCTATCTTCAACGACTTGTCCTGTTTTTGAAAGGTACACATGGTAAGCTCCTTTTCCTGTCTGTTGTGATACGGCTTTGTAAAGCTTCTCATCTACAAAATGTAATGCAACTCCATCGTCTGTCGCATAGCCTTCAGGTAGCGTGCCCCTTCCAATTAGTTCCTGGAACAAAGGTCTACGTTGTGCTTCACTATCGTAGTGGACGCCCATTGAGAACGGCAACAAGTTGTTCCTATTTATGACTGGTCGCAAATGAGGACCATAAGAGTCAGTTGTTCCTCCTATGCTCCAACAGATTGCTCCTGCACTAATTCCTCCAAGGATTATCCCTGCTTCCCAGGCTCGCCGAAATATGCGATGTAGATCATGCACTTCCCAAACCGCTAATAAGTTCACCACAGAACCGCCATGTACCCAAATAGCGTGTTGCCCCAAGATATAGTCCTCGATGTCTGGATGGTTGGGCATGGGGAACAACTGTAGGTGGCCTGGCTCGATGTTCTGACCGCTGCAGGCATCGTAAAAATTCTTGATCCAGAGTGCGTCGTCGCCACCGGCTGTAGCGAGCAGGCAGAACTTTGGTCGCTTTTGACCGGTGAGATCAAGTATATATCTCATGACCAGCCCTAATTCTGGTCTTGCAGAGGTAGACCACTGGAAACCTGAGCTTCCTGCAACAATATGTTTCTTTTGCATGTGGGAAATGATACCACAAAGACGCTCGACTTGAATAGACAACAATCTCCTCCACTTTGTTGGAAGAGCCAAAAACATAGATTCCCTCGTTCTTGCAACTGAAGCGACAAGAACGAGGGAATCTATGTTTTTTTATATTTTTAGCTCTCGACGATATCGACGGCGATGAGCGTATCGCCGGGCTGACGATCACGCTGTGGGTCACGCTCACGAATGCCGTTGAGCGTCTCCATGCCCTGTGTCACCTGACCAAAGACGCCGTGTTTGCCGTTCAGGTGTGGAGTCGGACCATAGGTAATGAAAAACTGACTTCCGTTGGTGTTGGGACCAGCATTGGCCATTGATAGGATACCGGCCTTATCGTGTTTGAGGTCAAGCGCGCCTGCTTCGTCGCGGAACTTGTAGCCGGGACCACCCGTGCCTGTTCCCGTTGGATCCCCGCCCTGCACCATGAAGCCCTTGATCACACGGTGAAAGGTGGTGCCGTTATAGAAACCCTCGCGGGCAAGAAAGACGAAATTGTTTACTGTTACCGGAGCCTGTTTCGCGAACAGCTCTACCTGTATATCGCCCCTGCTCGTGTGTAGAATCGCCGTGTATTTCTTTGACGGGTCGATCTGCATCTCCGGCTGCGTTCTGTACTGGTTTGCCACTACATTTTCTCCTCACATAGGTGTAACACAGTGTTACACTGGCGGAACAATGTGTTCCTAACAATATGCAATTGCCAAGTTGCAACTATGCTGACACCACGATTACATGATTCATGACATCAGGAGTAACATTCTTGGTAGACGCGTCATCGCCGGGACCCTGAATCTTCTTCGCGATATCAATGCCCTGCACAACACGTCCAAAGAGATTATACGACTTTGGCAGAGAAGTAGCATCACCCGTACAGATGAAAAATTGACTTCCATTGGTGTTGGCACCCGAATTTGCCATCGCAACCGCGCCTTCAGTGTAGTCCCCCTTCACAGGTTCGTCGTTGAATTTGTAGCCCGGACCACCTGTACCGCGCTTATTGGGGTCCTTGCCTAATGGATCGCCCGTTTGAATAATATGCAGTCCTGCCCCTGTTTGAAGAACACGATGGAAGACCATGCCATCATAAAATTTGTTTTGCGCCAAGAACACAAAGTTGTTGACCGTGTTAGGGGCAAGATTGGGATTCAGTTCGAGCACGATCAAGCCCCGATTTGTGTTGATACCAGCGCA
>CAXTCR010000047.1:0-21275 GCA_964242555.1 uncultured Ktedonobacteraceae bacterium
GTTTCCGTCGTACTCGCGGAGTCGCTGGCCTCGCTGGGTAGTGTATTGAACATAGATGCCGACAAGCAGATGGCATTTGGTTTAGAGATCAATGCCAACCACCTGCGTCCTAAGCGTGAGGGCAAACTCACAGGTGTTGCGACCCCTATAGCACGTGGACGTACGACACATGTCTGGGACATCAGAATCACCGATGAGCGCGACAAACTCGTTTGTATCTCACGCTGTACCGTTGCCATTGTAGACCGTCCCCCTGACAATGGCAATCCGCTTGCGAAGCATCCACAAGATGATGAATAGGAGTAGTGTAAAGGCAGGATGATCTTCGTATCATCCTGCTATTGTTTTTAGCTAGGCGATAGAGTAGTCGAGGACGGCACGCACAAAGTTCTCATCAGAGGCTATAGTGCTTTGCCGAAAAAGCAGCGTAAGCATACCAAGGTTTGTTGATTCGCTTCACCTGCTTCCCAACGAGATCCGAAAGCGCAGGAAAGCGCAGTTCTACCGTAGTGACGAGTATATCTTGCAGCGCCTCAACTTTGCCTTCGGCTTTGCCCTCCACTATACCTTCTGACTTGCCTTCGGCTTTGCTTTCCGCTCGAATTTTTTGTATCTTTGGGGTTTCTTCCCACAATCGGTCATACATACTTAACCTCTCGTGTATTTTGTCCTTTTCGGGTTGCGTTTACTGCAAGTCCTCTAGCACCGTAGCAAGACTCTCATACACATGCTCGGGCTTGAATGGTGAGGTTGCTAGCTCTTTGCGGCTGTCTTTGCCGGATAGGACCAGCAATGTGTGTGTCTTTGCGGCGAGACCACCGGCAATATCGGTATCGAGACCATCACCAATCATGACAGTTTCGTCGGGCTGACTCCCAAGCGTACGCATGGCCTCCTGCAGGAGAGTTGGTTGGGGCTTGCCGACTACTTCAGGATGCGTACTGCTGGCGGCTTCAATAGCTGCAACCATAGCGCCACAGCCAGGAATGACATCGCCCTCAATGGGGAGCAGGGGATCGCGATTAATGGCGATGAAAGCAGCACCTCCACGTATCGCTGTCACTGCTCCTGTAAGCTTCTTATAGTCGAAGGTGCGATCAAGGCCAACGAGAACAGCTTCTGCAAGATGACTCGCGGGGGCATCAGGGTTCGCAGGTACCTTTGCTGGTTGCTGCTCCTGTTCGAAGACGTGTAGGCCATGAGAGCGGACAATTTCGAGCAGTGGTTGTTCGCCGACGACGTAGACGGTCCCATCAGGGAAACGACGTGCGATATTTTTGACTGCCGCCTGTGCCGCGCCAAGAACATGAGAGGGATTGGTCTCAATACCCAGACGCGCGAGTTTTGCGATGACCTGTACCTCGCTGGCGAACGAGTTGTTGGTGAGGAAGAGATATTTTTTGTGCGTGCTGTCAAGCCAAGCGATAAACTCTTTGGCGCCGGGAATCAGCTTCTCGCCACGATAGACGACGCCATCGAGGTCAATCAGGTAGGTCGTGTAGGAAGGAAGCATTAATTACTCCCTCATCAGTTGTTCGCGAATTGCGACAATCTCGCGGCGTAGGGCGGGATTGAGATTGACATCGCGTTCGATCTTTTCGCACGCATGCAGGACCGTGCTATGGTCACGTCCGCCGAATATCTGTCCGATTTCGAGCAGCGAGGCTTGTGTTTCCTGACGCATGAGATACATCGCGATCTGGCGTGGTGTCACAATATGTTTGTCTCGTTGTTTGCCACACATTGCTTCGAGGGAGACATGATAATATTCCGCGACCGCTTCCGCGATTTGCTGGCTTGTCAGGCGTGTTTCACGTGCATCGTTACCAAGTGAGGACATTGCAGCGCGTGCGACATCCATCGTCAACTCTGTACGATGCAGTTGTTGATAGGCCATCAAGCGATTGAGGCAGCCCTCGAGTTCACGAATGTTGGTTTGTACGCGACCCGCGATGTAGGCGATGATGTCATCGGGCACACGATAGCGTAACAGATCTGCCTTAACGCGCAAAATAGCCATACGCGTTTCCAGGTCAGGCGGCTGAATGTCAGCAATCAAACCCCACTCGAAGCGAGACCGCAGGCGTTCTTCCAAGCTGACAATCGCCTTTGGTGGGCGATCACTACAGATCACAATCTGCTTGCTCATTTCATGCAAACTGTTGAATGTATGGAAGAACTCTTCCTCGGTTGACTCTTTCCCCGCGATAAACTGGATATCGTCTACCAGCAGGATATCGACCGAGCGGTATTTGGCACGGAACTCTTCGGTGGTACGATAGCGGATCGCGTTGACAATCTCATTGGTAAATTGCTCCGACGAAACGTAGAGGACGGCAAGGCCGGTATGGACGCCTTGATGACCTATTGCGTGCAGCAGGTGTGTCTTGCCCAGGCCCACGCCTCCATAGAGAAAGAGCGGATTGTATGAATCGCCAGGGGCTTCGGCTACGGCGAGCGATGCGGCATGGGCGAGCCTGTTGCTGTTGCCAACAATGAACGCGTCGAAGGTGTAACGGGGGTTCAGCCGATTGTGCATCAGGATATTGGCACGCTGCTCATTGTCCCATTCCTCTAATGAGTCAGCACTATGTGAGTGCATGTACCGTAGCTCGGGTTGGACGGGGATTGGAGCACTTGGCCTGGAGTCGTAGTAGGCATAGTTGTTTTGTGAATACTTGCCACCTTGAGATGGATGATGCTCAAATTCGTCTGTTCTAAACTCTTGTGCATCACTATGTACTTCGCCGGGTTGTGCTACTGTAACCGTCATAATCGTTGCTTGCTGTCCCGTCACGTCCAGTAAAATATCTTCGAGGGAATGACGCCAGCGAGTGTTAATGACATCGCGCGCGAGATCACTGGGAACTTGCAGCATAAAATACGAGCTTTGCTCTGGGAAGTCAGCGTCGATATCGTCAGTCGCGTTTTGTAACGTGGAGAGCTGAGCCTCTTGTAGCCATGCCTTCGACGCGGCATCGACGGGCGTTTGTTCCAGGCGTTGGAGCACATCATGCCAAATAGTAGCAGTATTCACAAGCTTTCCTCCCGTAGCTAGGCGTCACCGCGTACAACGATAGCGACACACTCGATTTCGACAAGTGCTTTGCGAGGCAACTCGACGACCGCTATAGTTGAACGTGCGGGCTTGGTTTCTGAAAAGTATTCCGCATATACAGCATTCATGGCTTGAAAATTCTCCATGCTCGTCAAAAAGACTGTTGTTTTCACAACGGCATTGAGGGAGGTGCCTGCGCTTTCCAGAACGGCTTGCAGATTTTGGAAGACACGGTGTGTCTGTGCTTGTACATCGTCGCCGACAAGTTGTCCGCTTATAGGATCGAGTGCAACCTGACCGGAGGTATACACGAAGTCACCATAGCGAATTGCCTGATTATAGGGGCCGATGGCGGCTGGTGCCTTTGGTGTATTGATAGCTGTGATAGAAGAGTTGTGTTCCATACATTAGTCCCATTTAAATAGTCTACAAGAGGCAAAAAAGCCTTGTAAACAATAAAGAAAGTAAAAAGAGTTAAGACGAGTAAGGGCGGCGCCCAAGTGGAGGTATTTGACTATTGCCGTCCGCACCTACCGTATAGCCTCTGGAATAGGACCCAGCAGATTGCACAACTGAGTTGCTGCGAGAAAGCTCACGTGCACAGGCGCGTAATGCGAGTTGCATCTCAGCAGCAGAGCTGAAGCGATCTTCTGGTTCTTTCGCCAGTGCACGGAGCACAAGCTTTTCCAAAATAGAGGGGATGGCAGGGTTACGGGCACGCAACGAGGGTGGATTTGCTGATGCATGCTGCATAGCGATAGAGACGGCAGTTGGACCGACAAAAGGTGGTTGACCTGTGAGCATCTCAAACATTACCACACCCAATGAATACAAATCGGAGGAGGCTGTAAGGGTCTCGCCGCGGGCTTGTTCGGGCGACAGGTAGTCAGCGGTGCCCAGGACGATACCACTATTGGTCAGGCCTGCATCTTCCGCGACTCGCACGATGCCGAAATCTGTCAGTTTTACCAGGACGCCGCGATCAATAATGCCACTTGCTGGACCACCATTTAAGACAAGCATGATATTCTGAGGTTTGATATCCCGATGGATGAAGCCACGAACATGGGCAACCTGTAAGACGGAGCACACCTGTTCTGCGATTTCGATAGCCTCCCGCGCCTGAAGTTGGCGTCTTTGCCCGACAAGCTGTTTTAGAGTCGGACCAGGGATGTATTCCATGACAAGAAAGTAATGACCACTCTCTTCTACAAAATCGTAAATGGTGACGGCATTAGGATGGGCGAGTGCGGCGGCTGCGCGGGCCTCGCGACGAAAACGCTCGACGGCACGAGTATCGTTTTTATCGAGGGAGCGCAATACTTTAATTGCTACGATGCGCTCGACGCGGTTGTCCCAGGTTTTGTAAACGCTTGCCATACCGCCTGTCGCGATATGGTCGCGTATCTCGTACCTGCCCGCAATAGGTTTGTCTCCGAATTGATTCAACGTTCCACCTCAAACAACCTGGGTAGTGTGATACATGTTATGTCAGACGCTAGTATACCATCAATGGATTAAAGCGTCCAGAATGGACGAGAGTCACCATCCGTACCACCAGAAGTAATTTGTATAGGATTGCCCTGTAGCCTATATGCGTCAGTCTTACTGTCGCGCATAACTGGAGCAAACCAGATATTGAATTCGTTATTTGTGTAGCTCAGATATGCTATTCCTTTACCATCCGGCGACCAGACAGGTTGACCGACAAATTGTTGTGACAACAAATGCGACGCTTGCTTGTAGGGTGCTAACGCCTCCTGTTCGACTTGCGGATCGTTTGGATTGCTCGTCACATTACCTGCTGGCAATGGCATCGTATACAAGCTCATCTGACCATTGCTTTCACGACGCACGTAGGCAAGAGAGTTGCCATCCGGCGAGAACGCAGGCTGTATATTTTGAACGCTCGTGTCATCTGGTGTCAGTGCAACCGCGGGATCATATCCTGAACCTTCTACGCCCGGGCTATACTTGCCCGGATTGTTCGCGATGGCGTTGGCATCCTCAAAATATAACTGTATGACCTGTTTTGTACCCGTTTTGTCATACGTATAATGCGTATACACAATTTGGTTTGGATGCCCAGAACGGTACATCGGGTCGCGGTTGCCCCCATCGCCGTAGTCAGCATATGCGACATCCTGGGGCTTGCCTGTCGGATTGTTCAAGGGTATCGCAAATACTTGCAAATCGAGCATTGGTGCATCCTGTCGCGTCGCACTATACCAGTCCTCTTTCTGAAGATCGCTCAGAAAGAGGAGCGTTGTACTGTCCGCCGACCATGCCGGCTGTGCGTACCAGTAGTATGTACTCTTAATGAACGAGCCATCCTGGTAAAATTTCCCCTGTCCACTACGAAGCACCGTCCAGGAGACACTCTGCACAGGTTTGTACACAAGGTCGGAGTAGTTTTTGTAATAGAGCACCGCTGCAATCCATTTGCCGTCTGGCGAAACTACTGGGTCGTGGACATTGTTGTTGCTGGCGACCTGTTGCACCTCACGTTTACTGTTGAGGGCGAACAGGGTGTGTCCCTTTGTAAAATAGAGCGTACCTTTGAACGGGAAGGGGTCTTGATTGATGCCAATAGCATGCCCAGAGTCAGGATGGAACGTTTTAAAATTGCCCGCACTGCTACTGCCACTATCCCCGCCAAGACAACCTTGCAGCGCGAAGGCCAGCAGGAGCAGCAAGAGGTAGTGGGGAGAAATACGTTGCTGCTTTATCATGACGTTGCTTTCTTACTATGATGATACTCTTTATTTCATAATATCATACACACGTAAGCAGTTATTCGTCGGGTACAAGGTTCTTTGGCTCTGTAGCATACAAGGTGGTTTTACCGCATTGAGTGCAAGTGATCGCAGCCAAGGAGGATATATTAGATTTTCCGCTTAAGCCGAATAATCCTGTACTACGTTTCCTTTGTACCAATTGTAATTCTCGCACTTCGATAAGTTCTGTTAGTGGAGTTGAGATGTCGACATCGACGGTTACACGCCTACCGCCACATTGGTCACATACTGCTGATGCGCTCATGTATTTCCTCTTTTCTTAAATCAAGAATGTAGAAGACTAATTATCAGGCCAATTGTAAGAAGCACAAATGCAAGTGCCCACCAAAGGCTAGTCGCCCGTCGGTGTAGTTGGGAGACGACAAAACACGTACTGGCAAAACCCATTATAAGCGATGAGAATGGATTGAGACCAAGTGTTACGCGAATAATAACAAAAATGTTTAACGCTATATCGATAAAAAGCAGTATTACCCACCATCGGCGAGAAAGGGATGTGTTCATGGCATAGCTCTTTCTAGTTGCGAGTAAGTAAACGAACGAAGATACACCTCTGCTTTACTAGCACAAAATTGTGCGCTGATTGGTCCATTGATCTAGTACAGCTCTCTATTGTAGTAAACGAAAGCTACAGGCCATTCTCAAATGTCCATCATACTAATCAGCTTTTATTTAACCTTCGCTTAGTCATGACTTTACACTATTCTAAGCACGGCTTAACTATCTCCTAATCACAGAATGCTATTTTTGTAGTGGAGCGTATTGTAAGACTATATCCCTTATGGATGAGAGAAAAAGGCCCCTCCCGTATGCGCGTAGCTATTATTACTGAAAACTTCTTACCTAAATTGGATGGCGTGACCCGCACCCTCGCGAAACTACTGGAACACCTGCAATCAACTGGACATCAAGCGATGTTGCTCGGACCTGATAGTGGAATGGAGGAGTATGCGGGGGCTGAGATTGTTGGCACTGCCGGTCTGCCGTTTCCCTTCTATCCCGAATTAAAATTCAACTTCTTCCGTCCTTTGTTTATGCGACGGTTGAGCGAGTTCGGTCCAGATATTATTCACCTTGTCGATCCTGTTATCCTTGGAGCGACTGGTTTAGCGACTGCTCGTTTTTTCAATATACCGCTTGTCTCGTCCTATCATACGAATCTGGCGGCCTATTGTGAGCACTTTGGTTTCTCGCTGCTGACCCGTCCCATGTGGTCCTACAATCGTTTCGTCCATAGCCAGTGTGCGCTGACCTTTTGTCCCTCACCGTCAACTGCTGCCATGTTACGGTTAGAGGGCTTTGAGCACCTGCGTATATGGCCACGTGGCGTTGATACGACTATCTTCAAGCCTGAGCGCAGAAGTGTATCATTGCGAACTTCCTGGCTGGGAGAAGAGGAGAGCCAGAAGACTGTATTGCTGTATGTTGGTCGCGTGTCATGGGAGAAAAACCTGCGCTTGCTCGTGCAGGCATATCGAGATATGGATCATAGCGACAATCATCTGGTGATTGTCGGTGAGGGACCGGCGTCATTAGAGATGCAGCAAGAACTGGCAGGTCTACCAGTGACGTTCACCGGCTACCTTACAGGAGAGGTGCTTGCCACGGCATACGCCTCTTCCGATGTATTTGCGTTCCCGTCGCGCACGGAAACCTTTGGTCAGGTAGTACTGGAGGCAATGGCGTCTGGCCTGCCTGTCGTCGGGCTAATTGCTGAGGGAGTATGCGATCTTGTCGAGCACGAGCGGACAGGCCTGCTTGTGCGAGACTCAAAGATTGGAGAGGATGAACAGATCGTTCAGTATCGCAGAAGCCTCGAGTGCCTTATCAGGGATGCAGCAAAGAGGCAGGAGATGAGTCGAGCCGCACTAGCCGAGGCCCAGAAACGTTCATGGTTTGAGGCGATGGAGTCTCTTGTTCGGGGCTATAAAGAGGTCGTGGAGGCGTCGCGCCCATTGGTTGCAGCATAAATGCTATAAACAAATAAGAACAAATGCGTTATACGCCAAGCGCATAACGCATTTGTTCTTATTTGTTATTTTCTTCCTTCTTGGCGGCTCTGAATGTATGATAGGATCAGTGAACCAACAAGAGTGCCGAGCAGGACAATTTCTACGGTGCTAAATGTACGTCTCTTCTTTTCCATTGTATATTATTCTCCTATAGTATATATGTTTTTTGTAACCCTATCTATTGTACCTTAATCCATAGTTCTTTACCAGGATAGTAGTTTTGGACGCGGTGGTAGTGCTTCATAAGCCATGCGTAGAAAACGCCGACGTGCTTCATACGTAGCAGGCGCCCAGTATAGAAGAGAACGGCGGACACATTGGGCTTTGATGCCTCGGTAATGAGCTGCTGGGGAGTAAGAAAGCCTGTATCAACGCGTACGTTGGAAGTGTCTACTAGCTGTGGGTCTGTGTTACGATTTGCCAAGGCTGCTAAAAATTGTGCATCAGTTATGACAAGTCCATTGGCTTTTGTGACGCTTTGCAGGTCGCGCTCTACGTTTACATCCCACTTGGTGACAGAGATATCCCGGCTTTTCTGTAGTTCGCTTGTATAGTAGTGCTGTATTGTTGTGACCTGCACTACCGTTAACAGGACAAGTAGGAGCAGTGTAATCATCGTTGTGACCGTAGAGGACGATAATTTTCGGAAACTGGATGCCCGTAAAGGCACTACTCTAGTATATCCGGGTGCACGAAGAGCTTCTGCAGGACTAATGCCGAGCACGGCTAGTGCGATCAATGGTGCTGTAAGAGCTACGAAGTGATGTGTGAATAGTGGCACTTGCTGCCAAAGTAAAAATGCTGAAGCAAAAAACCACGCAAGCAGTGGTAGCACGCGCCAATCACGTCGCAACACGGCTACGACTGTTCCATAAAGGGCTCCTAGTGCTAGCAGGGATGTGAGTGCATGCTGCAGTTGAGCGAAATTTCCCCCTTGTGCTGTTCGATAGGTAACGCCTGCAGCAGTATGGAATGTAATAACGCCGAGTATCATTTGCTGCGATGAGGAAGCAAATGGCAGGATAAGTGCAGCGCTCACTAGCAGGAAAAATAGTACACCTATGAGTAGGGAACGCGAGGCTGCGAGACGACGTTCAGGTTCTTGCTGCGTAATACGCCAAATATGCGCGAGAAAAAGTAGACCTATGGGCACAAGTGTTGCTAGACCAAAGAGTTTGCAGAAAATACTTAATGAGAGCGCTGTGCCCGCGAGTGCAGCGTAACACATGCCCAATACACCACTGGGATATTTCCACCATAGATATGCTGCGCCGACCGCAAGGAGGGCGAACGCAACAAATGGTGCCTCTGCTTGCAGCTTTTGTGATTGCTCTAAATAGAGCGGGTCTATCAAAAGGAGCAGGATGGCAGCCAGTCCACCGAGGCGTCCACTGAGTGCGGTACCGAGAAGGAACGCGCCAACGAATCCGACCAGCGAGACGAGCGCGACACCAAGGCGGGCGGACCAGAGCGTTTGTCCAAAGAGTGTATAGGTAGGAAAGATTGAGAGTAGAAAGAACGGCGGCTGCGAATAGAAAATGTTTCCGTAGAGATGATAGCCATTGCCCATTGCGCGTAAGGATTGCCAGTAGACGCCCTCATCGTAGCCATCGCGGTCAAATGGTAAGCCGAGATCGCGCAAACGCATCCATAGGGCTATGCCAAAGAAAAGGAGTGCTAGGAGTGACACCAGGACATTCTGTAGGAGGATGTTGGCGCGTTCGGAGAGTGATTGCTCCTCGTTTCTATTGCCAGTCGTAACTATACTTGTTGCCATACAATGCTATCTCTTTATATGAATAATGAGTTGCCGTGCTTGCATACCTCGCCTGTGGCGAGGCATGCAAGCACGGCAACTCATTAGTAGGGATTATTTGTCTGTTCATCGGAGGGAAGAACTGTATTATTCATCCCTTCGAAATTAAGCGGCGCGGCTTCGATACGTGGCGCGGGTAGGGCACCATTGCTATGTCCATTGGAAAGAACGTAGCCGTTACCGTTGTGCCTATTGCCGTTGCTGGAGGTGCCCAGGAGCGGCTCGAAATCGCTGAACACTGTTTTGACGACGCGGCGCGCATCGGCTTCGTCGATGAGGGCCTTGATTTCGTCGGCGATCAATTCTTCGCGCTCGATCAGTGCTTCGGCGACAGCCATCACTGCCTCGCTGTGTTCCTGGAAGAGCTTCTTTACAGCTTTAAACTGTGACTGCAGCAGTGCTTCAGTGCGGTGGGCGAGTCCGGGTAAGCTGAGTGGGTCTATGCCAGCGAGACCGTTACCAAATGCGAGATAGGAACTAATTGTGCCATCCATACCGTACGCACCAATGTAGTTCGCGGCAAGCTGGGTCGCACCCGCGAAGTCGGCGGTAACGCCATTCAGGTTGACGTTGAGAAAGAGTTCTTCCGCGGCACGTGATGCCAGTGAGACCTGGATACGGGCCAGCACGTCCTCTTTGCTCAACGTGACAATGGTCTCTTTTTGACGCCATGCGGCGAATGCAGCCGCGCCCTCAAGGTCGCCATGCATGTGCAGCGTGACAAACGCGGGGAAGAAGCGGTCCATCAGGTAGTAACAGGCGACGGTATGACCAGCCTCGTGGTAAGCGAGACGACGACGCTCAATTGGAGTAAGTTCGCTCAACTGGCGTAGGCCAAATTCGTGCACGTCCTGGGCCTCGATCATGTCTTTATACGTGATGCGTTCACGTCCATCAAAGTGCGCGATAATGACGGCTTCGTTGACAACGTGCTTAATGGCAACAGGCGTGTAGTTGACGAGACGTTGTGAGAGTGCGGCAACCGAGATGTTTGGCTCGGCATTGACCTTGCTCAGGTAGTATTCGATAACCTCTGGACGATATTTGTCCGTCGGGGCGGCGACGTTGATCTTGCGGTCGAAACGTCCTGGCCGCAGGAGAGCAGCGTCGAGCGACTCTGGAATGTTGGTTGCGCCAACCGTGAGAACCGGCTCATTCTGTACGCGACCATGGAAGAGACCAAGTGTGCGAAGGACCTTCTTAAACCAGCCAGTTTCGATGTTTGGCGGATCCATCTGCATGAGCAATTCATTGAGGCCACCTGTTCCACCACCCATCATGCCCATAAAGCCACCGCCAGCCGCCATACCGTTCTGTCCATTACGTGAGCCACCAATGGCGTCAATTTCGTCAAGGAAGACGATACAACCACCATACTCACGGGCGAGTCGACGTGCCTTACCATATAAGCGCTTAATCATCAGCACGTCCATGCCGAGGAACATTGCTTTAAAGCTTGCCGCGCTCGCATAAGCAAAAGGCACACCTGCCTCTGTACTCATACATTGAGCAAGGTAGCTTTTGCCAGTACCGGGATCGCCAGAGAGTAGTAGACCGCGTACAGGATGTCCCCCAATTTCGCGGAACTCTTTGACACCCTGTATCAGTACCACAATTCGGCGTGCAGCCTCAAGAACCTCTGGATTACCTTTGTAGTCCGCAAATGTAACGCCCGTTTCACCCGGCATAACCCAGTAAAGGCGTGGACGCCCCAGGAACCAGAAGATGGCTACAAATTGCATGATACCAAATAAAATTGCGAATGCTATCTGAAGTGCATAAGCTAAAACAACAGGCGGATTAAGTCCTGCAACTGGACGACCCGCAATAAAAAACCAAGCGACGAGGCTTATGAGGAGAATCCAGAACCAACGCAGGCGTATAAAGCGTCCAAATTGGTCCATACCTAGATCAATAGACTTGTCCAGAGCACTAGGTTGCTTTTTAATTTTCGTCTCTTTTGCCACTATGTTGTATCCTTTTGCTCTTACGATGAAGCTCTAGCCAAGGGGCGCACGAAAATCTACAATGTTGACCTTTAGAATAAAATCTTGTCCATTTTGAGAAATGGTCGTGAAATGCCAGATGACCATTCCACTCGTATCACCACCAGGACCGGTGGCGGAAAGATTGACTTGTACAAAACTATCTACGGTACCATCAGACTGACTTGTCGCGTTAAGTACTATAATATCTTTCCACGTTAGATGTGCTTGCGATTGACTAAATTGCGACGTGAGTTGTGCGGGATCAGGTGGTTGCGATATATTTTTGTCAAGCAGATTGAGGGTAGTTTGATCGCCGTCACGGAGAGCATAGAGCCAATTTCTCACAGCTATTCCACCGCCATCGGTTCCTCTCACATGAAAGTTGAATTGATCACCCCCCAGCCCGTATGGAAGCTGACCCGTTGTGAAATATGTTGTGGCAAAAATGCTTCCCAGAAGAAGAAATAGGAGAAGGATAGTAAGCAGGAAATGCGTGACTACCCAGCGCAAAACATAATAAAGAACCTTTAGAATGGGACGAAAAAGAGCTTTTAAGAAGCGCGCGGTTGGTGTCTGTCCCGGGTCTCGTCTTGCGGGAGTGGAGCGAATCTCCTTCTTCTGTACAGGTGGTGTTTGAACAGGTGGTGGTTGAGTAGGGCTTAGCATGAAATCTCTGATCTCAACTTTCTTGGGTGCGCAAGATGTATAGAGCTACTCTGAAATAGTATGTATGTATACAAGGGATGCGTACGTATTCTTACTATTGTACCATACATCACATCGTCAAATTTGACAAGAGAAATAGCCAGATGTAAACAAAATGTAAAGACCTCCAGAAAGTGCTCTCTGGAGGTCTTTACATTTTGTGTCGCTATTTTCTTCCCTCGCTAGCCTCTTCGATATGTTGTTGGTCCGCCTGATCGGTTGGCTTTGTATCAACATGATCTGAAGCTTCAACAGGTGACATGTCTTTGTTCAGCTTGCCAGCCATTGTGCTCACAAAGGTAACGATGTCGTTAGGAATGGGTCGTACATTTTCAAAGAAAAAGGCGTTGATTTCCGCGCCGAGCAGAATAATAAGCGAAAAGTAGTAAAAGAACAGCAGCAGAATAACCGCGAAACCTAGTGGTCCAGCATAGCCACTGAAGAAGTGTGATGCGATGAATGGAAACGCAGCCAGGAATATTTCGGTTGCTATAGCTGCTAGGGCCGCACCACGCCAGCTATTCTTCCAGCTAATTTTCTGGTTGGGCACTACAATATAAATGAGTTCGATCAACAGAAACGACGTAAGAAGGCCGCCGAGAATACCACCAAGGCTCAAGAAGATGAAACTACTACCCGGGATACTCTTCAGAATTGGTAGATTTGATAGGCTGGAAAAGAGAAACGTTGGTGCGGAAGATGCAAGCACCATAATTGGAATGATAATCACAAACGCGATCAGCATACCAAAAGACATGAGGTATTGACGGACAAGGGAACGTTGCCGCACACGATATACGATATCCAGACAGCCCTCGGTTACAAGGAACAAGAAGATGCCAAAGAAGATACCAATCACAATAGCGAGAATACCAATGATGCCCGAAGCCTGACTAAGCTGTTTCGATGCAAGATCTAGCGCATTCTGCTGGCTCGCCAGTCCGGGAAACAATGATGTAATTTGTTTGATTACAGTTCGACGAAAACTTGAGTCGCCCAGAAAAAAGCTAAGAATCGCGACGAGTGCCAAGGCGATAGGAAGCATTGCCATGAGCATGTTATAGGCCATGATACAGGCAAGGTTCAATACCCAGTCGTTGTTAAGCTTGACGATGAAGCCTTGTAGTGGCCTTACCTCGCTGCTCAAGGCATCCATCGGGCTATTCCCGCCCTCTTTATTTGTCCTTCCGCGTTGTTGTGCATTTGTTGCCATGTTGTTATTTCCTATGAGTGCTATTACTGGATAAAAGGATAGAGGATGAAAAAGACTTATTGTTTGTTACACGCTAAGATGAGAAAAAGGTGTCATTTTTAGAAAGTGGTCTTGTCTGACTCACCATATTCTAATTTTCAGAACAATGTTTTATAGGAGATTATTTCGTAGTTCATTGAGAATTTACCCCCACCAGAAGGAGACCGCGATGATGCCGTAGAGTCCCATAAGTGCTAAGCCTTCGAGCCATGTTGATTCGCCATCGTAGATAATAACGGTGGTAAGGATAGCTGTGAGTCCTAATGCGGCTACGAGTAGCGGGGGTAAGACGAGCGTGAGGTGTGTGCTGCTAATAATAAGACTAAGAAGGACGAGTACGGGTGTTAATCCTAGGGCAACTTGTAGAGAGCTATTCAAGATGACACTTATCGCGTAATCCTGTTGATTTCGGGCCGCCAGCTGGATGCCCACCACATTCTCTACCGCGTTGCCAGCTATTGCAACGATTACAAGTCCTGTGAATGCCTGTGAGATATGAAGTGCGTTGATTGCAGGGGTCAATGCAGAGACAAACCAGTCGGAGACAAAAGCCGCGCCCACCCCGGCACCGATCAGCACGACAAGTGTGAGGAGAAGGGGCCATACATGCGTGTTTTCAGAGGTGCTTGTTTCAAGTGGCTTTGTACCCCCTTGTAAGGAGACGGGGATACTGGCAATGAAGATGATGAGCAGGATAATAGCGGCAGCAATGCTTAGCCCTTGCTCATGCCCAGATGCAGGTGTGTGTAACCCATGTACAAGTGTTGGCACGGCAAGCGCGGAGACTGAGAGCAATGTGAGCGTAGCAATGACCTTTGGAGCGTCAGTCGAAAACCTCTGGGTGCCGTGACGCAAACCGCCAACAAAGAAGGCGAGTCCTAAAACAAACAAGCTATTGCCTAGAATAGAGCCAACAAGGGCAGCCTGCACAACCTCAATAAGCCCGGCCCGCAGTGCAAAAATGCCGATGAATAATTCGGGCAGGTTGCCGAGTGCTGACTGTAGTACGCCTGTGGCTCCCGCGCTCAAACGCGAACCAAGCTGATCGGTTGCCAGTCCTACAAGTTCAGCAAGTAGGGCAAGCGCGACGCCTGAAACTATAAACGTCAATACCGCATTTGCATGTACTGCTGTAAGCAGACCCGCGATAAGACTGGCAATAAGCGAGCCGCCAACAAAAAACCATTCTCTAGGGTCAAATAGGGCAATTCTTTTAGGCACTACATTGGACACGCTCTCGTCTCTCCTCGTCTTTTGTATGTGCCGCTAGTATACAACAGTCTTACAGGAGTATGTATATTGAGAAAGTACTTTTAGGAAGGAAACAAAGGAAAGGGAACAAACGCCCACGTCGTAAATATCTGCAAGCTTAGGGGCTACCAATACGAGGACAACCGCAACGACAAGCCAGCGTGCTATCGTAACAAATTTGCCACGACGCGATACCGCGGCATCGGTAATGGCGTGTAGGACTCCTGTAATCATGAAGGAAATCCTCCCAGAAATTGTAATGCGTTACCAATCGATAGGTAAGTTGTGAGACTAAAAAAAGAGACGAGAAAGAGCATACGCATGAATCACTGTTTGCCGAGTCCATTCAGCAGTATATCTAAGAGCGAGTTGATGTACGCTTCTCGCCGCCTGTACTCATCTGGCTCCCCATTGGAGAGTTATTGTACTGCAGAATGAGACACATAGTGAGAATAAGTATAGAACTTAACATAATCCTTGCAATGTAATTTTTGTGATATACTTCTTCCAACTCGCCTCGATGTTTGTGGCGAGTACGCTAATCATCCCGCAAGGAGGACCCTATTTATGGCAGCCGTTACCCCCGATGTAGCAAATGTAGTTGCGCTTGAGGAGAAAAAGAAACTTCGTAAAAGTTTTGGTCTGCTCGACATGATCTTCTACACACTCGCGACCATCCTGGGTCTGGATACGCTCGGTGCGGTATCCTCGCAGGGAGGGCAGGTGCTTTCCTGGCTTCTCATCTCCGCCGTCACATTTCTTATTCCTTACGGACTTCTTGTCTCTGAACTTGGTACCACCTTTCCCCAGGAAGGGGGCATGTATGAGTGGTGTAAGATGGCAGGAGGGCGCTTCTATGCTGCATTAGGAGCGATGTTGTACTGGATTTCTAATCCGCTCTGGCTCGGTGGCTCACTCTCGGTTACAGCGATTGCCGCGATCAAGACCCTCTGGTTCAACAATCCAAAGGTGTTGCTGGGTGGCTCACAGGTCAGTGATGCGATTATCGAGATGGCCATTGCGCTCTTCTTTATTTGGGGAACAATCTGGTTTACAACCGTATCGCTGGCAATCGGCAAGTGGCTTGCTGTATTTGGCTCGTATGTCAAGTTGACCCTGCTTGGTATCTTTGTGCTGCTGGCGTTGGTATTCTTCTTTGGAGGACATGCGACGGGACAGCATCTTGGCGCCGCTGATATTTTGCCAACAGGGGATTGGAGCGTTATTTTTAGTGCCATACTGCCTATCCTGATTTTCAACTGGGTTGGTTTTGAGGTACAGAATGGCGCAGGGGAAGAGATGCATGATCCACAGCGCGATGTGCCACGCTCACTTATTCGTGCTGGTGGGCTTGCGGTTATTGCGTATACCATCCCCATCGCCATCATTCTCTTTGCACTTACAAAAAGTCAACTTTCGAGTGCAACTGGCTTTGTGCAAGCATTCCAAACAGTGTCAAGTGTTTTGCCTGCACCACTTGCTACTGCTCTTGGTTGGATTACGGCATTGGGCATAATCCTCGCACTTGCTTCCAGTGGTGGCTCCTGGATTATTGGTGCAAATAGAGCATATGCAATTGCGGCTCTTGACCGCGCTGCACCAAGGATACTCGGTCGTTTTAGCGAAAGATATGGCACCCCGATTGGTATTAATATCTTTTCGGGTATCGTATCAACGATTGCGATGGGTGCCGCTATTCTTATCAATGCATTTGGTAATGGTAGCCTTGGTGCGTTGTTCTCACTGGTGCTTGGTTTTGCTATCTCGACAACCACATTGTCGTACCTGTTTATCTTCCCAGCATTCCTACTACTACGCTACAAGAAGCCCGATGTACCTCGTCCATATCATGTTCCCGGCGGCATGATTGGCGCATGGATTGTAACAATCCTCACCTTTGCGTATGCGGCTTTTGCAAGCTACTATATCCTCATTCCTTCGGATGCAACGGTATCAGGTTCTGGCGTTAACCGTATAACATACGAGGTGACACAGATTACAGCTATCGCGATCATCGTCTTGCTTACCGTTATATTCTATGCCTGGGGGCACATGGAAAAGCGTAATGTTGAACGGGTAAGTACAGTAGCGGAAGCGTAGTAAACGTTGTAGATCGACGCTCATTCGAGCAACACAAGAAGAACGTATAGCATAAAGCACTCCAAAGAAATGTTTATGCTACACGTTCTTCTTGCTTTTGTGATATAGTAGCTTACACCAAGGAAGTTTTTCCGTAATGCGTTTTACTATTGACCGTAGTATTCGTATTCCCTCAGACTGTAGTAAGGAAGTACCCGGTTATTTCTGGCAAGGAGACTTTCTCATGGCAGCAATTGTTCCAGACACCACCACAACTTCAGCCACACTTGAGGAGAAGAAAAAGCTACAAAAGAGCTTTCGCCTCACAGACATGATTTTCTACACGGTCGCAACCCTCCTCGGTCTTGACACGCTGGGCGCCGTTTCCTCGCAGGGAGGACAGGTGCTCTCATGGCTCGTCATTTCGGCAATCACCTTCCTCGTGCCATACGCATTGCTTGTCTCCGAATTAGGAACGACGTTCCCACAGGAGGGCGGCCCATACGAGTGGTGCAAGATGGCAGGTGGACGTTTTTATGCCGCGATTGCCTTGATGCTGTACTGGATTTCTAATCCACTCTGGCTCGGTGGAACATTATCCGTCACAGCTATCGCGGCTATTAAGAACTTATGGCTGGGAAATCCAAAGCTCCTATTTGGTGGCACACAGGTAAGTGACGCGATTATCGAGATGGTGATTGCTCTACTCTTTATCTGGGGTACAGTATATTTCGCGATTCTCTCGTTGCGCGTTGGCAAATGGCTCTGTATCCTTGGCACCTACGTCAAATTAGCGCTGCTTGCGATCTTTATCGTGCTCGCGCTCGCCTTTTTCTTTAGTGGACACGCGAAGGGAGAGCATTTGACCTTCGCAAGTATCTTACCTTCGGGCGATATAGGTTTGATTCTTAGTGCCATTCTACCTGTACTTATCTTTAATTGGGTAGGATTCGAGGTACAAAACGGTGCGACTGAAGAGATGCACAATCCCCAGCGTGATATTCCTCGCTCCTTACTGGCATCTGGTATCATTGCTGTGATTGCTTACATTGTGCCCATCACCATCATCCTTTTCACGCTTTCAAAAGGCCAGCTTTCTAACGCAAGCGGATTTGTGCAAGCCTTTCAGCAAGTGGCTGGCGTGCTGCCGGGTCCTCTGGCAACGATAGTGAGTATCGTCATAGGTGTTGGCGTAATTGTTGCCCTAGCCTCTAGCGGTGGTTCATGGATTATCGGTGCTGATCGCTCGTATGCTATCGCAGCTCTCGACCGTTCTGCCCCGCGCTTTATAGGCTATTTCAGCGAACGCTATGGCACGCCTATCGCTGTCAACATCTTTTCTGGCGTGGCCGCAACGATTACGATGGGTGTCGCAATTCTCATCACTGCCTTTGGCAATGGCGGCGTCACCGCGTTATTCCAAATTGTCTTGGGCTTTACTGTTGCTACAACGACCATCTCCTACCTGTTCATCTTCCCCGCGTTCCTGATCCTGCGCTACAAATATCCCAATGTTGAGCGACCCTACAGAGCACCCGGTGGTATGGTTGGCGCGTGGATTATCACCATTCTCACAACTGGCTATGCTGCAATCGCTACCTACTTTATCCTGGTGCCAACTGACTCTGCTGTCAGTGGCTATGGTGTAAGTCGCTTTACTTATGAAGCGACCGAGTTCGGCGCATTGGCGATTATCTTCTTGCTCACTGTCGTGTTTTACGTCTGGGGGCATCGGGAGGTTCACAATAAGGATGTTGTGGTGCCGGTGGCTGAAACTGCATAAACGCTTCCTGCTGTAAGGATTGTCCTATGCGAAAAGCCCTCCACAAATGCAAAGTGCATTTGTGAAGGGCTTTTCGCGTACCTTGTTATCTACCCTGTCTTGCATGTTGCGAGCAACGCGCAACTGGTGTACAATCGATGCATACTTTTTAACGGATTGTATATACACGCGAGTGTTTACGAAGATTTACATCTCTATGAAAAACGGCCACGTACGCTATCTCAAGGTTGTGCTGTTACCAGCTGTATTCCTCAATATACTTATTTGTTGTGTTGCCGTTCTGGTGTTTGGACCAGAGCCGGCTTTTGCTCATGCCTACGTTATCGGCTCCGATCCTGTTGATGGCTCGACTGTGACGACTGTGCCAAAAGTTGTCCATATCTTCTTTAATGCAAACATCAGCTCTATGAGTGTTGCACAGGTCGCGTTCGTACAAAATGGGAATCTTGTAACGTTGACCACTCACAGTGAGCTGGCCCCCAACAACACACGGGAACTTGATACGTACCTGCCTGCCAATATTACAGGGGGAAGCTATCTTGTACGTTGGACAGCGGTCGCGAACGAGGATGGGCATACCACATTTGGCTCTATTGGTTTTAATGTAGGTCGCTCGTCTACTGGCTTGGTGGGAACTGTAAAGCTTGGTCCAACCAGTAGTAATTGCGTTGGTGATATATGTGTGCAGGACATTCGTAAGCTTGATATGCTTGGCATACTTTCGGTTGCATGGGAGTGGCTCAGTGTAGCGGCCCTGACGTTGTGGATAGGCATTCTTGTGGTCGAGCGGTTGGTTTTTGTTCGGGTCGAGCACGTCACTGACTTGTTGGAACGTGCGCGGCAACGAGCACAACCCCTGCAATGGCTTTGTCTTTCTGCCCTGCTCGTTGGCGACGTGGTCACTCTTGCACTACGGAGTATTCGAGTGACCAATGGTATTCGAGTGACCCGTGCTTTAAACAATGACGTGTTTGACTTCTCAGCACTACCATCGTTATTGACAGGCACGGAGTACGGGCGTCTATGGATGATGCGCTGTATTTTGATTATTTTATCGCTCGTCTTACTCTGGTGGACCACGCGACCACGAAGTGAGCGAGAAACGGAACATACGCAGCAACCAATACCAGTTCCAACACGAACTGGACCACTTCACTTACAGCAAGCAAGCGGAATAACAGCTACCACAGGTTCACTAAAGGCAATACGAAGCACTGTGCCTGTAACGGCATTCCTAGAGATGCAGCGTTTCAATAGTGTGTGGTTTCTCCTTGCGGGCTTGATTGTTGGTACCTATGCATTGGCAGAAAATACAATTTCAACGGTACAGCCACATGTGAGCGCTGTTGTGCTTACCGGTCTATTATTTGTCGCGCAGGGTGTCTGGTTCGGTGGACTCGGGTATCTGGGATACGTGATGTTACCCCTGCTCTCGGTTGTGGACCTGGACTCGAACACACAAACACTACTGGGCTTTTTACGGTGTATCCGGCCCTTTATCCTTGTCGCCATTGGTATTGAGCTTGTAAGTTTGCTTTTTCTCACTGAGACAACAATATCCGCGCAACACCTTTTCCTGGATGATCCTTATGGTCGCTCGTTGCTGGTACGGCTAGGACTTGTTGGACTCGCCCTGTTGGTAAGCTCCTATATCGTATTAGTGCTATGTCCCAAACTCACCCGTCAAACATTGTTAGTACCAGTTGTAGATGCTGATCTCCCTGTGCGCCGCAATCGTCAATCTGCCGTTGAGCGCACGATGCGTCACTTGCGCTTCCTGTTGGGTACTCAGTCATTGCTTGCTGCCGGCGTTCTCCTCTGTGCGGCACTTATGGCATTTTATGCCCCACCGATTGTCTATCCCGATGTCTCGTACGCCAATCCCCCTGCAACAGCAACGGGTACTCCGGGGACCGACACGACGCAGCAGCAAAAGGTAGGTGAGTTTACGGTCGGGCTACAGGTGCAGCCAGGACGTGTTACAAGCGCAAACACTGTTATCGTTTCCATCGTTGACGCGAAGGGCAAAGCGGTAACAAACGCAAAGGTCGAGGTTATTACAAATATGCAGGGGATGGATATGGGAACCGCGATTCAGAAGGCAACAACACAAGGTACGACGTACGTTACTACCTTCGCTCAAGGGCAAGCGTTCTCTATGTCAGGTTTGTGGGACATCGGGATACGTTTTCAGTTGCCGGGACAGGCCGTGCAGAAGGCAACGTTCCAGGTGACTGCTGGGATTGATGGATAATGCACTGTCAACCAATATTTGATAAGGACAAGACCAGGGCACCTGCAAGGCTTTCTTGCATCTTGCCTGAGCGAAGCTAGAACTACTGTTCGTTGGCAAGATGCGTACGGGATTGAGTGCCCCTACCATATGCGATTTTCTGTATATGGTAGGGGCATTCCCTATAGGCGTTACTTGAAGCTGAAGGGAGGTCTGTGGGTGAGCCAGGGCGCCCGCTGCCTTTCTCATTCCCCGAATGCGGCTCGGGGACGCCCCTCCCAGACTACCAGAGCGCAGTGG
>CAXTCR010000048.1:0-21129 GCA_964242555.1 uncultured Ktedonobacteraceae bacterium
GCTGCGTTATGGGCCAATAATTCGCATATGCGAATTATTGGCCCATAACGCAGCACTATGAAAAAGGAATCTACATGTCAACAACAATCATCGGGTCGCTTGTGCTGCCCGACAAAATCTTGAAAGGAACGCTCACCCTCACAAACGGCAAAATCGAGCGTATAGAGGAAGGTTTTATCCAAAACCCAACCTATGATTATCGCGGCAAATACCTTCTCCCCGGCTTATTGGAGGTACACGGACACCTTCGCGAACCCGGCCTTGAATACAAAGAAGATATCGAGCATGGTTCGCGTGCCGCCCTCGCTGGTGGCTACACCACCGTGTTCGATATGCCAAATACCAAACCGCCAACCACAACCGCTGCACGCGTCCAGGAACAGATAGCACGCTACGAACAGAAGTCGTACGCCGATTTCGCGATAAATATGGGCACCTCGCTCGAAGATAGAGACGAGCTAAAACACATCGACACGAGCCTGATAACCGGTGTCAAAATATTCGCCGCCGGCCACGCCACGACACACACAACAATCGCCCGTATCAGCGATATCGCCAGCATCTTCGAAGCCCTCGGCGAACGTCACATCATGGCGCTAATCCACGCCGAAAACCAGGAACTGGTTGACTACTTCACCCATCACTACCGCACTGTTTTGAAGCGCAACGACCCGCCTGCATGGAGCGAAGCCCGCAACGGCACAGTCGTGCTCACCTCCGTGCTCGAAATGATCGCGCTCGCCAAACACTTCGGCGTAAAACTCTACCTCTTACATCAATCGACCCCCGAAGAATTCGCCGCCATCGCCTTCGGCAGGAGCGTCGGCGTCGATGTCTACGGCGAAGTCCTCACCTTCCATCTCGCCTTCAACACTGACGACTATGCCACACATGGCAACCTGATCAACGTCTCTCCCTCGGTACGCAGTTCAGAAGTGCAGCAACGCCTCTGGCAACTCCTGCGTGAGGGCGTCATCGACACCGTTGTAACCGACCATGCCCCACATACGCTCGAAGAGAAGCACAAAGAAAGCGTATGGGACGTTGCATCTGGCATACCCGGCTTCCAGGAGTCACTCCCAATCCTGATCACTGGATGGCTTCAGCAGTTCGGACAGGAATCGCTTGAAGAGGGACTTATACGTATTGCGCAAGTAACTTCACAAAATATCGCCCGTATCTTTGATTTTCCCCAGAAAGGCGGTCTGGTCGTTGGCAAAGACGCCGATATCGTGGTCGTCGATACCGAACACCCATGGACCTTGCAAAAATCCGACCTGTTCACAAAAAATCAATGGTCAGCCTACGAAGGCAAAACATTCACCGCCCGTCCCATTGCAACATTCCTGCGTGGAACGCAAGCCTATGAAAATGGCACTATTCTCGGGGAGCCGCAGGGAAAGCGAGTAGTGAGGCAATCATGAACGACTCAAAAATTATGCAAATGTTTATAGACGCAGGAGCCATTATCACCAACGGCCATTTTGTGTACAACTCTGGTCGTCACAGCTCCATCTACATCAACAAAGATGCCTTATATCTCCATACGCACAGTATATCGCGACTCTGTCAGCATATGGCACAACCCTACGACGCCGACGCGATAGACGTTGTTGTCGGCCCCATTCTGGGTGGCATCGTCCTATCACAATGGACAACACACGCGCTCAATGCTAGACGTACAACCGGTGAGACCCTTGCGGTCTACGCCGAAAAAGAAAATGGCTCTGATCATGCATTTGCCTTCTATCGCGGCTACGATAAGCACATTCGGGGCAGAAATATTCTTATCGTCGAGGATATCCTGACCACCGGCGGTTCGGTACGTAGAGTAATCGAACTTGTCCGCAAACATGGCGGGAACGTTGTAGGCGTCAGTGCCCTCTGCAATCGTGGCAATGTACAACCCGCAGATGTGGGTAATGTCTCTATCCATACCTTAATAACCCTCGATCTCAAAACCTATGCCGAGGATGAATGCCCCTTCTGTGCACAAAATGTTCCAATAAACACCGATGTAGGCAAAGGTCGTATGTTCCTGGCAAGACAAAAGGCAGTGTAACATGAATAAACACGTATGGAGCACAGCATCGCGAACATTCAATGCGCTATTAGAGCAACGCTGGCAAGCGGACACAATGGTCTGCGTTGGGCTTGACCCCGTATATGAGCGCCTTCCCGCAAAGGTACGACATGGCGTGCCGCTCGAAGATGCCCTCTTCGCATTCAATCGCGCTATCATCGACGCTACCGCTGATCTCGTCTGTGCCTACAAACCCAACTCTGCCTTCTACGAAGCGTTTGGAGATATGGGCATGCGAGCATTGATAAAGACCGTCACATTCCTCAAGCGTGTATATCCACACATTCCCGTAATCTTAGATGCCAAACGCGCAGATATCGGTAGCACGAATGGAGGCTACACGCATGCGGCATTCGAGACTATCGGTGTCGATGCCATTACCGTCCATCCCTATCTTGGCAAAGAAGCCCTTGCCCCCTTTCTTCAACGGAAAGAAAAGGGTATTATTGTATTAGTAAAAACATCAAATCCCGGCAGCAACGAATTTCAAAATCTACTCGTCGGCGAAAAGCAGGAGCCGCTCTATCAGCTGGTTGCCCGGCACGTTGCGGAACAATGGAATACCTTCGGCAATTGCGCCCTCGTCGTCGGCGCAACCTATCCTACTGAACTAAAACAGGTACGCGCAATCGTAGGCGACATGCCAATGCTCGTTCCTGGCATCGGCGCACAGGGTGGTGATCTTGCCGCAACGGTTAGAGCAGGAAGGGATAGTCGCGGGCAGGGCATGATTATTAGTTCGTCCCGCGAAATCATCTACGCCTCAAGCGAAGATAATTTCGCGCAAGCTGCTAGAGAAGAAACAAAACGTCTACGAGATAGTATCAATAGCTATAGAGTATGAACGTACAAACCGAACTCGCACCACAACATAAAAGTGGCTTGCTCTTAAAAAATCCCGTCATGCTAGCGGCGGGCACCTTCGGCTACGGCATCGAGAACGCGAAAATTGCCGAAGTACAACGCCTCGGCGGGATAATCTCGAAAGGCACAACCCTGCGTGGACGTAAGGGTAACGCCCAACCACGCACCATGGAAACCTCCGCTGGCATGCTGAACGCGATCGGCCTTCAAAATCCTGGTGTACATACCGTAGTCTCCAAATACGCACCAATCTGGTCGGGTTGGGACACCGCGGTCATCGTCAACATTGCTGGCGAAGATATCGAAGAATTCGTCAACATCGCTGAAGCTCTCGAAGGCGTTCCAGGCATTGCCGGTATCGAAGTCAACGTCTCCTGCCCCAACGTCCGTGCCGCTGGGACCGTTTTCGGTGCCGACCCACAATCCGTTGCAGATGTGACCTCTGCTCTTCGTATAGCCACAACACTACCACTTATCGTCAAGCTCTCACCAAATTCGGGCGATGTCCGTCCAACCGCTCTCGCCGCAGCAGAAGGAGGTGCCGACGCCATATCGCTTATTAACACTCTCACTGGCATGAACATCGATATCTCTACCCGCAAACGCACCCTCGCCAACGGCACGGGTGGCTTATCCGGTCCCGCCATCAAACCCATCGCCCTCCGCATGGTCTATGAGGTAGCACAAGCACTGCGATCATCCCATCCCAACATCCCAATCGTCGGCTTAGGCGGCATCAGTAGCGCAAACGACGCCCTCGAATTCCTCATGGCCGGTGCCTCCGCCATACAAATCGGTACTGCAAACTTCGTAAATCCCCGCATCGGCATCGAGGTAGTCGAAGGCATCGAAGCGTTCTTACAACGTGAGGGCATAGAGGATGTAAGGGAGATTGTGGGTGTCACATTGTAGTGAATTTGTTTTATGGTTATACTGTGAAGGATAATTCACTTTTCATCTAACTATACTGACAAGGAACTCTGCTAGTCCATTACATTGTTCAAGGAAGTCGCTCACGTTGCATGTTCAGAACGTGAGCATATTTTACTTCTTAAGAAGTGAAGAATTGCACAGCAGCAGTGATTCAGGTGTACATCCAAAAATTCCGGAGCTGGCACAAACTTGGTGAAGGATGAGTTTCTCTGACGATTGCTCCCCTTTTGTCTCCACATAGGAAAGAAAAGCAAAAGAGCTGCTCTTCTTACACTTTCACCAAAAGTGGACCGGTTCCGCAGAATCCTGGAAGTGACGCGCATGCGTGGTTATGTGCCAGCGACGATGGCCTTGAGCTGGTCGCGGGACACTCGGATCAGTCGCGACAGATCTTGCGTGTCGGGTTCGTTGACCCAGCGGTCAAACGCTGTTTTGAACGCGACGACTCCGACTTCTGCGGCAAGGCTCGCGGCAGGGTTCGTCACGCCACGCCTTTGCAACGCTTCGGCCATGGCCGAGGTGAGCCATGCCTCCTTCAGCAGTTCGCGTTCTTGGAGTTCTGGGTTTGCGGCGATCACCGCCTGACGCTGCCGGACGAGTTCATGACGCTCCTGAAACACAGGCACGAGGGACTCCAGGGCTGTGGCAACTGCATCAAGCGGCAGAGTGGAAGCAGGCGCAGCTTCGATGGTACACACACAAAGAGTGCGCAGCAAGTCCTGCTCCCCAAACAGCACCTCGCGCTTATCGACGAAGTGGCGGAAGAAGGTCCGCTCGGTGAGACCAGCCCGTTGGGCGATCTCCGTCACCGTCGTCTGCTCAAACCCGCGTTCCTGGTACAGGTCCAGAGCTGCCTGCTCCAGTCGGCCCCTGGCATCGGGTTCCCATCGGCCCATATATTCACCCTCCTTCATGGCAGTCATTGACATCATTTCTATTATATGGTATTATTGCGATGTCAGCAACTGACATCACTGTTGTGTCTTCCCTGGACATACGGTGGCGTCGCAAAACAAAAAAAGAAAGAGGAATCGTACACATGGAATTTATGGTGAGCGCCAGCTTACGCGCACAAAATCAAGAAGAGATGCTCCCCCTCGTACCCCAGGAGCAAGCGCACGTTCAAGCCTTACAAGAGCAAGGAACGATAAAGGTACACTACCTCGGTGCTGATCGTTTGCACGTCTGGCTTGTGATACGGGCAGCGTCACAGGATGAGGTACAAAAGACGCTGGAGTCCTTCCCGCTTTATCCCTACGTGAGAGAGCTAGCAATCGCACCGCTGTTGTAGCCTGCAAAGCTGATTGTGTTAACGGACGTGTATTTTTACCGTCATTCTTGATTCAGGGGACGCCCCACCTTTTGGCAGAGAGCCTATGCAGAGAAAAAGAAAAAAAACAAGAAGAAATTGTAGAAAATAAAAACAGAAAAGGAGTAAGAGATGTTTCTCCCCTTTGGGTCCTGTTCCTCATCATTTCTATGGTGTGTGAGCAAATCGCGAATATTCTCGCCAAGCAGTTTGCCATTACAGGAAGACGCTTGATTGCTGCTCTCTCAATCATTGGTTTCATTCTGACGAATATCCCCTGGATCGCAAGTTTGCGTTCTGGTTTAGATCTGAGCCAAGGAGCTATCATTTTTTTGATTCTTAACAGCGTGAGTGCTGTCGTGATTGGGATTGTTTTCTATCGAGAGAAGATCACTCTTTCGCAACTCGTTGGTTTAGCGTTGGGGCTAGTCGCGCTTGTTTTCCTCTCACTGTAGAGGACGAGCGAGACTGAAACGTGAAGGGATGTCGTACTCATATTTCGGTCTCACTCGTCTCTGTCCCAACGTTTTCACTTGTTACCTAAGCAAGGTTTTGTTCCAGGGGAAACTGCACGTATTCGTCAAGCACGATATAAGTCGATGTCTATCCTAACAGTACTAATCCAGAAAGCACAAGCCCAAGACCCAGCAATTGATGTCTCGCCAATCGCTCATGCAAGACGATTGTTCCAAAAAGAAGTGGGAAGAGCACAAAACATGAGCCAATTGCAGCCACGATACTTGTTGCAGCAAACTGAGTGTTAAAACTGACCTTGTTGCCTGGAGCAAGCACGTAGGACTGTTAACACGAGAGCAACGTAGTATACTTTTGCGAGAAGCTCAAAACCGCTTAGAGGAAAGCTCCAGAGTGTTTGATGATGCTCTACTATTACGTGAGTCGCTTTACGATGTATTCGCAGCCCTTGCTATAAATGAGCAGCCACAACGACAAGCTCTGGAGAGAGTGCAGCATATGTTTGCTAATGCTATGTTGCATGCTACACTTGCTCACACACACCAACATTTTACCTGGACGTGGGAAGATCAACAAAGGCTTGACTTCATGTTATGGCCTATCACAAGTTCTGCGATGGATATTTTGACTTCGGAAGAGTGGAAACGCGTCAAACAATGTCCAGGTGTTGGCGACTGTGGTTGGCTCTTTCTTGACACAAGTAAGAATGGTAGCCGTCAATGGTGCAGTATGCAAGAGTGTGGCAGTCGAGTAAAAATGCGCCGTCAGTATGCACGAAAGCGCGCTGAACGTGTCTAGTGCTGCGCTTGCACCACTAATGGAAGTCGGATCGTAAAAATCGTACCCACACCCTCTTCGCTTTGAACAGTGATAGTGCCATCATGCTGCTCAATAATCTGTGCCGCGCTCGTCAACCCAACACCCGTTCCCTGAATTTTCCCTTTACTATTCTCTGCCCGTCGAAATGGTTCAAAAATATGCGGAAGATCAGCTGCCGGAATGCCTATACCATGGTCTTGCAACTCTAAAACCGCCCACCCAGAACCTTCTTCATGCTCTTGCGAAAGACGAGTCGCAATTTCTCCACCCGCAGGACTGTATTTAATCGCATTATTCAGCAAATTGCCCACGACACGCTCTACTCGCATTCTATCCATTGCTACAGGCAATTCGGGAACTGGCGTCTGAAAGTGTAACTGGTGTCGCGTCGTCGTCGCCTGTTGCTCCTGCACAATGCGCTGTACAAGCTCCACAAAATTCTCTTCGCGCCTCTCGATTGGTAGCTTCTGCCCTGCCTGTAGTTGTGCAAGGTCAAGCAAATCATCGATCATCGTCCTCATCTTCTTAACCGATGATCCAATTGTTTCCAACCCTTGCTGCAAGCGCTGCACATCCTGTTCAGTCGAAATGGTACCGCGCTTAATGCGCATTTGTAGGAGCTGGGCATTCCCCTGAATAGCTGTAAGCGGAGTCTTCAAATCGTGTGTAACACTGAAAAGCAGCGCGTTTCGAGCTTCAAGCGCATCCTCAGCTTGCTCTTTCGCCTGCTGTGCTGCGAGCAACAATTGCTCACGCTCTTGCACAATCTGCTTGTGATCGATACTCAATGCAATCGTCTTTGCCGCCGCTCTCATCGTATCAAGCGTGATCGTTGAGAGCGTATGTCGTGAAAACACTGCCATCACACCCACAACACGCTCCCCAATAAGCAATGGATAGCCTGCAAATGCAGTCATCCCCTCACGCTTGGCCCACTCTTGATCGCTCACCCGTGGATCACCAATAACCGCGTTTGAGAGGTGTGGCAAACGCTCCGCCGCGATGAGACCAATTTTATACTGCCCAACCGGTACACGACCATGAAAGCCGTTCAGATGCGTATACATACCCGCGCTTGCTTGCAGCACCAGCATCTGTTCCTGCTCATCAAGCGTCCAGATACGTGCAAACGCCACATCCAGCGTCTCTACCAGAGCTTCACAACACCGTTGCAATATCTCAGGGAGCACCCCTTTTCCAATCAAGGCATCGCTGATAGAGGCAATAAGATTTACAAGACGTGCACGCGAATCTAAATCGTCCTGCACTGGTGGATGCACTATTTGAGGCACATCGACTTGTACGGAAACTGCCATCCGCTCATTGTTTCCATCGGAAGTTGACATTGCTTTGACTACCCCATAAAATACACTATCTGTAAGAAATATCTCAATAAATATATATGATTCTAACGATACGAAAAATATTTCTGTAACATTTGGCTCAACCAAATCCCAAACTTGCTTGGCCGTAGAGCGTCGTCGCCCGTCCTCGTTCCACTGACTTCCCAAGTCTCATGTGCGTCAAAAAACGTGTCTGCTCAAATCCATGCCGGGCCAACAATGCTAGTGCATCTGTATGTTGTTCTGATACGAATACCGTCGGTTCGGCAGTATAAGAGAGTGTAAGCGCACTCTGCAATAGCCCCTCCGCATCCTCAATCGAGCGCGCCACCCACGGACCAATCGTGGATGCCTGTGCGACGAGATAACCTCTAATATCACCTCTGCTATCATAGTTAACAAACACACGCTTCGGGTCATGAGCAGCAAGCAAATGGAGCAATGCACCACGTGACGCTCCAAAGTGCGGCGCATCAAATGCAACCAGCTTTGCTAACTCCCCTTCATTCAGACGCGTAACCCTTCCAAAGTGAGTACCTGACGCTACTACATTTTGTACCTGTCGCATATGCAGTGTCTTATCATCTTCTACAAAACCATAGTGAAAATAGAGTGGCGCACCCGCATGACTTGCGTCAAGCAGTATAGTTGCACATCCTCGTTTTTCCAACCATTGGAGTAGTGTGTCCATCAATAAACGTCCCACACCACGTTTTTGCACCGATGGATGCACCGACATTAACCCAATATACGCAAACGTGCCATAATCAAGAGCGGCCCCAAAACCGACTATGGTCTCGTTCTCCCTCACGACACATACGCCGTCAGGTTGTAGCACCGTATATTGCCTGAGTGTTTCTTTACGACTGCCATTTATGTTGTAGGCCGCTTTGATAACTTCATCAGCTTCGTCGAAATCTGCTTTCAAAAGTGAGTGAAGTGAGAATGTCATAAATATTTACTCCTAATTGTCGTGAAAACCAAGTGCTAACTTCCTGTATAACTCTCTTGATTAATTTGTCTTCCCTTCCATTGATACAAGTATAATCTATTTCCCTCGCAACGTTATAATCTGGACAAAATCTCAAGATTAGATTATACTAATTCATAAAGCAAGCTTGCAGTGTTTGCTCTACGAGATGCCCTCTCAACTACCTCTCGTATTCCGTATTCCCCATACCGCAGCACCCCTCACGCTGTACAGGAGTCCTACATCATGTCTAAACCCTCTCAACCATCCTCTCTTCATTTTGCCAATGCCGTCTTCGCAGGTGGTGGCGTCCGTGGTATTGCCCACGTCGGCGCGTTAGAAGTCGCCGAAAGTCTCGGCTATCGCTGGCAACATGTCGCTGGTACCTCAGCCGGTGCCATCATCGCCTCACTTGTCGCCGCAGGCTACACAGCCCAGGAACTACGTACGATTATGGATGAAATCGACTACTCGCGTTTCGCCTCCAATCCCCAATACGACCTGCTCCACCTTACAGAAATGTCAAATGTTTTCACACGTGGCGGCCTACACGATGCCTCATACATCGAAACCTTTGTACACGAAAAGCTAGAGGCAAAAGGCGTACACACCTTCGGCGACCTCCTGCTACAAGGGCAGGAAAATCAACCTGATCTCTTCCAGCGTTATCGCCTGACAGTAATTGTCTCAGACATCACTCAAGGACGGATCGTGCGTTTACCACAAGATGCACACCTCTACGGCCTCGACCCGAATGCTCTTAACGTAGCGCGTGCGGTTCGCATGAGTGCGAGCATCCCCTTTTTCTTCATTCCCCTGCAACTCGCCGACGCCAACGGTAATCGTAGCTGTATCGTCGACGGCGGCTTGCTCAGCAACTACCCGCTCTTCCTGTTCGAACATACATCAGAAGGACAAACCTCAGCGCTTCCAACCCTTGGCTTCCAACTCGTAGACGCCCCACATCCGTCTATAATCGGTAATAATAGAAAGAATAGTAATCTCAGTAATAACGATACAGTCTTATGGAGTAATGAGAGGAATGTAAGTAATGACGGTAATGTTCAACGCAGTAGTAATCTTTGCTCTGAGAAACGCATCTCGATCTGTAACGAAGGTGTAGAGGAGACCCCTGCGTTCTCCTTGCCCTCTCCTCGCTCTTCTCCAAAGAATACCAGTAATATCGGTAATGAAGAAGGTGCCTCACACGGTGCGGAGAGGAATACCAGTAATATCGGTAATGAGGGCGACGTTCCATTTGATGCGGAGAGGAATAATGGTAATATCGGTAATGAAGACGACGTTCCATTTGACGCCGTGAGAAATAGTAAAAATAACGGTAATATCAGTAATGAAGACGATGTGGAACGTCGTGTGCAGAAGAACGTCAGAAATAATGGTAATATCGGTAATGACGACGATGTTCAATGCCGTAATGAAAGGAATGTCGGTAATGACGACGTTCCACAGGCTACCGGGACAAATATCAGTAATAACGGTAATGTTCCTTGTGGCATAGACATGTTAAAAGCACTGATCAGCACTATGCTCTCAGCACATGACAGGCTCTACATCGACGAGCAGACCTTCGCTCATACCATCGCCATCCCCACTCATGGCATCGCCTCGACCCAGTTCAACCTGACAAAAGAACAAGCCCAACAACTCTATGAAAGCGGCAAGTCAGCAGCAACAGCCTTCTTCAAAACCTGGAATTTCGAGGCATATACGGCAACATATCGAAGTGGGAATACCCCCGTTATATCACGCCAAACACAAATTCATCAAAATATGAAACAACATCTACAACGTCAATGCTCATCGTGCAACGACGTTTGATAATACGCCATCTGCGTCGGTGCCTCCTCAACGCCAACGGTAATGCTCTCCAACCTTGACAGGTTATACCCCGCAAGCAGTATACGTAGCTCCCCGCAGATGTACTCCGCCAGTCGTTCCGCTGTCGAATTGTCTATCGGGAGCTCCACCACATCCGTGCGTGGAAACACATAACGTCTCTGCTGAAAACGAACCTCCCACTCGTTTTCGGTAGAGGTCAGCTCCAAGTGAGGATTGTGTAATGGCAGCAAAAAGCGATGATTTAAACGTTGACAAATCTCACGCGTCAGCTGTTTCAAAATCGTGAAATCAAAAACCACCCTATCCTCGCCCAACTCCCCCACCACCTCAACCAGTACACCATAATTATGCCCATGCAGCCGCTCGCACTTTCCCCCAAACGTAATAAAATGCGCCGCACTAAACTTCAGATTCCCACCCTCAACCCTCACCTTCCGCATAGCTTCTGCACTAGTCATAAAAAACATTTCCTTTGCATAAACTCACCTCTTCGTAGGGACCACGTTCACGGCGTCCGCATCGGCCAATTCATTGGCTATATCCCCAATCCCAACCATTATCCTGTATGAATCACTCCATCCTCTAGGATATCATCCCATTCCACCACCAACAAGCTCTATGATTAACTGTTAACTGGCTTACTAGACACTCCTCCGATTTCGCTGTTATACTATACTCGTGCCAGCAGGGGCATCTATCCTGTATTCAGAAGAAGGAGTAAAAACAATGACAGTTGACGAAACCTTCGTGACCATGCAGAGTATATTCAACCCTTCGGCGGCGGCGGGTTTAAACAAAACATTTCAATGGAACATTACTGGCGAGCAAGCTGGCGTTTGGGCCTTGAAAATCGCTAACCAGACATGCGAACTCGTTCGTGGTGGCGTAGAAAAACCTGACATCACCTTAAATATGAAAGATACCGACTGGATTGATGTTGCCGAAGGCAAATTGAATGCTATGAATGCCTTCACATCCGGCAAAGTCAAGGTCACTGGCGATATGATGCTCGCTATGCGCCTCCAAAATCTCTTCCCCACAAATCGCTAAATCCACCGCAAGATAAATAACAGCACAACACATGCACAATGGTCTAAGCATTGTGCATGTGTTGTGCTGTTATTTATCTTGCGTAGAAGTAACCCCCTATGATATACTCTACTTGACATAGTAATGTCTCTGCCCGACACTTGACCATACGCGGCTTTGGAAACCACGTAAGAAAGGCGTCAGACGTGACGAAGAGGAGCAACAATCAATCAGGTAATTCACCGCCTCTTGCCCACATGCTCACCACCCACGAAGCAGCTAAGCAATTAGACCTCAGCTACTGGCACTTTATGCACCTCGTTGAGGCCGGACGCATCTCTGGCGTTCGCGTTGTCGATCGCTGGCTCTTCTCCATCGACGCTCTTCATGATTATCGACGCAGCAAATTTGGTGAACTGGAAGACCTCGCTCGCGCCGCTCTCGATCATCCACACGTTGTGCTTACCGAAAAGCAGATTGTCATTTGTCGCTATCTCGTAGACAATGAGCGGCCCTCTGAAATCGCTCGCAAACTCCAGCAATCCCGTCAAGCCGTCCACTCACAGATTACCCTCATTCGCGAAAAAGTCACGCGCATTGGGACCGAACCCCTCCCCTCATCACCTAAACTCCCTCGTTCTAAACGCACTCCTGTATCGTAAATGCCTTCTAGAACCGTGTCTATACTGTAATCAGAGTATGCCATCCCTGAAGAGCACTATGTTCTTTTTTATCAGCATTGGAGCGTTCACTACATGCATCGTCCTGCCATTAACCCCAAAATCAGCGTTAGTATTATCTTTGTCACCGCTATGTTTATGTCTATCATGGACTCTACCATCGTAAATGTCGCCCTGCCCGCCTTAAGTCATCAATTTAATGCTGTTGGCACCTCTATTGATGCCATTGTCGTCGGCTACCTTGTCAGTCTCGCCATTATCATCCCCGCGTCGGGTTGGCTTGGCGATCGCTTCGGCACAAAGCGTATTTTCTTGACCGCGCTTGCTCTCTTCACCCTCTCATCCGCCTTATGCGGCCTTGCACCTAATCTCCCATTGCTTATCGCCTTCCGGGTCCTGCAAGGTATTGGTGGTGGCGCTTTAACCCCTGTTGGTACCGCCATCCTCTATCGTACCTTCCCACCAGCGGAGCGCATACAAGTATCACGCGTACTTATCATTCCAACCGTCCTCGCACCTGCTGCTGGCCCTATTATTGGCGGCTTCCTTGTCGTTGCCCTATCATGGCATTGGGTCTTCTATGTCAACGTCCCTATCGGCATTGCTGCCTTTCTCTTTGGCTTGTTCTTCCTGCCAGAACATATAGAAGAAACTTCGCATAAATTTGATATTCCTGGTTTTCTCTTAGCTGGCATCGGTCTCGCTCTCACCATGTATGCTTTGAGCGAAGGACCCAACTATGGCTGGACATCACCTGATATCCTGATTAGCCTGTGTATCGGCATAATTGGCCTGGTGATCTTCGTCTTTGTCGAACTACGCTCAACCCATCCAATCCTTGATCTGCGCCTGTTTAGTAACCGCATCTTTCGTACCACAAATCTCGTCTCGTTCTTCTCCGCCGCTGGCTTTCTCGGCCTACTATACGCAACGCCTTTGTTTTTGCAACAAGCGCGTGGTGTGTCTGCCCTTGTCTCCGGTCTAACCACCTTTCCTGAAGCTGTAGGCGTCCTCATTTCCTCACAAATCGTCGCGCGTATCTACCCTAACATTGGACCACGACGCTTAATTGTTGGCGGTCTGACAAGTGCCGCCATTTTCATGGCCCTTATGACCATTATCGGGTCAGAAACATCCTTGTGGCTAATGCGCGCCCTGATGTTCCTTGTCGGTGCAGGCATGGCCTTCTCCTTCACCTCGGTACAGGGAGCATCCTTTGCTACCATCTCGTCAGCTCAAACCGGACAGGCATCAGCACTCTTTAATGCACAACGACAAATTGGCTCCTCAATTGGCGTTGCCCTCCTCAGTAGCGTCATGAGCGCCATCGGCTTGGTATATCGCGGCACAAACGGAGCTACTCTTCCCAACTACGCCGCCTACCATGCCGCATTCATCGCTTCAGCGGCAATCGTACTGCTTGCCGCGGGCATTGGACTATTCGTTCGCGATAAGGATGCTGCCTCTACAATGCAATCTAAAAAGCAACAAGCGCAGCAACGCACCGTTCCACAGAAGCCAGAGGAACTGGAGCGCACCCCCGTCTCGCTCCACCAGCACGGCGACTAACAAAACCGGACGCCCGATGTCCGTCCGTGTATTGTAGGGACGCCCCGAGCCGCATTCGGGGAATGATGAAGGCCATGGGCGTCCTGCTCGGCTGTGTCCCCAAATACGTTCTTTTGATCGTCCATTCGGGCTTCCACAAAATGTGCTATAATTTCTCCGTTCGCAACAACGAAGTTTGTCTCACCGAAAAAAAAGGAAGGCAGCATAGTAGTTATGAGTAACCTCAGTTTCGAAAACACCGACAGTATTTTGATTGAGGATCGTGTTTTCCCTCCATCCGAAGATGTGGTAAAAAATGCCAACATCACTGCTTATATGAAGTCTAAAGGCTTTGACGACTACAATAAGTTCTACCAGTGGTCGCTTGCGAACCGCTTTGAGTACTGGGAAGATCAGGCCAAAGAACTGCACTGGTTCGAGCCATGGCAAAAAACCTTCGAGTGGACCACGCAGCCCTTCTTCAAATGGTTCATCGGTGGCAAGTTCAACATCGTCTACAACTGCCTTGATAGGCACATGGAGACGCCAACACGTGACAAGATTGCCTTTCACTGGGAGGGCGACGATGGCTCAAGTCGCACTATGACGTACAAAGAGCTTTTTGTTCTGACAAATCGTTTCGCGAAAGCACTACAAAATCTTGGCGTGAAAAAAGGCGACCGCGTAGCCATCTACATGCCCGCTATCCTCGAACAGGTCGCAGCAGTCCTGGCCGTCGCCCGCCTTGGTGCTGTGCATACCGTCGTCTTTGGCGGTTTTGCCCCTACCGCACTGCGTGACCGCATCATCGACGCTCAGGCAAAAGTTGTGATTACCGCCGATGGCAACTATCGCGGTGGCAAGCATATCGAACTCAAGAAGATCACTGACGAAGCTGTCGCCGAGACACCTACCATCGAAAAAGTGCTCGTCGTCAAGCGCCTGAATTCGAATGTCGCCATGCAGAGTGGACGCGATGTCTACCTCGACGACCTGCTTGCCGATATCCCTGAAGACACGGTTGTGCCCTGCGAACCAATGGATAGCGAGGATATGCTCTACATCCTCTATACAAGCGGTAGCACCGGTAAACCCAAGGGTGTCGTTCACGTTCACGGTGGCTACGCGGTTGGCGCCTATACCACAACGAAATATGTCTTCGATACCAAAGAAAACGACATCTTCTGGTGTACCGCCGATGTTGGCTGGGTAACTGGCCACAGCTACATCATCTACGGTCCACTGATGAACGGCACCACTAACGTCCTCTTCGAGGGTACCCCGACCTACCCATCACCAGATCGCTTCTGGAGCGTTGTCGAAAAATACAAGGTCACAACACTCTATACCTCCCCTACCGCCATTCGTGGTCTGATGCGCTTTGGTGAGGAGTGGCCTGCGAAGCATGATCTCTCCAGCCTGCGTCTCCTGGGTAGCGTGGGTGAGCCAATCAATCCCGAAGCATGGATCTGGTACCACAAAAACATCGGTCATGCCCAGCTCCCCATCATGGATACATGGTGGCAGACCGAAACCGGCTCTATCTTGATCAGCCCAACCGTCGCTATTCCATTAAAGCCCGGTAGCGCCAGTCGTCCTCTCCCCACCATCGAGGCCGAAGTCGTTGACAAGAACGGCGTCGCGGTCGGGAGCGATCACGGCGGTTTCTTGATTATTCGTCAACCGTGGCCCAGCCAGATGCGCACCATCTATGGCGATCCTGCGCGCTACGAAACCTACTGGAATACTATTCCAAACGTCTACTTCGCTGGCGATGCAGCCACAATGGACAAGGATGGCTACTTCCGCATTCAAGGCCGCGTTGACGATGTGATCAAGGTAAGCGGCCATCGCCTCGGCTCTATGGAAATTGAGTCTAGCCTTGTAAGTCATCCCGCCGTCGCCGAAGCCGCAGCCATTGGTAAGCCCGATGAGGTAAAGGGCGAACACGTCAAAGTCTTTGTCATCCTTAAAAACGGTTTCGAGCCTTCTGACGAAATGGCGAAGCAGCTAAAACTGCACGTTCGTACAAGCGTTGGGGCACTCGCCGTTCCCGACGAACTCGAATTCACTCCTAGCTTGCCCAAGACGCGCTCAGGAAAAATTATGCGCCGCGTCATCCGTGCTCGTGAACTTGGTGAACCCATTGGAGATACCAGCACGCTTGATGGCTAAGTGCGGATATGCGTTACAACAGAGTGAGGCAATTGGACACGCGCAAATTATAAAGCGTGTATCCAATTGCCTCACTCTTTGAAACTCATCTTCAACAATAACTAGAAAATGTGCTACTGTATAGTTAAGAATTGCTCTTGCGAGGTTCCCTCCTCAGAACTCTCCTCTCTTGAGCCATTTTAAAGCAAACTCGACGACTAGCTTATGGAGGACCTATGCGTATACTCATCCTGGGAGGGGACGGCTACCTGGGCTGGCCCCAGGCTCTTTCCCTTTCTGGTAAAGGACACGACGTTACGATTTTCGACAACCTTGCTCGCCGACACTTTGACCTCGAACGTGGCTTCAATAGTCTCATCCCCATTCACTCACTGCACGAACGAGTTGCCGCCTGGAAAGCAATCTCTGGCAAAGATATCGGTATCCATGTTGCCGACGTAACCGACTACGAGGCTCTCGCCAACGTCTTTCGCGATTTTCAGCCCGAAGCCGTCGTCGACTTTGCTGAACAGCGCTCCGCCCCCTACTCCATGATTGACCGCAAGCACTCCGTCTCTACCCAAACCAACAATGTCGTTGGTACATTGAATGTGCTCTATGCAATCAAAGACCTCGCCCCCGATTGTCACCTCGTCAAACTTGGCACAATGGGCGAATATGGCACCCCAAACATCGACATCGAAGAAGGCTTCATCGAGATCCACCATAAAGGCCGCTCAGATGTGCTGCCTTACCCTAAACAACCGGGATCTTTTTATCATTTGAGCAAAGTGTTCGACAGCCACAACATTATGTTCTGCTGTAAAATTTGGGGCATCCGCGCAACCGACTTAAATCAGGGCGTCGTGTACGGCTTTGAAACCGACGAAACTACCCTTGATCCACGTCTTACCACACGCTTCGACTACGACCAGATCTACGGCACAGCCCTGAACCGCTTCTGTATTCAAGCTGCTTTAGGCTATCCTCTTACCGTCTACGGTGCAGGACATCAGACGCGTGGCTACATTAATCTGCGCGACACACTGCAGTGCATCGAACTGACCATCGACTCTCCCCCACAGGAGGGCGAATATCGTGTCTTTAACCAGTTCACCGAGCATTTTTCCCTGCTTGAACTTGCCGCAATGGTCGGCGAAAGGAGCAAACACCTCGGTCTTGAGGCAACTGTAGAACACCTGCCTAATCCACGACTGGAGGCCGAACAGCACTACTACAACGCCATTCACACCCGTCTCGTCGAACTCGGCCTACAGCCACACTTGTTAAACGACGGTGTCCTTGCTGGCATGATCAACTGCGCCATCAAGCATCGCGATGGGGTACAGAAAAACCTTATCCTCCCTACCGTCAACTGGCGCAAAACAACAAATCAGGTCTCATAGCCCACTGATCTGTGTTGGGACGTGTTGAAACCATTGACCGCATTCATCACGTCCTCTGCCCCACCATAACTACCGCGCATGCTTGCTGAGATGTGTTGTTACGGCATGAATTGCCTAATCACAGAGGTAAGCGTTGCATTAGCCTCAATATTGGATTGCCTGTACTCATGAATTGATGCAACCTTCTCGGCAATCATCGCAGGATTTTGTGCGATCTCCAGCAACAACTTTTGCTGCGCTCCCGCTTCCAAACGAACCCAGCCCAGATTATGTCGCTGAATAAAATCCAGCGTCGGCGTTTCTTGGTTGGGAATGACCGCCGTCACAAGAAACGGCTTCTCTAGCATGAATGCCTCCGTGACAAAGCTCGCCCCTGCCTTGCCAACAATTATGTCTGCTGTTGCCATATATTGCGCAATTGACTCCGTGAAAGGAATTGGGTATACTTGTTGTACGCCTGTATAGGCTTCAGCCATCTGTGCGTTATTCCCAACCGCGAGCATAATTTGCACAGGTATGTTTGCCCTCAGTAAAAACGTTATCACGTTATCGACCTGCGCTGATCCCTTTGCCCCACCCTGCAGAAAGATTGTGAATATGTTTGGCACAAACCCCATTGACGATAGTATATCGTCTCCCTTCTCTGCTGAAATCTCTAAAAACTGTCGCCGCACGGGTCGTCCTGTCCAATATACTCGCCCCCACTCGATTCCTTGCTCTATCGTCTGATTGTAAATTTCGCGTGTTGGTGCAAGATATGCATCGGCATGCTTCTCCGTAAACCATGTGGCATGGATGCGTTCTAAATCGGTTAATTGAAAGATCAGTGGGAGTCGCTTGGCAAGACGTACGTTTGTACGTGCAATAGGATAACCTAGTAAAGGATGGGTTGTGAGTAGTAGTTGAGGTTGTGTCTGTTTGATACTTCTTCGTATTCGATGGGCAAGCAAGAACGCAAGAATAGTATTAACAAGCCATGCCATAAATGAATTATCCGTATATTGGAACAAGCGAGCAAGAAAGCCAACATTCTGCCGACTCACCCGTGCATACCAACGATCCACACCTGTCGGTAGTGGATCGGTAATAATGACGGTGTAATTCGTCTGGAGCATTTGCTTAAGCGATTGGGCGAGGTTCACATGTCCACCACCAGTACGCGAGGTAAAAATTAAAATAGTCGGTTTCGTCGTCTGCATGCTTGCTCTTTCTAATCTGACGCTGAGGACGTATCGACAATTTGTCCAAATGTATCAAGGATTGGTTGCGTCGGGACAACCTTTTCCCTCCTGAGGTGCGTCTCTTGCTTATCTTGCTTGCCACGCCTCTTCAAATGTATATTGCGCATCAACATAATGTTGAGGAAAAGTACAATGAGCAATACTATAAGCAAGCTAGAAATAGCTCCAAAGATACCTGCCACCTCTTCCCAGCTCTGTGCAAAGATATATCCCAGACTCAGTGGAATAAGTACTCCTAGTATTTGACCGCTTACATCCCATAACAGGAATTGTCGGTAAGGATATTGTTCAATGCCTGCTACCAGATTGATCGGTCCTCCAAATGCAACAAGCAAAAAGCGTGTTGTGAAAATCGTCCATCCAGCCCTCTTTTTAAAAGAAAGCTGGGCGTGCTCAATTGCACGAGGTGACAGGAAACGAAACCGTTTTTGCCGTCCAAGCCAGTGAAGCAGTGAGACACCCACTCGTCGCCCAATATAGTAGGTGAGATTGTCGCCCATAACGGACGCGCTCAATGCCACAGGGAACAAGATGAGCAGATTAAAATCACCGAAGGCGGCGAAAGCACCAGAAGCAAAGAGAAGCACAGAGCCGGAAAGGGGAATGCCAGCAGCAGCAACAAAGATAATCAACCAGAGCACCGGATAGCCATACTGCTGCACAGCGTCGAGAAAGAATGCATTCATACTTCTCTTCTCCCGCTTGCGAACCAGAGCAGTGTTTTTCCACTAAGGAAAAATCTTAGTGGGGCAGAGGTAGAGGCATGAGTTTTATGGTATGTGGTGACAGCATGCTGCACATGCTGTAAAACTGTGTTGACCGGCTGGTGCTTTATCTTGGCGATGGAATTTATCGTGGTTCGCGTGTTTGTTGTGGGAACCTGCAGTTCTTTGTAAAGATATCCTTCAGGCACATGGTAGATGCGCGAAACCGCGTGAAGTGTCATCCATGGACGAATAGTATTCACGTCACCCGCTTTGACAGCGTGGTTACGTTGCTGGAAGCTTCTTACCTGTTCCGTCGTGTGTACTGTCGTGTAGATGAGCAAACCTAGCGCCACAAACAAAAGAAGGCAGAGCAAGACTATCTTCCCACTCTTGTTCAGCCTGAACATCGTCTTACGTCGCCTCCTTTTACCTTTGCCTATAGCTTACCCCATGTTTCTCAAGAAGAAAAGCAAAATAGGTCAAGTTTTTGTAAGTTGTTCTCTCCTATGCGTGTGTATGCTATTATATCTCCGATGAAAGGGGACATTTATCATCATCTTCTTGGATTATCCGGTGCTCCTGTGCCTCTATCGTGCCTTGAAAAGACGTATTCAATATGCAGGAAAATCACGACCAGATATGAATGCAGGTTGCTCAGAAAGAATTGATTGGGGACATCTAAAATATATACGGGACTATCCATCCCACTTGACCAGATGATAACCCTAAGTTATAGTAGCTTCATTCCAAGAAATAAAGCATGCGAGCTAATTAATGATTACAATCAGTGAGGTATCATAAATGACTGGACCAAAAGACTTTTTAGAATATCTGACCGCTTTAATAGAGCAAGCTATCGCTATCTATCTTGAACAAGAGCATAGAGAAATTGACAAAAGTGTATTGCCCATCGACCTCCGTTTCTCCGCACAGGCCAGCTTCGGTGACTACTCTATGCCCGTCATGCAGTGGGCTGGCAAGAACAAACTGGGGCGTCCGCCCTTACAGATCGCTGAGGCAATAAAAACAATTCTGCATGACATGCATATCTCCTCAGTCTCAGAAATTACTGTAACCAAACCTGGGTATGTCAATTTCAGCCTCAATCGCTCTGAGGTTGGCAAAGCCATCATCGAGCGGGTCATCGAGTCGGGTCCCGATTATGGACATAACGATGTAGGCATCGGCACTAAAGTGATCGTCGAACATACTGCAATTAACCCCAATAAAGCCGCCCACGTCGGGCATATTCGTAACTCATGCATTGGTGATACCGTCGCACGCATGTTGCGCTCACAGGGCTATACCGTCGAGGTCGAGAACTACATTGACGACTCTGGCGTTCAAGTAGCCGACGTTGTGGTCGGTCTCCAACTCCTGCAAAACGGCCAACTGCAACTTCCTGGCGGTAACGAGCAACTGCCTGACGAGTCCTTTGACTATTTCTGTTCGCGTGTCTATGTTGCCGTCGTTAAAGCCTACGATGCGCGGCCCGAACTTAAAGACCTGCGTAGAACGGTCTTGCATTCTATTGAGCACGCCGAAGAGCCGGAGTCAGGTCCTGACTACCCAACCCTAGCCGCTGACCTCTCGCATCAAATCGTACGTACACACCTTAAAACAATGGGGCGCCTGAACATTTCGTATGACCTGCTCACTTGGGAGTCCGCTATTCTCGGCGCTGGTCTGTGGAAGCATACCTTCGACAT
>CAXTCR010000049.1:0-19997 GCA_964242555.1 uncultured Ktedonobacteraceae bacterium
CCGTCTCTGTAAACTTCTCGTTAGGAAACTTCGGCGAATGGACGCTGATGATGGCGAGTTCGTTGTCAGGAAAGGCCGCCTCTATCTCGCGCAACTGCGCTAGAGCATGCATACAGTTGATGCAACAAAACGTCCAGAAGTGCAGAATTCCGATATGCCCTCTCAGCTCTTTCAGGCTAATCGGAGCATCGCTATTGATCCAATCAAGATTTTGTGGAAAGTCGGGTGCGCGCACCTCGCCTCGGAAATGTGGTGTTGTCATGTTCGTTCACTCGTTCAGTACTACAAATTGGTCTGGATATAAAGTGATGTTATCATAGGCATATCCACCGACAAGTGAATTATCGAGAAGAGAGACATCAACAGCATATTCTTCTGGTTGCTCATAACATGCGACGATAGTGCCAGGTGTTTCGGCAGGAATAATAGGATGTTTTGTATTTTTACGACCACTCGGAACATCGACCAGTGTCTTGATGTGATCATCCACTTTCGCCTTCATTCAAGATTTTATCTCTTTCGATTTCAGTAATGTGATAGAGACGTTTTTCCTCTGTAAGAAAAACGTCTCTATCACATTATTAGTGGACGCTATTCGGGAAAAGCGTTAAATCGCTCCTTTAAAGAGTCTGAATAACTTATTCGACATCCATCATCTGGAATAATCCCCTTTTCGTTGTCCAATTTGGCAAAACCACTTTGCCATAGAGGCAACCATTTTTCCATCTCTATACATTGCTCTCCTATAGGGGTATATGAAAGAGTAAATACGATAGACTCATCAGCTATGGAAAATCGTATTTCCTCCATCCCAAAATCAGGACGAGACACTTCATTGATAGCTATGCCAGTGCGAATTACCTGCTTTGCACTCAAGATTAATCGAGAGATATCTGGTTCCTGCTTTGCTGTAGTAAAAATGATACGGGAAATTATTTGTTCGCTTCCTTCAACATATGCCTTTTTACTCTTTGCCTCATTAAATTGTCGAAAGTCTCGTGCCTTGTTCCAAGTAGCATGCCGAATGCAGATAGTTGGCAAATGGTCTTTCTCTTCCTCCTCCATATATCCCGGTTGATACACACCCAAAAACTCGCTGTGTGTACTCCAATCTAAGTAAACACTCATACGCTCCTCAAAAACAACAGGGATGGTATTGAATTCCGCGCTAATTAAAGTAACATCGAGCATTTTAGCTTTCGCAAGAGCTTTTACTACAAAGCTTGCTCTTGGTACCTTCGTACGACTTTGTACGAGTTGTGCAGGTATCTCATTCGATGTTTTTTCCCAAGGGATATTTTTCAAGTAAGTATCTCCTATGCTTTCTAGCAAAACTATCATTGTGCAAAATGCCGCTTTGACTTTCGATATCACTTGTACCAAGACAAGTTACCAAGCCATATAGCCGTGGATTGAGGAGCTTTTTTGCGTAGAGCAAATAGATTACCATCACGATCCACATATATGTCATAGTCAGAACCTTTACCAAGATGACTTTTTACCTCATGAGGATCAACACCTTGCTGCTTGAGCCATTTGTCATCTCTCAGCTTTAACGAACCAGAAGGTGTTGGCTCTTCAGTATTTTGGCCCAATGTATCGTCCCCTTCAGTATTTCCAGAGCCCCCGCCATCGTCGTTCGCATTGAAGTTGCCGAGTGGGTCAACAATGCCGGTTTCGGGTTCGCTGCAGGTCCCGACCTGGGGCGTGAGGGCCTCTAATTGTGCACTACTATTGGCGGCCATCATCGCGATTGCAAGCTCTGCGGCTTGCATGGCCTGCATCGAACTCTGATAGAAGCCAGGATTTTGTTCCTGGACGTAGGGTACACTTTGAACGTCTTGCCCTGTCGCAATCGCTGACGTGTTGTCTTCTGTTGTCTGCGCCAGTGCTGTTAGTGACAGGGCCGCTTGCGCTAAAGTGTTTGCGGCAATCAGGGTGTCCTGGTGATACTGACTCCATGCGCCAAGAAATGCTGTACTGCCCTGACCAGCCCATTGGCTTGTACCTGTTGTCAGGTCCTGGGCGATGGCATCGAGACGGTGAGTTTGCTGCTCTAATGAGGTCACGGTATTGGTAAAACGTGTAGCGGTCTGTCGCATTTGCCCGGCAACGGCTTCTAGCTCTGCTGCACTATCCATACTATGTCTCCTTTTTTGGACAGAAATGTATCTATCGCCTGGTATGTGTTGCTATATTTAAGGCTCAAGATTATCAATGCCAAAGCCACCCTCCGTTGGCAGCGTGGAGGAATAACCATCGAGAGCAGGGTTAGTCACAATGGGCGGAACGTTGAGACCTGGAATCGTAGATGGCGGTTGGGTGACACCGGGAATAGTCGAAGGGGGAATAAGACCTGGAACAAAAGGAATCTGTGGCATGGTGCTCCCGGTCTGCTTCATCAGGTCGCTACTCCACTGGTCGGCGGTCACGTAGTCGCCAGCCGCTTCTTCCAGGGTGATGCCAACCTTGCTCAATGCAGTGGAGAGGCAGAGCATAGAGATGCGCCACCGTTCATAGAAATTCTCCAGTGCAGTAGCGTAACGCGAGAGTTCTGATAACAAGAGCATATCGGTGATGAGTTGTTGCGTCATCGAATTTAGATTCAGCAACATGTCAGCAGTATCCTGCGAGGCTTTATGGAAATTAGGAGCAGTATCTCTCAAGCGTTGTGGCGTCACAGCAAAAGACTCATTTGAGCCACCGCTCTCGGGGAGTCTTACCATAAGGGGAGCACCTTTCTTTTATGCACTACATCTTGTTACCAGTCTAGATGATCGATTAGTATGTCCATCATCATAATAGGGAATATTTATCTTTTTTGTCAACAAATTAGCCTTATTTAAGCACCACTACGTTATCTACACAAAATCGCATCGGAGGTCAACGCTAGTAGCATCATGCCTATACATAGCACGACGACACCGTCCCAGCCTCCCCATAGGTAGGCAATGCCGGGTACAACGGCTCCTATGCTGCCACCGAAATAGTAGAGCGAAAGGTACATGGAGGCGGCAGTGCCTTTGGCTTTTGTCGATAGCTCGCCGAGGTACAGGTTTGCCGATGGCACGATGGAGAACATGCCCAGCGTTAACAAGCTTAGGCCGCCGATGGTGATGGGCAGTATGGGGATGAGGGTGATAAGCAAGCCAGTGACCGCGAAGCCAATGCTACAGGCAATTGTGAGCCGGGAGCCGATGCGTCCCGCGATGGTGCCGGCAATAGGTGAACCAACACCTGTGAGCCAGAGCAGGTAGACAAGGCTCAGGTCGATTGGCGGCAGACGAAAATGTGGGCCAGTCAGGTAGTACGGCAGGTAGGTGAAGACGCCGATGAAACCGAAGAAGCTACAGAAGCCGATGATGAATGCTCCCACGAGGCGACGGTTGTGTAGGTGCATTGCCATGTCGCGCAGTGTTTGGGACACAAATGCTGTTCGTGCCGCTTTTTGCCGGGGCGCAACCTCCACATGCTTCTTGCTATATGTCGAGGGCAAGAATATCCACATGAACAGGGCGGCAATGAGCGTGGGGAGCACAAAGGCGAGGAGCGCGACATGCCAGTTATAAAAACCAGTCAAGCCCGCACTGGCGACGCGAGCGAAGAGTCCACCAAGCACCAGACCACTTGTATAGATACCCATTGCCAGCCCACGACCACGGCCTTCAAACTCTTCATTGACGTACGGGATTGCTACGCTTGTTAGACCGGGCATTAAGAGTCCCTGCAAAGCTCTCAAGGCGACAAGCGCGGCGAAGTTTGGTGCTATACCGCATAACAGCGTTGGAATGGCAACGAGAAAACTTGCGCAGACCATAACGGGCTTGCGTCCTACGACATCGGATAGAGGACCGTAGAACAACGAACCAATCGCAACGGACAAGACCAGTACGGATACAGTTAGCCCTGCGGTTGGCGCGCTCACACCAAAATCCTGGCTCAATGTGGGCAGAATAGCTTGTGTGGTATACATGTTGGCGAAGACGAAGGCGGGTGCCAGGAAGAGTGTAATAAGTGTGCCTATAGGTGGTCTATGTTTTTGTGCCTGTGTTTTGATGGTGCCGCTAGCCATGAAGAATCCTCTCTATAGATATCTTATCACACTAATAAAGGAGAGGGGGCATATGGGAGAGGGAGTATGACAAGGCAAGCAGGCAAGCAGACAGCCTTGAAAAAATATTGACTGGTCTGGTTGGCGCATCAAGCCTTGCTATTAATGCACTCTTTAATGGTCTGTAGTCTTTACAAATTTATACCCCTTTACCTGCTATATGGTAATATAGGCTGTCGGATGGATTCTGTACACTCTATCGGGCCAACATGATGTACCGGTTATGAATAGAGCAGTGCGTTATTCCTATTCTTAAAGGAGGAACTACAACATGGCAGACCAGAACAACGAACATCAGAACACGCTACCCATTGGTCACGATCAGGCAGAGGCGCTTAAACATCAGGCCGAGCAGAAGATCGACGAAACCATTGATCAGCTCGCGCAGAAAATTCCTGGTGGCACAAACTTTAGCCAGCAGGCGAAAGACGCGATGTCAGGCGTCCTCGACAATCTTGAGCAGCAGGCTGAGCAGCAGGGGGGCAACATTCTGAACAACCTCGGCAACTCCATTGGTGGCATGTTTGGTCACAAGGATCAAAAATAAACAATCGTGAAAGAACTTCAAATGCAGCTATTCTGCGTGGAACGCGCAGAATAGCTGCATTTGAAGTTCTTTCACGATTATTGCCTCACGTAGTATACTTTTTCAAAGGGAGAACATTAGTACGCGAGGAGCAAGAGAAGCATATGGCAGAGACACGACAGGAATTTCCGATTGAGATACAGTTGCGCAAGGACATCCAGGATGCGCAACGTGCGCGCAATCAGTTGAAGCTTGATACATTACGTATGGCATTAGGCGCCATTCATAATCTTGAGGTCGCACGCACCGACCGCAAGAACTCCGATTATGGCAAGCCACTAACCGAGGCCGATTGTTTGAAGGTGCTCGAACAAGAGGTAAAGAAGCGCAATCAGGCCATTCCCCTGTATAAGCAGGGTGGACGCCCAGAACTCGCCGAAAAAGAGCAGCAGGAGATAGACATCCTCCAGCCCTACCTCAGCGCATCACAGATGAGCGAGGACGAGATACGCGCCATCGTAACGCGACTGGTCAACGAGAACGGCAAAGAGTTTCGCCGCGTAATGCCACTCGCCGCCAAAGAGACGAAGGGCAAGGCCAGCGGTGCACAAGTGCAGCAAATCGTCAAAGAATTGACGCAGTAAGAGGTAAACAGTGTAATTTTTGAGATCTAAAGAAAAATCGTAAAAGCAAAAAAGAAGACTTACTCGCGTACACATATGCGAAAGAGTCTTCTTTTTTGCTTACTTATTTCTGTCACGTTTTAGCTTCTTTGACGATACAAGGGTAAGACTATAAAGAGGGAGCGTATGCAACAACAGCAAGACATAACGGATGACTCCTCTGACGATGCCGCGCTTTTTGATCGTTATGGTCAAGCTATATTCGCGTATGTACGATTACACACTAACTCGCGCGAAGATGCTGAGGATATCGTGCTAGAGGTTTTCACGGCTGCTCTGGAAAACGACAATCTGGCAGCAATCGTCGTGGAAGAGCAACTAGCTTGGCTACGTCGTGTCGCTCACAACAAGCTTATTGATAGCTATCGACGTGTAAAGCGCCATGCTATAACGCCGCTTGAACCATTTACAGAAATACTTACCGATGATGAGCGAGAGACGCCAGAAGCAGTTATCCTACGTCGCGAAGCATATGAACAGCTACACCAGTACATACACTTACTGCCGATGCTTCAACAGCAAATATTACGGCTCCGTTATGGTGATGGCTTGCGCTTTTCAGAGATTGCGGTTCTCGTAAACAAACGTGAGGAGGCAGTACGTAAACTCCTTTCGCGTACATTGACCGCTTTACGTTCCACTTATCAAATACATGCAGTGAGAGGAGAGCAGTAGTGTCGGATTTCAACGATTTGCTCCCCGAAGAGCGCAACGAACAGAATCAGCACCTTTTGGCATCCTTACGACGCTCTTACGACACACATGAAGAAGACCAGCAGTCATTAACTCGTATCCGCAGACGCTTCTTACAGGTTAGCGCAGGCCCTTTACCTTACAAAGACCTGCAGAGGCCGATTGAGCCACGACCAACACAATCGCGTCAGAAAGGTAAGGCCGATATGCAATTCATCCATAACCCCTTTGCAGAAGGGAAGACATGGCAGCAACGACTGGGGACTATTGCCGCTGCAATTCTCGTATTAGCACTCGTTGGTTCTATGGCAACACTATTCTATGTACGCTCACATTCAAGCGAACTCGGAAGTCCAAAGCAAGGCTCTGGTTGGAAACAAGTTGCATCATTCACTGGTACAGGTAGCAAAACCTTGACTCACCTGAATATTCACCTGACACAACTCTGGGGATATTCAGCGGGTTGTACTGGTAATGCGAACTTCAATCTTGAACTTGTCGAGATTGAAAACATAATAGGTTCAAGTTGTACGACAAAAGCTTTTGTTTCACCTCGGGTAGAACCCCAGAGTTTTCAACTTGGGGACTCATCGCGTCTCATAGTAGACACGATCAAAATTACTGCACCCAGCAATCTTACATGGTATCTACGAATTGCGAATAGCGATGCGTCTGCAATGCCTTTTCTGAACACGCTTACAGCATCAAAGTATGAGTGGACCGTACATTCAGGAATGGGGGGCAGTGGAGAGGGTGAATTTACAAACTCTTCGCTTGGCTCAGTTAAAACGTTAGGACTCCTTGTGCTCTGTGATGAAAAAGAAACGCTACAGATTAATTTCAAAGACTCGAAGCTTGGTACTAAGACATTTGCATGCAATACAAATACAAACTTCTACATCGTTCACTTTGAGCAAAGTGTGCAGCTACAAACTATTCACGTGCGTGGTCCTAATATAGGTTATTGGTTCCTGACAACAGTACTTTGTACGAATGAGAAAGCTTGTAGTAGTCTGAAATAAAGCCATAAATTCATGTGGTAGGTTGTCGAACATCCTGTGTAAGGAGCGGTTGCATGACACCCGTAAAGGGCGTCATGCCTCACTAGCCCTATCATGCTTGCTTACTAGCACTGACATCTCTCTTATTTAAGAAGTACAGGTTGTGCGTCAACGCGTACTCGGAAGAGTGTGTAGGGCTTCTGGCGCAGGTCCTTGCCGCCCTGATACTTCTTTTGACGGTGCAGCTGATTGCTTGTGAAGTACAGGTAGCCATCCGTCGCGAGGCTCATTGTATCGGGCCACATCATACGAGGGTCATGGGCAATTGTTTCGTATTGCCCATCGGTACTCCGTCGCACAATAGCGTTGTGTTCGTAGCTGGTCGCGTAGATGCGTCCTTCGCTGTCAGTCTCTAAGCCGTCCGCACCACCACCTTTATTACCCTCGTCCGTGACAGTCTTCGCAACGGCACTTTCATCGCTCTCCCTATCGAGCAGTGCATCCACTAACACGCTATAGAGTTGGCGCGATGCTAAAGGACAGTAGTAAAGACGCGCTCCATCAGCACTGATGGCAATACCATCCGCGCCCATCGTAACGGGCTTAGGTTCGCCGCTTTCAGGTCGCTCCATAAAGGGTCTGCCTTCGACAATCGGTAGGAAAGAAGATGGACTCTCCGCTTTTGTCGAGGGATGATCGTGCAGTTTGCGCCAACTCTCTCCTGTAGCAAGATCAACCACAATAATGCCGTTTGGCCCCTTATCGGCGGAATCAGTGATAAATGCCACACCATCCTGTCCACGCCGCAGGTCGAAGCGCACATCGTTCAGGTACGTTGTCTCCAAGGCAACATCCTGTGGAAACAGAATCTTCTTGAAGATGCGATTAGTTTGCAGGTCAACACCAACGAGTTTAGGTCCCCCGTACGAGGTTGGTTGGAACATTGGACTGCCTGTATCAAGCAGCCACAGGCGATTTTTGGGGTCCACAACCACGCTTTGCACTGAAACCAATGCAGCCGCCTGATCGTTGGGATTGGTATTGTTCGTTTCTTGATCGGGATAGGCTACGGCCTGACCATTCTTGATCTCGGCCACGGTAAATTCGATTTGGTCGCCCCACTTGGGATAGCACACAAAGATGCGCCCATCGTGCGACACCGTAACACCAGTGGGCATAGGACCTGTAAAGTGCGCCACTGGCTCGATAGTGCCTACCGATTCATCATGTGGCAGGGCTTGTGCTTGCGTCATAATTTTTATGTCCTTATTTATGCTCTTAGAAACCGAACGGACGTAGAAAACGAACGGACGCCCACCAGGGGCTACCCTACTATATACGAGCATCCTGTTTCTGAATCAGTTTTTATTTTGCCTTCCTTGTAAGGGAAGCCTCAAGAGCTGAAGAGAGGCGGGATGTGAAACGTCTATTTTCCACTAGTAACACGAAGAGGCAAAGGGAAGTGTGACACAGACACAAGAGGGCCATGATACAATTCATCGCTCGTGAGCGATGAATTGTATCATGGCCCTCTTGTGTCTGTCCAGTATTATGCTTGTGCAGCTGGCACGACTCGGGGAGTCTCCTCTTGCTGTGAAGCTTGAGCCTGTTGACGAGGGCGTCCAGGCAGGGCAAACGCTAGAACGGCAGCGATAATCGCAAGCCAAAACGTTACGAGGTAGGCATCGTTAATACTGGCGATGAAGTTCAAGGGGAACTGGTGAGCTAGTATTTGACCAGTGGCTTTACCAAAGGCGACTCTTTGCGCGACGGCCTCCGGCGTTCCCTGCTGTACCAGACCACGTGCGATACCTTGCGCTGTCTGCACCAACTGCTGTCCAAGGCTTGTGCCCGGATTCTTCAAGTCATTCGCTGTTTGTGTGGTATAGACCGCGAGTTGATTCGTTACAATCGTACCCAGGACCGCTACACCAAATGACTGGAACACGTTACGTGTTGCATTCAAGAGCGAACTCGCGCGAGGCAACTGCGCGGGCAGCAGACCGGATAGACCTATCGTCAATGTTGTCTGTAGCACAAGGCCAAGCGCGATACCACGCACAAAGATGATAGCCATCAGGGTTATGAACGGTGTGTCGATCGCGATATGCGCAAGGTACCATGTGTTGAGCGCAAGCAACAGGCTACCAGTCACAACAAGCCAACGTCCTCCAATACGGTTATATAACGCACCGGCGACCGGTGTAACAATACCGGCAGCAATGGCAAGTGGTAAGACAAGCAGTCCAGCCTGTAATGGGCTTTGTCCGCGTAGTGTTTGCAGGTAAATCGGCAGTAGGAATTCCGCACCAAAGAGTGCAACACTACTCACCCAGCTTGCGACGTTGGCAACAGCAAAGGAGCGACGCGCAAAGAGACGCAGGTCAAGCAATGGCTCCTTCACAATCAATTCCACAACGATGAGAGCAAGTAGACCAACAATACCGATGGAGAGCAGCGTTATAATGCGTGCCGAACCCCAACCTTCGCTACTACCACGCTGAATGGCATAGAGCAAGGTACCAAAGCTAATCGTCGAGAGAACGACGCCGGGAATATCGAGTCGAGCTGACGTACCACGTTTGTTTTCTCGCAACCACAGGTAGCCAAGGATAATACCAGCAATACCAATTGGTATATTGATCAGGAAGATGTAGCGCCAGTCGAGGTATTCGACGAAGTAACCACCAAGCACCGGTCCACTGGCGGGCGCGACAACAAGCGGAATACCGTAGACACCAAAGGCAAGACCACGCTCATTCTCAGGGAATGCGCCAAAGAGCAGTGAGATGCCGAGCGGTCCAAGCATACCGCCACCAAAGCCCTGTAACGCACGGAAAGCAATCAGGAAAGTCAGGTTTGGCGCAAGGGCACATGCCAGCGAACCAGCAATAAAAGCAGCTAACGAAAGCAAGTACATGCGCTTAATGCCGAAGCGCTCCGACAAATAGCCAGAGAGTGGTGTGATAATACCAAGTGCGAGAATATATGCTGTAAGCACTCCGTCAACCTGATCGACGCTTGCGAGATGCCCATTCATCCCAAAGACTTTTTGAAACGTGGGAACCGCGACATTGACCGCCGTCGAGTCGAGAATAAACATAAATGTGCCAAAGATGACCGAGAACAAGACGCGCCATTTATAGTTCTTGTCTGTATCCTTGACTTCCCGTTGGGCAGGTACAGGTGTACCTGTCGCCTCAACTTGCTGAGGCGTCGGCTCCCCCTGCTCATGTTTTGATTCCATGAAAAGACCTCCAATATTGATGATCTCTTATCAAATGATAAGATTGATACAAAAAAATTTCCGTTTGTTTAAGAACAATCGGGATGTGCCCTTGCCATCCCATGAAACATAAGACTTACGATAGTCTCCTCCGCGCGTTCCCTCTGTAATACATCACGCTGGATAACGCTAGAATGTTGCAAGAATTGCGACAGCATGCTCATAAAGAGGTATGTCGCTGTTACTGTATCGACGCCACTTTTCTGTGAATCGAGTAACACGCCCTGCTGTACACCCTCTTCCAACAACGAACGAATGGGAGTAATAATACCCGCTTGAAACGCCTCATTTAGCACCTTACGCGCTTCTATGGAAAGCTCTTGCTGAATATCACGCATCATTAGAGCGTGATCCCGCTCCTCGTGGCTTAGCAGATAGCGTGCGATACGTTTTAAGCGCTCCTCGACGCTGTCGTTGCGCCGCAGAATACGTTCAAGTGCCGCCTGTGTTTCAGCCAGATTTCCTTTCATCACCGCAACATATAGGTCTTGCTTATCCATGAAATGATGATACAGCGCAGGTTGTGTCAGTCCACACCTATCAGCAATCTGACGCGTAGATACCGCCCGATAGCCATGCTCCATGAACAGTTGTTGCGCCGTACGCAGTATCGTGTTGCGCGTTTCCTCCTCATGTATAGTAGGTCCACGTTGACCTCGTGGCATAGTGTTTTCTCCTGCTTCTTATTTATCAGTCGATAAGCATTATATGCTAAAAGTAGAGGGAAGTCAAGGGCTAGGCTCCTATCATACTCCCATTAAACTTTCAAATGGTCCTGCTACATTGCTACATCAAAAAATCCTATGGTGATTTACCACATGTCCTCTACTCTAACCTTGAACCTTGACAATTGTAAGGGATTTATGTAAAATCATTGGTATATACAAATGTTGTACATACCAATTATGTCAGGTTCTTACATCCTTTTCTTTGGTTAGAGCCTCTATTTGAAGAGGGCGGGATATTATGACGAGTGCAAAGGGTGACGCATCGACGGCTCATATGAGCAAACATAGTGCAAACGGGCGAGTATCCTCGAACGATCAAGAAGCATTGGATACAGGTATTGTTCATGCCCTACCAGAGCACCTTCTCACTGACCGGGCTTACTTGCTGGGTCGCTTGGGACGAGAAGCTCGACGTCAGTTTACACAAGTACTTAGTGCCTGGGAATTGCAAGCTTCTCACTATGGAGTACTGTTGCTGCTCCAAGCCATTGGTCAAGCATCACAACAACACTTGGCGCAGAGCTTGATGATAGACCGTGCAAATATGGTAGCACTCCTCGATACCCTTGAGCAGCGAGGGTTCATCCACCGACAGGTAGATACACGCGACCGGCGACGACATGTTGTAAAACTGACGGAGGTTGGACACATGGAACTACAGCACATTCTACAAGCGAGAGAGCAGGTGGACGAGGCATTCTTTGCTGGCCTGGATAACGAAGAACAGGAGATGCTGCACCAGCTGCTTGTAAAACTCTTCGTTTCACTTACCAAACAATCGTCCAACAGCTAGCGGTATATTAGCGGTATATTAGAAAGAGGAACTATCTATGTCAGAAACCATTCATTTTGAAGGAATCAGCCTGCCTGTGAGTGATATCGAACGCTCCATAGCATTCTATCAACAGTTCGGTTTTGAGCTTGAGATCCAAAAAGCGAACTTTGCCTTACTCCGGTTGGGTACAGGAACAATTGGATTGCTCAAGATGGATTTGTCGAAGTGGCCCAGTGCACCACGTGGAGCTATCCATATCGAATTGAGTACCGAGAACCTCGATGTGCTTCACCAGCAGTTGGAAGCTCAGGGAACGCATTTCATTAGTCCTCCTGTGAGTCGCTCTTTTGAGCGTCAAATGTTCACCTATGATCCCGATGGGTATCGCTTGGAAATCGCTCAAGGACGACGAGGAGAGTAGAAATACCTCAATGTCTGTCTTAGCAACGGACTTGGATGCCTACAGAATGAGGATGCAGGCTCAATCTCGCCAATTCGAGTCTGCAATTAAGGATAAATTTCTTCATATGTGCCTTTCCAATAAGCGAATCGTTGTATGTACAGAAGAAAAATTTATGTTAACACGATGCGGGAAAACGATGAGCAAGAATAAACTTAGGGTTATAGCCACCTTGTGCAGTCTACTTCTTTGCCTTTGCGCTTGCTCCTCATCGTCTACTTCACCGACTGTAATGCAGGAACGTACAAGCTCTACCATGACGACAAAGGCTCTAACCCGCACACCTACAGCAACGATAGGTCCAACGGCCACCAGCACTCCACTTACAGACGACGCCCTTGCCGCACGCGTGGTTAAAGGCATGACGCTCGACCAGAAATTGGGGCAGATGGTGATTGTCGAATTCTACGGCTCGACGCTCAATAGTGATCTTATCCAGATGATACAAACTAATGCTATCAGCGGTGTGCTAATAGAGAATAAAAACGGCAACGCGCAGACACGTGCTCAATTGACCACATTGACACGTGGCATGCAGGGACAGGCGCGCATTCCGCTCTTTGTAACAACCGACTATGAGGGAGGTATAGTCAACGAACTACGCCAGATTACCGGTGAACGTCCCTCAAATGCCGATATTGGCGCAACGGGCAATCTACAAGATGCATATAATGCTGGTAACGGTGCGGCAAACGACCTGACCGCGCTTGGCCTCAACGTCAACTTTATGCCAATTGTCGATATCTTGACCAATCCGAACAATCCCGGCCTACCCCGGCGCTCCTTCGGCAACAATCCAACAATCGTGACAAACATGGGGCGTGCCTATCTCAAAGGCCTGGAAGCTGGCGGTGTCGTCGGTTGTCTCAAGCACTTTCCAGGACTCGGTAGTGCGAATCTTGATCCACATCTCTCGCTACCTTATATGAACCGCAGTGCCGCGACGTTGAATGCTGTTGACCTTGTACCCTATCGCGTCATGATTAGCGAGGGCATTGTGCCGATGGTCATGGTGACACACATCCTCAATCCGCAGCTCGATCCCAAGCTTCCCACCTCGCTTTCGCCAAATGTCGTAACGGGTCTATTGCGCAACAACCTTAACTTCCAAGGTGTGATTATCAGTGATACATTGTGGATGGGCGGCATTAGCAACACCTATTCGCTATCACAGGCGGCGGTGCTAGCGGTCAAAGCTGGTACGGACTTATTGCTGGGACCCAGAGGTTTAGCCGAGACCCAAACCATGCTTTATGGCCTCAAGCAAGCTGTATTAAATGGAACACTAACAGAAAGCCAGATAGACGCGTCAGTGACACGTATTCTGGCACTTAAGCTGCGGTACAAGATAGTGTCACGTGCGTATGGGTTGCAGGTGGCGGGGATGGTGGGGAAATAGTGAGTCACAGTAGCCTATCAATCAATACATACGAACGGTGTCATGCTTTGTGAGTACGTTTGAAAACTCGATACTATCTCCTGCTACACCGCCGGGAATTTGCCAGTAATGCATGCGCCATCCGGCTCCGTCTGTTGTAAGCGTTATGCGCCATGCTTTCGCGTTATCACTGGCACGAACAAATTGGGGAGTTCCTTGTGCATCGCTTTCCCTCACTTCATGCCTATCATGTTTGCCTTCTTGTGTTTTGTTTGCAACCACTCTTGTCATTGTTTTAATGATCTGGTTCAGCAAAAGTTCTGTTATTTCGCTTCTCTCATTGACAGACGTGATGAAGTGAGACCCAAGTTTATACGGCAATTGTTTTGCTCTGCTTGCCCAATCTATGGCGTGTTGTTGCTCTATAGCTTTTCTAATACCTTGCTCTCCCTGTTTCCACAAACTCACTACATCTAATAGCGGCAAGTCTTCGGGAGTAAAAAGCAGGGGAAATGTTTCTGTGATAGTATTATCAGCGTTACGTGTAAAATCTGGAATAGCATCCTTGATGGTTGCAGATACGGTTATCTCTCGTTCTTCACTTATCAAAGAAGGTGTAGCGATGAGTAAACTGTTCCCAAATGCATTCTGTGTATGTTTGCACGCACATGCTGTTATGAAAACTTGCTCCATCTCTTCGCGAATACACTGGAGCCAGCGAGATGAAAACTGTTGAGGATTGATGAAGATAGTATTTTCTTCCGCTTCAACAAGATATCCCAGACTCACTAGTTTTTTACTGAGATCGAGTTCCTCGTCGCGAAAAAATGCGTTAACGTTCCTTAGCAAAAAACTTGGATTGATGTCTATTTTATACTTCCGTTGCCACGCACGAAGGATTTCAAAGCTGGGAAAACGTTGCTCGTTAAGGAGTAAATCTGTTGCCTGTACAAGATGGAACCATTGACGGTGAGAACTTAGGGCTTCCCTTAACCATAGGGCGAGAACATCTATCCATGATACCACATTTTCCCGACTATCGTCTTCCAAAGGTGTTGTGATGATAGTCGGGTCGACAAAAATGTTATTCTCCATTTACTGCTGCGTTCTTCGCTTTCTCTGCTCTTCTCCTGATGCTAGCAGCAGTAATTCTATCTTCTTGCAGCATCGTCTCATCGAAAAAGCCATCAGGCCAATTTAAAATATTACCGTTTTTAGAGATTTCCACTTCCTCAAACTTCGCCGCCCCTTGCTCGTCTTGATCGACAAAGTAAATCATGCAGTCGCTGTTCTCTAAACCGCCAGATTCCACGATATGCAAACGTAGTTGACTCACAAGATTTTCGCTATGTGTCTCAATCAAGCATTGTTTGTTACACTTTGACAGACCAACGAAGAAATCACCCAAACGCGCTTGCACTTTGGAATGAAGGTGCAGTTCCGGTTGCTCAATAATCAGCAGTGAGCCTTTGGGTGAGAGTAGTCCCATGACTAGGATCGGGAGAATTTGGCTAACTCCAACGCCAACTGCTGAGAGGGGCAATGGCTTCTGTCCTTCTCTATGTACGACCTGCCAGCTAAAACCGCTTTGGCCTGCTGTCTCTATTCTCAACTGCCTAGCCACACCTAAATAAATTGCCCAGCTATTTAATGCATCTCGTAACGTTCCTTCCTCAACCTGCTGAGATGAAGGGTTGAACCAATCTATTATTGCGTTCTGGTTTGCATCATATACTGCGGCAGCATATTCGCCTTTGGAACCTACATCATCTAACTCTCCTATTGGAGAAAATGTTTGTTGAACTGAGAATGGGTCTGCTCTGAGTGGTCCTAAGTAGCGTATTTGACTTGTAAAAAAACGACTTATTTGCTCTGCTGACTCTGTTATATACGATATATTATCAAAATCATTTGCTTCATCAGGTTCAAAGAATGCACCTATTGTAGTCCCAGGCAGAAAGTGAGATAGCACTATTGTCAATGTTGCTTGTATATCAGGAGTATTTCCAACTTTTAATACAGATACTCCTGTATAACGTGACCTATTTTTAGAATACGGATAACCTAGCTCAGAACTAGCCGATTGTGTGATAGTGAGATTGTGAACTATATCATTATTAGTACCACTACTAGTATGTTTAATAGTCGTGTGTTCTGGTGAGGATGTATGTGAACAAGATTTTATAGAAACGTTGTCAACAACAATCTTTGCAGCCTCAATTGCTGATGCATTTGTATCGCTACCACTTTGAAAAACAGCTTCTACTTGATGCATCCAGTAATTTGAACCATCTGCCCTATTGCTGTCTATCTCAAATTTAAACACCATATAGCTTGAGTTAGAAAAGTCGCTAAGAATATCTGTAAAAGTACCTAGCTGCATAATAGTGCCGTTAGTTACAAGAGCACGTTCGTTTACTTTGTTACTAAGCGTCTGAGCTATCATGAGAATTGATTGTAGCAAGCTACTTTTACCAGAGCTATTTTTGCCTGCGAGAACGGTTACGGGTGCAAGCTTAAGGTTGCCTGAATCGACGATGGCTTTGAAGTTTTGGATTGACCAGCTTTTAAGCATTCCCGTGTCCTTTATCACATAGTTTCTTGCAGCGAATTTTTCTAAGAGTATTGTACACTACCCTACAATCGTTGGGTAGCAGAGTATCTCGCGCAATGGATTGCATAGCGGACTCCGTTCACGGAGTCCCTACGACTTCTTGGCTTGACGAAACTGCCAATCTTGTTCGAACAAATCGAAGAACACATCCTCGCGTGGATGCTCTGCGGCGAATGACTCGTTCAGTTTCACTCCTAATCCAGGTCCCGTTGGCAAGGGAAAGCAGCCATCTTTTGCATCGACTTCGGGCATTCCTGTCACAATGTTTTTGACCCATGCATCGGCGAAGTCGTTAAAGTGTTCTTGAATCTTGAAGTTTGGCGTACAGGCGGCAAGATGAAGAGCGGCAGCGGTACCCACAGGTCCACAGACATTGTGTGGCGCGATCAACATGTAGTAGGCATCAGCCCAAGCCGCGAGTTTCTTGACGGCAAGAATACCACCGCCGTGACTGATGTCGATTTGCAGGATATCGGCGGCTTGTAGCTCAAAGAGTTCGCGGCACTCGTAGGCGGTATGGAGCCGTTCGCCAGTCGCGATGGGAATACCTAGCGACGCAACGGCGGCACTGACCTTTTTGAGGGCGGCAAGATTTTCGGGCGGCACTGGCTCTTCAAACCAACCGGGCGCAAAACGCGCTAGTTCTTGTATGATTCCGACAGCAGTCACAGGATTGAAGCGTCCATGCATCTCAATAAAAATTTCAGTGTCAGGGCCAATGGCGTTCCGAACGGCTTCGATCAATCCTACAGCGTGCAGTCTCTCTTTACGCTCAAGCTCATACCAACCCGCGCCGAACGGATCGACTTTGAGTGCATGATAACCTCTTGCGGTGACACGTTGTGCCGCCGCCGCAAACTCCTCTGGTGTACGCTCCACTGTGTACCAGCCATTGGCATAGGCTGGTATGCGTTCGCGTACAGCACCACCAAGCAACTGATAGATGGGAACTCCCAGTGCCTGCCCTACGATATCCCAGCAGGCCATCTCGATTACGGCAATCGCGGACATCATAATTTCGCTGGCTCGCGCAAAATCTCTGCGAAACATGCGCTGCACAAGGTCCTCGATTTTGAAGGGGTCCGAGCCAAGGATGTGATACTTGCTCGCTTCCTGTAAATAGCCAAGCAAGGACTCAGTATGGTTCACCATGCGAACCTCGCCCAGCCCGCGTAACCCCTCGTCCGTCTCGACAATCACAAATGTAAGGTTGCGCCACGGAGTTCCGACTACAAGCGGTTTGACGGCACTTATTCTCATCTTCGATACCTACTTTCCAAAGAGACGCTGTGTCAACGTTGCGATAAATGTTACCTCAATCGTAAGTCCTACAAAGGCCTCTAGTGCTGCAAGTACAGTTAGTGGATTGCTCAGCGTGATAGTTTGTCCAGGGGAGAAGCCACGTCCATGAAACGAAGTCATGCTGAATACAATTGCTTCTAATGGAGTAAGCGGCAGGTGTACGGCAGGTCCTATGAGAAAATAAGCAGTGGCAAAGCCTAGGATGACGCACAAATAAGCGATGAAGCTGCGAATTGGTTTGTAGCCATAGCCTGCAAGCAAGTCCAGAAAGAGGGAGAAGAAAAACTGGTCGAAACGCTTCTGTAGCCATAGCACTGTACGCTGTAGTCGTTGGGCACGGTAGGCAAAACGTGCCGCGTCCTCGTTCATGCCCTGAGTTTGGAGCGCGACAGCGAGCTGGCGATTGGCACGTACGGCTGTTTGGTATAGCTCTAACCCTTGCTGGCGTTGCTCTTGTGTTTGCGGCTTGGAGAGCATAAAGTGACGTGCCTCATATTCATCACCAAGTTCAGAAATTGCTGACCAATCTATTACAGAGAGGTTTGCGCTTCCCCAGTGGACATCCGCCAGCGCAACTTCAACATGCCCGCGAGCTTTGCACAATTGTACATGTTCAAAATTCGTGCCTGCGTCAAAAAAAGCCTCACGTAGATTAGCACCTACCAAATTTGCGTGAAAAAAATATGCCTCTTCCAAATGAGCACCATTCAGGTTCGTACGTTCTAAATTGGCTCCATAGAGGACCGTTCGCCCCATATTGATGTCGCTGGCATTTGCCTCTTCTAGGTGAACTCGATATAGTGCTGAGCCTTGTAAGTTGGTATGACAAAGAATTGCTCCTTCCAGATGCGCCTCACGTAGATCGACTCTCTGCATGTGTGCAGCCGCTCTATCGATCTGCTCAGGGGTAGGATTATGACCTTCGTCCCAGTTGATACCAGTGCGTAGGCGAGCAAGAGGCAGATAACTCAAATCTTCGCCGTCCAACACTGCACCGCGCAGATCTAACCCTTCACGCCCGTGTTGCTGCCCATCACTCCAATCCACTGGCCCTTGTCCGTTTTCATGATTTGCCAGTAACCATTCAACATCGGCACGTGTCAGAGGAACGTCAGCAAATGGATATATGCTCCGCTGTACATCCGGTACAATGGCTAAATGAGTCGTCAAAACCTTCTGACGCTTCTTATCAATTTCTGGCTCCGTACGCCACGGTTGGCCCTGTGCATCCCAATATGCGCGCCATTCTATACGATCTTCAGTTTTAGGATATGGTACCGATTGTTGTGAGATAGATACGCGTGAAGTCATTGGTATATTCCCTCAGGCAAGCGTCGTTAGTAACTTTCTTCTCTGCAAAGACTTAATTCCTTGCGTTGATTGTACCCTACACCCTTCACTTCCCACAAGAAACATGTTATCTTGTGTATGGACTGTACATGAGATGAACATACAGAAAGAAGAGGTAACTCATGCGCTACATAGTTCGAGAGAAGTTTTTTCACCTTGGCGAGGACTCGGCGATCACTGATGAACGTGGTCATCCGCTCTATATTGCCGATGGCAAAGTATTTACTATTCACAATACCGTTGTCATTCGCGACTTGCAGGGCCAGGAACTTGCTACGATTCGACGCCAACTACTCGCGTTTGCTTTAACCTACCATATCACCCGGCATGGACAGGAAGAGGCCGTTGTACGCAAGAAAATCTTTAGCCCATTTATTCAACGCTATACCGTTGATATCCCAGGACCCGATGATCTGGAGGTTACTGGTAGTCTCCTTGAACACAACTTCACAATTAAACGCCATGGGCAAACTGTGGCCGTCGTTTCTAAGCGTTGGGTATCGCTTACCGAAACGTACGGTGTCGAAACCGCCCCTGGAGAAGATGATATTCTCCTCCTGGCAACCGTCATCGCAATGGACTTAGCCCAGGATCAGGAAGAGCGGAAGGCAGAAAGCGCTGAGTAGTCCTCTTGTGTGATGCATGGCTAGCTTTTAGCCATGCATCATGTTTTATGGAGCGTTTTGCTCTTCGTGGGTTGACTCTCTCCCTCACACGTCCTAAAAATAGGAAAATAGTTACATCTACCTTTCACAAACCCTTTCCCTTCCGGTATACTCATTTTAGGGGAAGAACCAGGTTTGGTCTTGTATATTCACAACGGTCCCTCGAACCGTCAAAATTCTACTCCGCACTTGCCGTGAATAGCACAAACCATTCCTATCTCACTCAGGACCATCGGAGATGATCGGCCCGCATACATATTTACCAAAACTATGTATGCAATAAAATGAAGAGAAAGTGAAACCTTCATGCAGCGACTCCACATCCCGCGTTACCTCATGGCCTCGATGAGCACACTTGCTGTCCTACTGAGCGTCCTATTTAGTACCGTTGCGATGCAATCTACCGCACTCGCAGCGACCCGTAG
>CAXTCR010000050.1:0-19969 GCA_964242555.1 uncultured Ktedonobacteraceae bacterium
TATGAGCGCGGCTTCCATCCCACGGCGATTTGTGGTGCATTGGGTGCTGCCGCGACAAGTGCTCGTCTGCTGCGTCTCTCGCCAGAGCAAACAAATATGGCACTGGGTATAGCGGGCAGCATGGCCTCAGGTTCAATGGCCTATCTCGATAATGGTGCATGGACCAAACGTCTTCACCCCGGCTGGTCCTCGCATGCGGGTATTACAGCGGCACGCTTAGCAATGGCAGGCTTTGTTGGACCAACGAACATCCTTGAGAGCCGCTATGGTCTGCTTCATGCCTACTCTTCGGAAGGCGATCTTTTAGCGCTAGAGCCTGCATCCACAGCAAACTATGCAATCATGGAAGTGTCGCTTAAGCCCTATGCCTGCTGTCGTTACATGCACGCACCAATCGATTGCCTGCTGTCTATCTACAATGAGAAACATCCCGATGTGGAACAGATTCAGCGCATTCGTTGCGGTCTAGCAACAGGCGGACATGGCCTTGTCGTTAACCCAATTGAGCAAAAGCGTAGGGCAAGCACGATTGTTGACGCGCAGTTCAGCATGCCTTATGGAGCAGCTATTGCACTCATCACGGGTCAAGCTGGCCTTTCCGTCTTTACGGACCAATGGATACAAAACCCCCAACTACAAGCTCTTATGCAGCGTGTCGAGTGCTATGCTTCACCCGAAATTGACAAGTACTATCCAGAGGAGTGGCGAGCGACAGCAAGTGTCAAGATGGTTGATGGAAACGAATATGAGGCATCCACACGCTTTGCGTTGGGAGACCCGAATAACCCCTTGAGTTGGGAGCAGCTTATAGCACGCTTTCACGAACTTACTCAACCTGTTATTCGGAGTGGGAGGCAGCAACACGCCATCGTCACAAGCGTACAACAACTGCGCAGTCTTGAAGAGGCTATATCTGCGTTGAGGGTTAATGACACTTTTTGAGCTTATAGGACGTGGTAAAAATGTACACAATATGTTTTTACACGCTATGAAGGAGCACATTTATGGCAATGCATACTCCGAAAGACCTGTTTATACACGAGTTAAGTGATATATTCGACGCGGAGCAGAAGCTTTCAAAGATACTTACCACGCTAGCACAGCAAAGCAATCATGACGAAGTCAAGGAAGCCTTTGAACAACACGAGTCCGAGACCCTACAGCAAATTAGCAATCTGGAACAGTGCTTTCATGCATTAGGAGTTGCACCCCAGACATCGCCTTGTCAGGCTGTTGCAGGTATGAAGGCAGAGCACGACAGCTTTATGAAAGAGAAGCCCTCCGCCGATATCCTTACACTCTATAACCTCAGTGCAGGTGCTAAAAGCGAGCACTATGAGATTGCCTCGTACAAAGGCTTAATCGAGCAGGCAAATCTTCTGGGGCAGACGCAGTGTGTACACCTGCTCGAACAAAACCTCAGGCAAGAAGAGGCGATGGCGGAGAAGGTTGCCCAGTTGTCGCACACAATTGGACTTGAAATGGCGAAGAAGAAGTAGATAGCGCATAAAATACAAAGCTACCTCCCTTTACACTCGTAAGTGTAAAGGGAGGTAGCTTTGTATTTTATGAACTACACGTTATGCAGCTTGCTGCACTTCCAATGGGACGATGGCGATGGTATCATCGCTCACCGTCAACAAGGCTGTTGTGCCACTGGCAATCTCACCGGAGAGCAGGGCGTCAGCTAGAGCGTCATCGACGTAGGTCTGAATGGCACGGCGCAGTGGACGTGCACCATACTCCTCGTCATAGCCCTCTCGCAACAGGAAGTCGCGTGCCTCATCGCTCACCTCTAGGGCAATGCCTTGCTCGCTCAAACGAGCGCGCACCTGAGCCAAGAGCAAATCAACGATGTTATACAGCTCGCTCTTACCGAGAGAGTGGAAGACAACGATCTGGTCGATACGGTTAATGAACTCTGGACGGAACATCTGACGTAGACCCTCCATCGCCTTCGAGCGCATTACCTCATGCTTCTCATTGCTGTCCTCTGCGGCATTCTTCTTGGTCGAGAAACCAATACGGAGAGCACGCTTCAGATCAGCACTACCGGCATTGCTGGTCATGATCACAACGGTGTTCTTGAAGTCGACCGTGCGGCCCTGACCATCCGTCAAGCGACCATCGTCCATGATCTGCAACAGCGCGTTGAAGACCTGTGGATGTGCCTTCTCGATCTCGTCAAGCAGGATGATGCTGTATGGGTGACGGCGAACCTGCTCGGTCAACTGACCGCCCTCGTCATAACCAACATATCCCGGAGGGCTACCGAAGAGACGTGCCACGGTATGCGGCTCCATGTACTCGGACATGTCGAGACGGATCAAATTGTCCTCGCCACCAAACATCTCGGAGGCTAACGCCTTGGCCAACTCGGTCTTACCAACACCGGTCGGTCCCAGGAACAGGAACGAACCAATAGGACGCTTGGGATCCTTCAAACCAGCACGAGAGCGACGAATGGCACGTGCCACAGAGGTGATTGCCTCGTCCTGACCGATGACGCGCTTGCGCAGGTCCTCTTCCAGGTTACGCAGGTTTACACGCTCGCTTTCGAGCATCTGGCTGACAGGAACACCTGTCCAGTTCTCAACCACCTTCGCGATATGCTCAGGTGTCACAAGCAGGGCAGCGGCCTCACGTGACTCGGTACGAGCCTTGTCAAGCTTTTGCAGCAGAATTAGCTCTTGCTGGCGCAACTTGGCGGCTTGCTCGTAATTCTCGGCGGTCGCGGCGGCCTCTTTCTTGGTCTGAATGTCGGCCAACTCGCCTTCAAGATCGGCAACCAGTGTTGGGCTAACGATACCTTGCTCCATCGCCTCTAAGCGAAGAGAGGAACCGGCCTCGTCGATCACGTCGATCGCCTTGTCGGGCAAGAAACGATCATTGATGTAGCGGTCTGAAAGCTTGACGGCAGCCTCAAGAGCCTCATCAGTGATGCCAACGCCATGATGTGCCTCGTAGTTGGCACGAACGATGTGTAGCATCTCAATGGCCTCCTCAACGGAAGGCTCGTCAACCATGACGGGTTGGAAGCGGCGCTCTAATGCAGCATCCTTCTCGATGTGCTTGCGATACTCGTCGAGCGTAGTAGCACCGATACAGCGCAGTTCGCCACGAGCCAGAGCAGGCTTAATCATATCGCTTGCACCAACAGCACCCTCAGCAGCACCAGCACCAACAACGGTATGTAACTCGTCGATGAAGAGAATAATCTCAGGAGCATTGCGCAGCTCTTCAAGAATTGATTTGATGCGCTGCTCAAACTGTCCACGGAACATTGCACCGGCGACCATGCCACCGATATTGAGTGAGATGATACGCTTGCCACGCAGCGTTGTGGGGACATTGCCCTCTTGAATGCGGCGTGCCAGTCCTTCGACAATAGCAGTCTTACCAACACCTGGCTCACCAATCAGAACAGGATTATTTTTCTGACGACGACCAAGCACAGTAATCATACGGCGCAACTCGCGCTGGCGACCAGCTGCGGGATCAAGCTTGCCCTCGGCAGCTTCGGCGGTCAGGTCGCGCCCAAATTCATCAAGTGTAGGAGTCTTACTATCTTTAGCCTTACGCTCGGCGGTTGCAGTATTGACACCGCCAGCACCGTTGGCTGATTTATTGGCGTTGAAACCGAAGGGAGCACCGGCATCGGGCTGACCGTCAGAGTCGCCCATTGAATTCATAGCACCCATAAGCTCAGTGACGCATTGCTGGCACAGATAGTGTTGCTCTCTGCGGCCATTGACAATCTGGTCAACACGAACACTCGCGGGATTCTTTTGACAGCGTTCACATTTCATTGTTGGAATGCTCCTCAATCTATAGAAATGGATGTCATACATCCGTTTTAGCAAACGAACCAGGTGACTGCTAAATTATAACACAGAATGTTACCCTTGTCTAGCACTCTCCACATGTGATTGCTAATTCACTTACTATAACGTTGCCAGTGAAGTTCTTATTCCCCCACTTATACCAATTTACGTAAGTCAATTAGCACTCCTGTTCAATCATTGCTAGTCGTAGTAGATAACAGATGAAAATAGCGTGTTATTCCAAGTATCTGGTTTACTATATCGGCATTTCGCGAGTAAGATTTGACCTTTGACATGTTTTCGCGTTCTATAATAAAGATGGAGATACACCTTCTAGCTCTAGTAGAGTGTTTGAACTGACTCTTAATAAGAGGAATACTGATTTCTTCGCTTCACAGAATTGTAATAAAGGAAAGCATATGCAAAGCACATCTATGCAAGGTCGGCCCGCACTTAATCAAGGCATCATATTTGGTGCCATCGTGGGCGTTATCCTAATTGTTTACCTTCTCCTCAACTATATCGTGTACAATGCGACCCTTACGCTTATTGTAGGTATCGCGAGCTTCCTGGTAGAGCTTGGACTGTACGCTTTTGCTGGCTATCGTGCATCAGCCCAAACGGGAAGAACTGGAACAGGAGCAATCGCAGGTCTATATACAGGTTTGATCGGTGGCCTTATTGGTGCGATTACCGCAACTATTCTTCTTTTTGTATTCGTTGACACTGCCCGTATTCGTGCACAGGGCCTCATTACTGACCCAGCAGCAAAGCAAATCTATACAAACTCGTTTGTTATTACTACGGGCGTTATCGCTATTCTAATCGGTTTAGCACTCGCAATTGGCTATGGAGCAGGATTGGGTGCTATTGGTGGGGTGCTTGGTAGAAGACGTGCACCACAGGCACAGCCATATCAGGAGTCCTTGTATCAAAGCATGCCTCCTGCGCAAGAACCATATCAAGCAGTGCCTCCTACGCAAAATTCTTACCAGCAGGCACCGTATCAAGAAATGCCTCCAGCACAAAATTCTTATCCTGATGTACCTTCAACACCACCTCCACCGCCGAATAATAATTACCAATAGAGGTTTTGCATCTGTAGAAGTTCAACAGGGGAATGCAAGGGCAAGGATGCTTTGAATTTCCGCAGGTTTCTGCTTCGCGCGAATGTGGTATAGTCTATTCATGTAGTGGCTAGCACCAATGAAGGAGCTTGATGCAGATGGACTTTGCCTATTCTGAGAAGGTCAACGATTTACGTAAACGACTTAGCGCGTTCATGGACGAGTATATTTATCCTAATGAGTCGACATATACTGAGCAGATCGAGAGATCTGGCAATCCCCACCATCATGCAGAAATCGTCGATAATTTGAAGCCAAAGGCTAGGGCGGAGGGATTGTGGAATCTCTTTCTGCCGGACAACGAGCATGGCGTCGGTCTGACCAATCTGGAATATGCGCCGCTTGCGGAGATGATGGGGCGCGTCGGTTGGGCGTCTGAAGTCTTTAATTGCGCGGCTCCTGACACTGGAAACATGGAGATCCTGGCTCAGTTTGGCACAGAGGAGCAAAAACGACGCTGGCTACAACCACTGCTTGACGGAGAGATACGCTCGGCCTTCTGCATGACAGAGCCCGATGTGGCCAGTTCGGATGCGACCAATATCCAGTTGTCGATTACACGCGACGGCGACGACTATGTGCTTAATGGACGCAAGTGGTGGTCCTCGGGTGCGGGCCGCGAGCGGTGTAAGATTTTTATCGTGATGGGGAAGACTGATCCAAACACTCCTGACCGTCACAGGCAGCAAAGCATGATCCTTGTGCCGAAAAACACTCCAGGCGTGACCGTTGTGCGCAACATCAAGGTCATGGGCTATGTCGATAACGAAAGCCACTGCGAGGTGACGTTTGAGAACGTACGAGTGCCCGTAAGCAACCTGCTTGGTGAGGAGGGTGGTGGCTTTGCTATTGCACAGGCACGTCTGGGACCGGGACGCATCCATCACTGCATGCGTTCTATAGGAACGGCTGAACGCGCCCTTGAACTGATGTGCAGGCGTGCTGCGTCGCGCGTTGCCTTTGGCAAACCCCTTGCCGAGCAGGGCATCGTCCAGGATTGGATCGCGCTTTCACGCATAGAAATCGATCAGGCGCGCCTGTTAACACTTAAAACCGCGTGGATGATCGACACACTTGGCAAGAAAGCGGCGCAGAACGAGATTGCGATGATCAAGATTGCCGTACCAGAGATGCACACCAATGTCGTGAACCGAGCAATACAAGCGTTTGGCGGTGCAGGCGTCAGCGATGACTTTCCATTGGCCTCGATGTGGGCACATGGGCGCACCATGCATATCGTCGATGGACCTGACGAGGTCCACAAACGTTCGTTAGCGAAGTCGGTCCTGCGACAGTACCAATCATAAACAACACATACATCAGCACACACATACATGATGAGCGTCCGGCAGTGATTATACAACAAGTGAAGCTATGCCCTATCGCTCATCATGTATGTTATTTTGCCCCCTTTTGTACTCATTGAAGCATGGTTATTATGGCGATGCTACAACATCTGTAGTCGCGCTACATCAAAGAAACAACGGGCTTGACAGCTCAACGATTGAGTAGCACAATAGGGGAAACAAAATGCATTAGCGTTCTCAAATTTAGATGTAAACAACATACAACTCGTTTACTCTTGTGACGTATGATTAAACGAATGAAAATTGCTATACTACACTATTGAGAACGTATAATAGAAGAACTATGAACTATGCAACAACCTAATGAGAATCGCGCCACTCCCTCTACACAAGAGGCAGCGCAAGCATTTGACCGCCCTGCACGCCAGTTTGCCGATGCACCAACTATGTCCCCAAACGTTAACATGCAAGAAGTGGCACACGCCGCCGAGCGCGCACGACTACGGCAAGGCATCATGCATGTACGTATTCGTCATTTTTACTGTACATTGGAGGAGATGTTTGATGCCTCTTTACATGGACAGAGCTTTGTTGTAGGCACGGGGCTGGGGCGTCCGAACGAGCCTGGACGAGTTATCGATGCATCACCAGCCGCAATGCGGCTGGGTGTTACACCGGGTATGCCGCTTCGTCGCGCACATCGCCTCGCGCCACGTACGCGCTTTATGCCAGCATCATACGATAAGTACCAACCAATCCTACAACGTTTGCGTGAACGCTATCGCGCCTATTCTCGCATCATCGAGTCCATTCCTATCGCTGACGCCTTTATTGATCTGCGCGGGTGTGAGATTTCCTTTGACTCGCCAGTCGCGCTTGCAGAACGTCTTTGTGCCGAGATCGCTGAGATGGGCTTGACGGCACAAATCGGGGTCGCCAATGGCAAAGCGATAGCAGAACTTGCCGCCTTAATGAGTCGCAAAGACGGGCGTCAGGGCGTACTCTACATTCCACCCGGGCGGGAAGCCTCGTTTGTGCAAACGCTACCACTCGCATTACTGCTACAGCTTCGTGCCGCCGGCACTGGCACTCCCGGCACCATTCCAGAGTTAGACGAGCAGAGAGAGGGAGGCAACTCGCGACCACCCGAGGTCGAAGGCAGAAGCGAACAGATTGATCCTGTAGCTGTCGCGGAGCTAGTTACCCACCTACGCGACTTCGGTATAACAGCATTTGCTCAGGTCGCCACGCTTACTGAGGAGGGTATCACACGTAGGCTGGGGCGTCTTGGCCTATGGGTTTACAAAGTTGCGTCTGGCGAGGACACGAGCCTTGTCGTGCCAGATGCACCACCGCTCAGTCAGAATGCTCGTGTACGCTTTCATCACGCCGCTGATGCTGATGAAACGTGCGCGTCCATTCGCAAGCTGTCCGACTATCTGGGCGAACGTCTGAAGGAGCAACGACTGAAGGGACAGACCATTGCCTTGATTCTCTGGCCTAACCGGACGGTACACCGCGACACACGCAAACTGATGATGGGCGAAGAGGGCGAGGAGATGGCGATCACTGCCGCCGAGGAGACGGTGGGAGGACAGATGATGCTCACGGGCCATACCGACGATGCAGACCTTATCGCGCAGCACGGCTTAATGCTCTTCGCGCACTATCACCGGCCCGCGAACCGTTACCTGCAGGTGCAGTTGCGCATCGGCGACATCATCACTACCGTCCCTGCCTACTATCCACCCCCTGCACGCGCACGCGGCAGGGCTACACGCAAATTAGGCAGCTAGTCATACTGGTCTAATACTACGATACCTCGCACTACTTCTAAGTGGTGCGAGGTATCGTAGTATTAGACCAGTATCATTTATTCTTCGTCGCGCATCTTTTTCAAAGCGGCGAGTTCTTTTTGACCACGCGCCTCTAAGTCCGCTTGCCACTCGTCTTTGTATGTGCGCATCGTGTCCACCAGCACCTGGGCTATCGCGAGGTTGCGATACCATTTGTGATTCGCGGGAACAATATACCATGGTGCCTCGTTCGTGCTACATTTACCTAAGGCATCTTCATACGCGGCCTGATAATCCTCCCAATACTTGCGCTCCTTCCAATCGCTCGAGGACAGCTTCCATGCCTTGTCGCGGTCCTGCTCACGAGCGAGTAAACGCTGCTTTTGTTCCTCTTTACTGATGTGTAAGAAAAACTTCAGCACAATTGTTCCATTGTCAGTAAGTAGTTTCTCAAAATGATTGATTTCTTTGTAACGCTTGCTCCAGACGTTTTCAGGGACAAGATTATGCACACGGACTACAAGTACGTCTTCGTAGTGTGAACGATTGAAGATGCCCATCATGCCGCGTGCGGGAGCGACGCGATGAATACGCCAGAGGAAATCGTGGAGCGACTCCTCCAAGGATGGAGTTTTGAACGAATGCACCTCGCATCCCTGTGGATTGACAGATGAGAAGACGTGGCGAATTGTGCCATCTTTGCCGCTTGTGTCCATACCTTGCAACACGATCAGCACACTATGATGCTGAGCCGCCGCAAGCAGTTCTTGCAGTTTGCCTAGCTCGTGATTAAGGTGGTCCAGTGTACCCTTAGCCGAGTTGTGGTCGACATGTTGTCCAGTGTAACTCGGATCGTAGTCTTTCAGCTTTACAGTTGTTCCCTCATCAATTTTCCAAGCCAGTGTCATGTTGTCGCTTCCTTTCGGGCTAAACAGATCCTACTACTTACACCTACTATACGAGCTATGTGTAGTAGATAGAGTCAGTGTAAGATGAGTTCTTTAGAATCCAGCCCTTTTCTGAAACGCGTAACTAGGCTCGTACGTTATAATGATAATATATATCCTCTATACTTATTATCAATGATTTAGTTGGTGTATCTGGGAAAAAACACAGGAATATGGACATTCCGCTTTGAGGTAACGGACGTAACTAATATGGGGTCCCTACATGCACCACTAACTGAGAAGCAGAATACTATCTGGGAAAGCTCTGCTTTATTATCAGGGGTCGCAAATGTCCAATTTATTTTCTGAGGATGAGACACAACCTCTTATTGCTGACTCTCTTGTTGACAGCCAGAATAGGCAGAGTACGTCACGCATCACGCGCCCACTTGTAGAGCAAACAGATGGGAGACGTGCGGCAAAAACAACGCAACCGCTCGCAGAGCTATCAAGCGAACGTGCTCAAAAAGTAACACGCCCCCTTACGCTGGACATATCTGACGCCGAACTACAGACGGCTACCGAACGACGCGATCCTGTCACACCTCCCGAACTTCCCGTGCTTGCTGTAGCAGTTCCTGACAGAGGAACGAGCTTCAGACCAAGCACAGAGCCTATTTCGGCTGTGACGCCTTCCATACGTACTCGTACAACACTACGTCAACGTATAGCACGACACAAAATTATCTCATTGCTGCTACTTGTACTTTTACTTGCCGGTATAGTCCTACCCGTTGTCGGGGGTGCAGTGTATGGGTTAAGCGCATACACCACCTATACAGCACTCAAAGGTCATGCTAGTAGTGGAGTACAACACCTGCTGAATGTGAAGTCTCTCTTTACTGGTGCGAAAACAGGGTCCTCTACCTCAGTAAGCACATCAAAGCTGCTCGATCCGATGACGCTGCTTCGTGCCAAAGAAGAGTTGAACGCAGCACACAGCGATTTTTCAATGGTCAATGCTTCACTTGACCATACTCAGGTTATCTCGCTTGTTCAGCAATACATGCCTCAGTACCGTACCCAAATTACCTCTGCTCGTGCAGCGAGTCAGGTGGGATTAGACGTAACGAACATTGGTAACATTATGCTCAACGCAGCTGGCATACTTGCTCCAAGGTTCAAAGGCCCCCTATTGAATACCTCGAATACTCCCCTTGTCACTTCTGATGACCTTACACTGGTAGGGTCTACGATTGACGCTGTAACTCCTTACGTGAATGATATTCAACAGCAGGTGGGACATATGTCGCTTGAGGCGTTACCGGTCAGTACTCACCAGCGCGAACAGGTGCAACAGCTATTACAACTCCTGCCACAGATTCAGACGGCGCTAGTACAGGGACGATCTCTTCTCGGTGCACTTGGCTGGCTCCTCGGTGTGGATGGGCAGAGAACATTTCTTGTGCAGACAATGGACCGTGCGGAACTGCGTGCGACAGGTGGCTTCACTGGTCAATTTGGTGAACTGCACATCGCGGGTGGTCGTATTGCTCCTTTCTCGCTGCGGGATATTTCGCTGATCGAGTATGCCGACAATAGTCCAACGACGGATCAACTTGCCCCGAATGCATATCGTTCGTGGTGGCCCTTCGCGAACTGGGGACTACGTGACTCAAACCTCTCCGCCGATTTTCCGACCTCGGCACAGACAGCCATTAATGAGTACAACCGTGAAGTGCATCGTCAAGTCGATGGCGTCATTCTTTTTACACCGTTCCTGATCGAACATGTCCTGCAAGTGACAGGACCCATTCGCATACCGGCGTATAACGAAACCATCACGGCGCAGAACCTTGAAGCGCGGCTACACTACTATCAGCTCGATAACGCTGGCATTGCTAAACAAATCAGCGTTTCGTCCGGTGATAAGTCCACGTCTGAACGCAAGCAATTTACCTCGCTGGTGGCACATACACTTATGGATACAGTGCGTCATGCCTCGCCAACTACACTATTGGCATTGGGCAAGCAGATGTTAAGCGACCTAAAGACAAAGGACTTGCAGGTGTATCTAACCAATGCACAATTGCAGGGCATGCTCACACACTATGGCTATGCTGCACAGATAGACACCTCGACGACACATGATGGTCTGTATGTAGTGCAAACAAATGTGAGTGCGAGCAAAGCATCGCAATATGTCAAGACCACGATTCACGATACTGTGACACTTGATGCACAAGGTGGCGCAACCCACCAGCTACAAATGCAGCTCGCCTATAACCAGCTAGGCTTCGTCTATGGGCTAGATACCTACCGCGATTATGTGCGCGTCTACGTGCCACCGACAGCGAAGTTCCTGAATGGCAATGGGTTTGATACTGGCACTCCGCTCTGTGGCGGACCATTAGACGCGTGCGGTCAGAACAGTATCTATAAGCACGATGAGATGGTCTGCGCGACTGGTCAGTATGACGCAGGCGCATCGGCCCCGATGCTCAACGATGACTACACAGGACAATGGCATCCTCTTAATAAAATAGGGGCACCAACGAACTTCACTAGCGACGAGGCGGGGCGTGCTATGTTTGGTGGATACGTGGTTATTCCTAAAAACTGCACCATGACGGTTACACTTTCATGGTATGTGCCACCTACGAGCAGTGCTCCATACAATCTCCTTGTACAGAGGCAAGCGGGTACATTCTCTGAACTAGACTTAACAGTGTTGCCAACACCTGGCAACTGTGCAAATCTTCAAACGCAAGGATTGCACGTCAATGACGTATTGCAGCAAGACACATCGTTTACCTTAGCAAAAACCAGGAGCAACTCACAAAGTGACAACGTTTGTTATCCACAGCCTAAGATATGAGCATCTTTAAGAGTAAAGTTGGTATCGACTCTGTTGAAGGGTTGCGCGAACGGGGCAAATGTCCTTCCAAATTACCGAGATGCTCACAGGATGTAATAGCATTAGACCTCTACAATACGATCTATAAAGAGACCTAGAGAAACTGGTGTTATTTGAACAACAACAATCAAAACTTAAGCAATGAGCAATCTCCATATATTGTTGAGCCTGATGTTCCATATCGCGAATATTCGAGTGTGAGTCCACAGGGACGACCAGCATTTTCACCAGCACCACCAGATACGCCTCCGCTTCAAGTGCCAGCACAACCTGCGCTAAAACGATCGCGCACTAGTACGTTTCCGCTCGTCCTGTCGCTTGTCGGTGTTGTGCTTATTGTTGGTCTCGTCCTGCTTGTCTTGTTGTCACAAGTACTTGCTCGTCCACTACCTGGCGCGACTAAGACGCCTGTTTCGTCGCTCCCTACGCAGGACTCAACATCTTCTATAGCTCCAACCGCAAATTTTCACGCGTCTGCCTGTCCTTTCCAAAAGGGTAACGGTATTGTGGAGGGGCAAACGGTGAGATGTGGTTTTGTTACTGTGCCGCAGAGCCGCCAGAGTCCTAATGGTGCGAAGGTACAGCTCGCTGTCGCGATCTTTAAATCGCCTCGTGTACAGAACGATACATTGCCCGTCGTGCGTTTAGAGGGCGGTCCCGGCGGTCCATCATTGGACAACTGGGCGCACTATATTACTAGCTTAAGTCTCGAGGATTTTGTGTTCGGCCATGACCTCATTATGTTCGACCAGCGGGGAACGGGTTACTCCACGCCCTCGCTTAAATGTCCCGAGGTACTGAAATTGCAATATGACACTCTGAATGTTCATATGAACGCGACTGACTCGGAAGACATGACCTTGCAAGCGGTGCAAGCCTGTCATGACCGTTTGGTCAAAGCTGGTATTAACCTGAACGATTTCACGGTACAGGAGAATGCTGCCGATGTACATGATTTGATACAGGCGCTGGGATACAAGCAAGCAAACCTCTATGGCGTTTCCTACGGGACGCGCTTAGCATTAACAACGATGCGCCTCTACCCTTCGGTTATTCGCAGTGTCGTCCTTGACTCCGTTTACCCAACGCAGACCAATCGAACTAGTCTACCTGCCTCGGCGCAACGCGTCTTCAATACTCTTTTTCAAGGGTGTGCTACTAATACACGATGCAATGCACAATATCCAAATCTCGATAGCACGTTCTATAAACTTGTGACCGACCTGAACGCCAATCCGGTACATTTTCAGACCACGAACATCTATACAGGTAAAAATTACGATGTAACGATGGCGGGCGATGATTTTGTCTTCGTCCTGTTCAGCGCCCTCTACGCCTCGTCGATCATTCGTATGCTACCAAAGATGATCTATCATGTGCGGGCTGGCGACTACTTGCTATTGTCGCAGATTTATGGCGAGGTCGAGTTTGACGACACCTTTAGTGATGGCCTGTTTTACTCGGACGAATGCAATGAGGATTGGAGTTTCCTCACGCAGAATGACATCAATTCCTCGCTTCAGGGTGTTGTGCCACAGATTCAGCCCGCACTCAAGGGGAGTCTGCAACAAGAATATGACTCGTGTCGGGTGTGGAACGTCCAGAAAGCTCCAACCGTGCAGAAACAGGCGGTAGTGAGCAGCATTCCAACTCTCGTCCTTAGCGATGAATATGATCCGATTACGCCACCGGCTAATGGCAAATTAGCGGCCCAGACACTCAAGAATAGCTATTACTTTCTCTTCCCTGGTCTTGGGCATGGGGCAGAGTATAGTTCCTCCTGCGTGAACAGCATCGTCTCAACATTTGATGATGCGCCAACGCAACGACCTTCGGGGACGTGTATAGCGGACATGGGCGAACCAAATTTTGTTTGAGACCAATGTATACAGGTGACTTTTACTGATGTGACGGTCATTACCGATGTCGGCATTCTTACTGATATGACCTTCATTACTGTTGTCCTCATCATTACTAGTGGGTTATCAGTCGTTGCACATCGCGCCTCATCGCCTCGTAGCTCTGATAACGCAATGCAGCCTCTTCCAATAGAGCACGAGCTAGTATCGCCTCTAGTTCGGGTGACACGTTCGGGTTGAGCATACGTATGGGTGGATAGGTTGGATAGTGGGGCGGCGCGATATTCGTCAACGCGTGATGCATAGTTGCGGCCAACATGTAGATGCTGGTACGTGCATCGTAGGGCTTGTCTCCAATGGGCAGGTAGGGCGAGATGGCAAGTTTGCGTGTTGTGCGCTTGCCCGCTACAGGCACACGGACACCCGGAACTTGAGGTGGAGGTGGAACTTGGAAGCCTGTGAGGATGGCGCGTCCTCGTTTTTGCTCGATTATAACGTTCGCGGGCGAGATGTCATAGTGATGTATGCCTTTCTGGTCTAAAGCGACTAGGACGTTGAGTAGGCTATTGAGATGGCCCAGCACGTCGCGCTCGTCCAGAGGACGGAGCAGTTTTTGCAAACGTTCTTCGATACTCTCGCCGTCAATATATTGTTCGACCATGTAGTAGTGCTTGCCCTCGGCGAAACGATCAAGCACGGCTGGCACAAATGGATGGTGCAATCGTGCAAGGGGTTCGGTGACGTGCTCGTAGTGCGCGATATCCTTCGCACGTTGTGCTAGAGGTGTGGCACACTCCCAGCGTTTTAGCACCACCTGTCGCTCGTTTGCCTGCGCATCAGTGGCAACTGCCGTCATTACTCGTGTCTCCTCCGACTGCTTGAGCACGCGTTTGATTGTGTACTGGTCCTGGTGAATGCTGACACCGACGAGGGGACTATGCGCAACCAGCGTTTGTGGTAGTGTGAGGCGACCGCAGACGGAACAGCAGCGCTGCCCGAAGCGCACCTGAGTATCGCAGTAGGGGCAGGCACGATTATCTTTGTCGGCTCCGCAAAAGGCACAGCGTTGGGCACCAGTGCGGTTTTGTTGTCCACAATGCTGGCAGACATAGCGCTGCTGCGCGATATGCACCGCCTCGGCGTAACTCTCGGCAAACTCGGTGATGCTGCTATAGCGTTGATGATAGTCCTTTGCCAGTGCACGCAGTAGGACAGCCGCGACCTCGACGGGTGTGCGTGGATTAAAACGCTGCGGCGATGCCGGTTGCTCATACATCTGAGCGTTCCACATCTCTTCTAAACGCTTGTAGACAAAAGGCGTGCGGCCCGTCAGCAGTTCGTAACAGCAAGTTGCCAACGCGTACTGGTCGGAGTCGCGGCGCGGGTTGCCCTGCCATTGTTCAAGCGGCATATAGGCGGCGGTACCAGTCACCTCGCCAAGCGAGGCGTGGGTATAAGTACCGAGGTAGAGGGTCGTACCGAAGTCCGCAAGCAGCACCTGCCCACTACGCCCGATCAGCAGATTTCCGGGCTTTACATCCTGGTGTACCATCTTCATATTGTGTACGTATTGGAGGGCGTCCGCCGTCTGCCGTATATAGGGCACGAGTTCTTCCGCGAAGGCGAGCCGCTTATTACCATCGGAGGAGCGGAAGAGATCGCTGATTGTCTGTGGAGCGTATTCCATCACAAAGTACGGCTGGTTATTGTCCAACCGGCCAAAGTTGTAGATGGGCAGGATGTTGGGGTGTTGCATAGTGGCGATGCGGCGTGCCTCTTGCAAAAAACTCTTCTGTGCCTCCGTGCTTGACTGGTCGAGTCGCAGCACTTTGAGCGCGAGCAGCCGGCTCAGGGGCATCGGTTCACGTACTTTGTAGACATATCCAAAGGTGCCTGCGCCAATAAACGCGACCACCTCATACATGCCGATGTGTGCTCCCTGCACCAGATAATCGCAGCGCTGGCAACTCACCTCGCCATCAGGATTATCGTGCCCCCCCGCTACATGCGGATTGAGACAATGGGCCAAAGTCTAGTCCTACCTCTTCTGAAGCTTGTTTGTGTTCTCTATAAGAGATACGCACGAGGTGGGGGAGGGTTACGAAAGATAATGTAGGTTAAGCTAACTTAGCATTTCATGAAGTTGTGAAGGAAATAGAGATATCGTGGGTGACTCAATATTTTCGGAACTACTCTTACGCTTTCTTGTGGAGCTAGACACTTTCTTCTTTTGGCGTTTTGTGACATCTATATTATCTTCGAGATTTAGAAGTTTTTGTTCAGTATATTGCTTGTGGCAAACGTAGTCTTTTATACGTTTCAAAGAAATTTTTGCTAATCCCTCGATAGCTTCAACATTGGAAAGCGATACAAGTTCATTATTTCTTCGAGCTTCAAAAACCTTTTTTGCTTCTCTTGGACTAAGAGATACTTCACTACATAAACGTTCTAAAGACAAAGCTAACTCACTAAAGTGCTGCCATACATTAGTATTATTGTCTTTATAGTTTTCTTCGTAATATTCTCGGTCTTCTTCGGTTATATAAATATAGACATCTATGTCAATTTGACTAAGATATCGAGCCATAAGCGGCCCTACTTCATCCCATAATAACTTTCCATTTTGCGCTCCAAGTTTAGGAAATGCAATACTTTTTATACCAGCTTTTTCATAATTTGCGACCAAATACTCTAAGCCTTTGGATAAATATTCTAGTTTTGAAGGTTGTCGCCAATCATCTTTGGTGGGGAAATTAAGTATCCATGGTTCGCTTTTTTGATATAAAGTTGGTCTACCAATATGGAGTCTGCCTGTTTTACAATCCTGTTTATACACACTGAACATATCAGGATATTTCTGCTTAAATGCTAAAGCTAATCCCTTTCCCATAATTCCTTTACAATTGACGGTATTAACTATAACTTGGGCTTTAGACTCGAATATATCGCCTCTTACATACTGTATACGAGCCATACCGTACTCCATTTATTAGTAAATTTGTACTACTTTAACTTGATTGTAACATTTGCTTAAGGAAAACTCAATCATGTTAGTACAAATGCTATAGATGCTTCTTGTGTAGTGAGGGCAGGAAAGAATAAAAATTTACTTCCTGCTTAAGCTTTAAAAGCTTTTTTTATGCTATACTATTAGCAAAATGTTAAGAGGATGTTGGAAATGGAGCATCTAAACGGAAGCATATATCATATGGTGCATCTGAATAACTTGGAGAGTATTTTTCATAGACGTGCAATTTTATCTAAGGAGAAGATGACTCAAGAGGGAAGTACCTACTACTCCATAGCGTGTGATGATGTACAAGTTTTAAGAGATCGTGTTTTTGTTTGGGATGCTTTTGGACGTAAGTTTAGGTCTCTGCACTATTATGTACCATTTTATATTGCCACTCATACTCCAATGCTATACGTTCAACTTAAGCGAGGAATACAAGCTAAAATAGTCATTTTCGAAGTTTCTCGCTCTATCATAACTGAGAAGGGTACTCTTTTCACTAACGGCAATGCAAGTAATCAACAGTTATCTAAGTATGGAACGGAGGTTGTTGATATCATGCCTAAAACTATTGAGAAAAGGGAATGTCGTAGACGATATCGTCCTAAAGGTCCATTTGGTACAAACCCAAATAGTTCCAATTTCTATGATAATCCGATATTTCTTGAAGAGCTTGACTGGACGACTATTAATAATAGAGATTTTTCTGATCCTGAGAAGGTACGAGTGAAGCATGCAGAGGTGCTGATACCTGAGCTTTTACCTTTGAGCAAAATACTGAGTATTGCTGTAAACAATCAAGCAATGGTAAGAGAGGTTGATAATCTCATTTCTCAAAGTAACCTCACAGGGCGTGTTCCTTTAGCAACACTCAAACCAGATTTATTTTTTCAAGGGTAAGTGTATATGACTAGATTTAAGCAACCTTTACGTATCACGGCGGATATTATGCTTCGTGGGGCACAAAAGAGAGTGAAAGTCCAATTCGTGTCGTGACCGGGCTATCATCATAAATTCTAGTAACACAACAGAAGAGGCTGTGCCGATTGGCACAGCCTCTTCTGTTGTGTTACTCAGTATTAGATTGAGTTGCGGGTGTCGGTATTGCGGGTGGTGTCCGTGTTCATGATGTTGGCATCGTCACCTACCACGCGAACATCACCAGTCTCTGCGCCACGAAGCTCTTCACGGCGAACGGTGTCAGTTACCTGCTGGGTCTCCTGAACGGCGCGTTTGCCGATGGAGACTTCACCTGTGACAACCGTGTCTTTGCTGACGTTGACGCGCTCGTCGGTGACAGGAACGCGAATGCTCTCGTCGGTGCCGATAGGCGTGTTGTCGGCAGTGGCGTCGGTTACAGGACGCTGCTCAATATAGACCTCTTCGTGCGTTACAGGAACATTTACAGTCTGCTGCTGTGAGACAACTTCCTTACGGAGGTCTACCTCACCAGCCTGTACAGGCTGTTTGCTGACTCTCAACTGCTCTTCGCGAAGGCGGATGACACGCTCTTGATCGGTCTCGTTTGCATAATTTGCGTCGCGAGTGCGATCATAGGCTGCTGTATCGGTGTTTGTCGTATTTGTGTATGCGGCCCCTGTTGTACCAGCAGCATAAGCGGTATCAGTTGCTGTATTTGTTGTGTTGGTGTAACCTGTTGTTGCAGTTGTACCGCGACGGGTGGCGTAGTTGTACGCGCCATGTGAGTCAAGAATGGCCTTCGCTTCTTCAGCGCGGCTACCCGCGTTCACTGAAACGATAGTTCTGCCGTTAGTGTACTCATTGTCATAGTACTGTGCCTCATCGTTAGAGACACCCATGTTTGTCAGATCGTCGGCAACATGACCGCCTGTTGTCGCCGTGTCATCGCCTGTGAAGAAGTTTTTCAGGCCAGCGAAAAAGCCGCCGGTAGAGGCTGTGCCACGGCCAGAGTGATGGATATCCGCATCGCTAAAGCCTGCATTGCGCAGAGCCTCGATTGCAGCGTCTGCATTCCCTGCTTCGTCAAAGACACCAATTACTGTACGTCCAGTTAAAGCCATGTTTTTTCCTCCTAAAGGTACTACATTTATTATTTTTGGTAGTATTGGCAATGGGTGTTATTTTTAGAAACACCCACGCTCAAAAACTATTGATAGTATTTTTGAACCATGAGTAGTGTATATTCATAACACACCTTCCTCTTTGTTCACGTTTAACAGCATAAGATGGTTTCAGTAAAAGTCATCCATACGTGTTCTAAAGTATTAGAAATGTGTAAGCGAATATAGTTATGGGTTATTGGTCGTAATTAGGGATGTCGTACAGGTGGGGGCACGAGGGCTTGATAGAATTCAGGCTCCTACAGGCGGTTTTCTTGCCGTTCGACAGTGTCCTGAGGGAAAGAGGAGTTTCGTGATATTATGACATCAGACACAAGGAAAGGATGTATTTACACATGGCAGACGACTCAAATATCGTGGAGAGCGCGGACAATGGTCGCCTTGTTCAGGTTGGAGCAGGTGCGGTTGTGCTTGCAGGTCTCTTACATTTGCCAGCTGAGGCACACGGTCTTGTTATCCTTACACATGGTATCGAAGGCAGTACCGAGAGTTCGCACAAGACTGCGTTAGCTATAGCGCAGGTGCTCTTCCAGGATAATATCGCGACCTTGCTAGTCGACCTCTTTACCGCTGAGGAGCAGAAGCTGGACGAGGGTACAGACTATTTCCGTCTTAACACAAGTATCATGGAGCAGCGCATTTTGGGCATGGCCCAGTGGCTGCTGGAGAATGATGAGACGCAGCACCTTTCGATTGGCTACTTCGGGGCGGGCATTACAGGAGCAGCTGTCTTAATTGCCGCCGCCGAGCGGCCAGATGTCGTCGCAGCTGTCGTGGCGGCTGGAGGTGAGCTTGACGTGGCACAGGGCTACCTGCAACGTGTCCTGGCGCCTACCCTGCTAATTGCTTCAACGCAAAATACACGAGCAGTTACGCAGAGCCAGCAAGCCCTCGAGAGTTTTAGTAAGGAGAAACGCTTCGAGCAAGTCGATGCAGGTGCGGCATCGCCATTTGCCACGAAAGAGAGCGTGACGAAGGTGGCACAACTTGCCAGTGATTGGTTCAACAAGCATCTTGTGATACTTGGAGCACAATAAAGGTGCTATAGAACGCGCACAAGCCCATTGTAGTGACGCTACAACGGGCTTGTGCGCGTTCTATGTTAGTTTTCTTTACCTATCATTACCTCAGTCGATT
>CAXTCR010000051.1:0-19842 GCA_964242555.1 uncultured Ktedonobacteraceae bacterium
CTGTCGGCGGTACGTTAATTGCAGTGGTGCTTGGTCCATGGGCTGCAATTCTAGGCGTCAGTACTGCACTGATCATCCAGGCGCTATTCTTTGGCGATGGCGGCATTCTGGCGATCTTCACCAATTGTCTCAACATGGGTATTATCCTGCCCTTTGTTGGCTACTACACGTATAAGCTGATCGCGGGCAACTCGCCTGTCCTCTCAACGCGCCGTGTGTGGGCCGCAGGTATTGGCTCCTACATTGGTATCAGCGCAGCTGCACTTGCCGTTGGTATTGAGCTTGGTTTACAGCCGTTGCTCTTTAGCCAGAATGGACATCCACTCTATAGTCCCTATCAGTTGAATGTTGCCATTCCAGCAATGCTCCTCTCGCATATGCTGGGCGCGTCACTGGTGGAGGCACTTGTTACAGCACTTGGTGTCGCGTACATTCAGAAAAACCATCCCTACTTCCTCACGTCGCTACGTCGTGTAGTAATAGGACAGGACGTTGTTGAAGGGCAGGCGCAGCGTACACCACTCTGGCAAATCTTTGCGATTGGTATTGTCGCGGCGGTTGTTGTGTTGTTCGTCGCGGGACTTGTCACTGGTGGCGGAAATATTGGTCATCTTTTCGGTGCGGATTGGTCGCAGGTTAGTTGGCCAGATGTAGGAATAATGATGCTGATTGTGCTTGGCATCGCGGTGGTACTTGTCCCCTTGACATGGTTCGCGTTACCACGACGTTTAAAGGGAGTGGGAACAGCATTTATGGTGATTGCAATCATTGCCCCACTTGGCTTGATTGCTCCCGGTATTGCTTATGCAGAGGGGAATCCCGACGATGTGAAAAAAGCCTTTGGCTACATTCCTCAAGGTTTGCAACAGCTATCAGGCGTCTTTAGCGCGCCGTTGAGTGGATACAACGTGAACACGCCATTTTTCAGCGATCCAAATGCCCCGCTGTGGCACGCTGCTCTTGGCTATGAGATCAGCGGCATTATAGGGATTTTAGTGATTGGCGTCGTCGTATACGGCTTTACGACGCTTCTGCGTAGAACCGCACCTAAAGGTGCAGAGGTACCATCTGTGGAGGAGCGAACAACGCCTGTGGAGAGACCGGTTTGAGTACGACGAGCAGAACGCCCTCGCGCTTGGTGCGGGAGAGAGCGCGCAAGCGGCAGTTTGGATGGATAGAGGGCACGATCTCTGGTATTGCCGGAGCGATCGAACAATCTGTGTTTACGGAGGAGCTAACCCGTGCAAACGGGTGGCTCCAACATCTTGACCCGCGTGCAAAACTCGTCATGTTTCTTGTGACAGTGTTAGCTGCTAGCCTTTCCAATTCCCTTGTAGCCCTGCTTGCTTTCTACGCGGTCTTGTTACTTGTCGCACATGTAAGCAAGCTACCATTTGACTTTTTTGTGCGACGTGTGTGGTTTGGCATTCCCTTTTTCGCAGGGGTCGTTATTTTGCCCTCCATCTTTTTTACGCCGGGGGGACATCTCTTCGACGTTACTCTTGGTTCGCTTCACCTCGGCCCATCTATCGCAAGCTTGCTGAGTGCGGCAGTGTTTATCATGCGCGTTGGCGTCACAGTATCGTTGGCAGTATTGCTCATTCTGACAACGCCGTGGTCCGATGTTTTGAAGAGTCTACAGACGTTTCGCGTGCCGCAGGTGTTTATCCTGTTGCTTTCGATGACCTATCGCTACATTTTTCTGTTTCTACATACGGCGAATGGGATGTTTGAGGCACGCAAGAGCCGTACGGTGGGGCGTACAACAGGGAATGAGCAACGCGCATGGATTAGTAGTTCAATGGGCAACCTGATGAATCGCTCATTTAAGATGAGTAACGATGTGTATGCAGCAATGGCGGCGCGTGGTTTTAGCGGCGAGGTACGATCGTACAGCGCATATCGTATGACAGCAAGGGATTGGGCTGCGCTTGTAGCCGCATTATGTGTCGCGGTCGCTGTATTTTTGCTAGGAAGGTACGTCCGATGAGCGAAGCTACTTTCTATCCAGAAGAGGTTATTTTTCATCTGCGAAATGTGCGTTACTCGTATAGTGGGCGCCAACTTGCGCTTGATGGGATAGACCTGGACATTCGACGCGGTGAGCAGGTTGTATTGCTTGGAGCGAATGGCAGCGGCAAATCGACACTGCTCAAATTACTCGATGGTATTGTTAGCCCAACGGCAGGCACGATGGAAGCACTAGGACGTGGGATTAAAGCTGCTGCTGAAGGTGAGGACACATTTCACTTTCATCGTGAGGTAGGGCTTGTCTTTCAGGATCCGGATGTGCAACTCTTTAGCGCAACGGTATTTGACGACGTGGCATTTGGTCCACTACAGCTTGGCTTAAGTCCTCAAGAGGTCAAGGTACGCTGCACCGAAGCACTTGAGGAGATGGAGATTACACATCTCGCGCGACGGGCACCTTTTGAGCTGTCAGGTGGCGAGAAGAAACGTGCAGCAATCGCCTCTGTGCTATCGCTGCATCCCAATGTGATTTTGCTTGATGAGCCAACAGCGTCGCTTGACCCACGCACTAAGTGGTTGCTTGTCAATCTTATTCACAAACTAGGACATTCCGGTAAAACTATTATTACGACCACGCACGAACTCGAAATTGTGCCGATCATCGCTTCAAGAGTCATCGTCATTGGGGAAGAGCGGCGCATACTGGCCGATGGTACGCCCGAAGAAATTTTACGGGACCGCGACCTACTTATTCGAGCAAATCTCATTCACGCTCAATTGCACGAAAACTTACTTTCTCATTCTACAAGTGACCGGACCACAAATATCTCATCTACATTGCCAGCATCATGACGTGTAGAGAAATCTAACGGCTCATTATTGAAAAAAGAGGGAAGAGAATGGACTCTCATCGTAGTGGCGAAACCCACACGCTACTTCAACGGCATGGCTATCGTATCACACCGCAACGCAATATGATTTTGAACGTTATTCAAGAGGCTAATGGCCATATTAGTCTCGAACAGATCGCAGAACGGGTGCAGGAGTACAATCCCCATGTCAGCCTTTCGACAATTTATCGTACGTTGGAGATGTTGAAAGCGTTAGGACTCATTCTGGAGACGCACTTTCCGGGAGAGCCACCACACTACGAAATCCTGCAAAGCAGGACGCATCACCATTTCGTCTGCAAAAACTGTCATAGCGTCACACACCTCGATGAGGCGTTGCTGGGAGATTTACATGAGCGGTTACAAGCCCAATATGGATACCATGGTCTTGTGCTCTCGCTGCAAGCAGTGGGCTACTGCGACCAATGCCAGCGAACGTTGAGTGATGAGTGATACAACAGCGATACGCAATGAATTGCTCTTGGGCGCGATCAAGCTAGTCCCTACGAAAACACATTTCGGTTTTCGTAGGGACCAGATTGATCGCGCCCAAAGCCGATGTATCGGGTATATACCTCTTATCCCCTGATCACCTTTCGAAAAAACGCAACCAACGTGTCTGCATGATAATCAAATGTAAATTGCTGACGTTTAGTCCAAACGTTTTCGCGCAGTTTTTGCATGTGTGCCTCATCTGTAAGTTGCGCCTTCAACTCGTCGGCATTCGTGCCAAACACTCCGATATCAAGGTCTTGTGCCAGTGTTGCAGAGGCTACAATAGCACCAGCATTGTGGTACTGAATGAGTGGCACACCGGCGACTGCGAGCGTTGCTATGCGTGCGGGATAATTTAGATCGTCCCAGTCGGCACGTCGAATATCGCCCCCATTCTCACTCCTTTGAAAATGCAGCCAGCCTGCATCGTACTGCGAAAACTCGCTCACCCAGTGTTGCTGGTCAACATTCTTATGGATGTGCAAATGCTCAGGGGCCAACTGCTGAACCTTGGCAATCCAATTTTTCCACTGACCCTGTGTAAAATCGCCGTAAAAGTGTACATGAATATTCTGTTGTGCTAGCTCTTGCATAATGGCTGGATGCAATCCTATAGGACGCCCGGGAACGACTGTATGGATTGCCCCGTCTCGAAGCGAGAGCCGGGGCGAACGTGAGGAGTCAAACCAATCACGTTTTGGTAGATCACCATCTAAGACGAGAACATGCTTGCGGTGCATGAGGTCAGGAGCAATTGTCGCGAACCAGTCACGCATCTCCCGATTGATATAGATTTGTCCATCGGAATGGGTGTACAGGTCAAGCAGTTGCGACCACATTCCTTTCTCAAGGCAAATAAAAGGACCCTCTTTAAAGTGCCACACAAAGGGAACACCGAGATGCGCCATCAGGACTTGATGCACAAAAGGCACCGTTTGCCAGTTGAGTTGTGCATAGATCACATCTGGCCGAATAGCTCGTATCGCGTCACGCCAGTTTGGACGCGCTATTTCTTCGACATGTCCAAAGGGCATAGGCCCAACAGTATTAAACCAGTAAGGCTGTTGCGTCCATAGACCATAGAGCGCATGACCACGCTCCTCCAGAGCCAGCACGCGCTCCGGATTATATGCCAGTTCGCCGACAAGCAGTATCTTCAGCCCGTCGGGTGCAAGTGGAGTATCGGGACGTTCACGGAAACGGCGATACTGTTCTTCCTCGTCGATGAAATTGCCAACCGTTGTGTGCAGTCTCAGCGGCTGCTTTACTCCGTAGTAGACACGGTAGGGGTTAATGCCTCCGAACGGCTCTTGCAGCAACTTGTGGCGTTGCTGGGGATGATCGACCCACTCGCAGGAGACTTGGTCGGTCGAAACAAATGCACCATGGGTACGCAGGCGAGACCAGTACATACGCTCAAGATCATCCGTCGTCAGTTCAGTGCGTTCAAGCCAGCGATCCGTCGTCTTATGATGCAACACTTGAACAAGTTGTAGTGGATAGCCCTCGATTTGCCCCAGCGCCAAATGATTATAGTGATGGCGAACGCCTGAATACACAAGCGTTGCACCAGGATGTTGCTGGAGGAGCGTAAACAAGCTCTGTAAATGTTCGTCATAGTACACATCGTCCGAGGGCAGATAAGCGATGTAATTCCCCAATGCCGCCTCTAATGCAGTATTTAAAGCAGCACCTAAGCCATCATTTGACTCATGACGGATGTAACGAATGCGTGTATCCTGCAGAAAGGCAACAACAAGACTCTGCGTCTCATCTGGTGAACCGTCATCGACAATGAGCAGTTCCCAATCTGCAAACGATTGCGCTTGAAGGCTTGCAATGGCACGACGAATGAAGGCAGCTTGCTTATACGTGGGCATCAGTACGGAGATAGTGGGCGGCATGATGTTCCTGAAAAAATGAGATATATGTCACAACCTTCATAGACATCGCTCCCCCTAACAAGAGGAGCGATGTCTATGAAGGTATCAAAGAATGATTTACGAGACGGCCTCTGGTTCAGGCGTCGTCAATTCCGGCTGGCGCTCAAGCACTTTAGCCGGTGAGACAAGCATGTAGACGAAGTAGATGAGGCCAATGGCGAACATGACAATTGTATAGAGCCACGGCTGCACAAACTGCGCATCACGGAAGATAGCAATCTCGAAGACTAGCCACACAATCGAAAGGATAATGACTGGCCACTCGAATGCACCAAGCCGGAATGCACGCTCGTCATAGGGCAACTTGTTACGTGTGACGACGTAGAGAATGACTGTTCCAAGATAGATGATGGCGGGCAGCAGCGTCGATGCAGTGAACAGGTTTGTCAAAGCATTCTGTTGATTGGCAAAAACCGCAAGCACGACCTCAAGCAGAACTGCGAGCAGAACTGTGGCTGCAATAGGCGTATGTGTACGCTCATTCACCTGACTGAAGAGTGCATGACCCGGGAAACGCCGGTCGCGCGACATCGCCCATGTGAGACGGGTCGCGGTAATAAAGATGACAAGTCCACAGGCGAAGATGGAGAACGTCACCAGGACTAGGAAAATGCTACCAATGATGTTTCCGAGTGTCCCATGAATGATATCGCTTACGGGAGTCGCGGAGGCGCTCAATGTCTTAAGGTCGCCCGATGTGAGATTGAGCGCTACGAGGAACAAGAAGCCAATAACACCGCTTAGCACTACTGACGACCACATAGCAAATGGCACGACTCTGTGGGCGTTCTCTGTCTCTTCCGCGAGATTTGCTGCCGACTCAAAACCGACGATCGTATACGAGCCGAGCAGGAACGATAGCATAAACGGTCCGGTTGCATTCCAACTTCCCAGATTGAAATACCCAGTGGCAGAAACAACACCTGTGCTAAAGAGATGATCCGGACGCAAGAGACCACGCACCGCACCAACGATGATAAGAAGAAGCGTCAGACCAACGATACCAACGACCTCCGTACCGACAGCTGCATTGTTGATGCGGGTAGACCAGACGGTGGAGAAGATAATGAGCGCTGCTTGAATAATAATAATTGCAGCTGTCACAATCCATGCATTCGTTGGCGTTTCAGCGTAGTTAAATAAGCTGGGCAAGACGGCGGCGGAGATCGAATAGTCAACCGAGACGGTAACGACGATTAGAAATATAAACGATATCCAACCGAGTAACCAACCCACCTTCGGGTTAGTCAAGCGGGACCCCCATTGATAGGAATAGCCAGCAAGTGGAATGCGTGAGGCGAGGGCCGCGAACACCAGTGCCACGAAGAGCTGTCCAACAGCGACTAAAGGCCACGTCCAGATACCGAGCGGACCGCCCCAATTCAACACTGCGCCATAAGAACTAAAGATGCCTGTTGTGATAGAAATAAAGCTGAAGCCGACAGCGAAGGAGGCAAAACGCTTGATGTCACGTCGATACTGCTGCTTGTACCCAAAACGGGTGAGTAGTTGATCTGCGGGTGATGTCTCATTTGTAAGTGCCATGAAAACACTCCTCTAAGTTTAAGTTGCTCCCGATGCTTGTCCAGGATGCGCTACAAGGTACAAAAATATAGGGCTTCGGTTGTGGGAATATTTGTCTGGTTGCTCCTTTCATACTCAAGTGTACCATATTTTTGTGTATGATGTAGTCAAGGGCCGCAGAGAGAATTTTAATAAATACCGCCTGGCATAACATAGTTATGCCAGGCGATATTTGTGGAATCTCCTCTACACAGGTATACCTTTTGCAAGTGGGGATGAGTCGTAATGCTCCAGTAAATCCGCTGTATTATCATAGATTGCAATTGCTTGAGCAAGGTCTTTATCGTTCCAGCCACCGGAGCGCACAGCAATGGATTTTATGCCGGCCTTTGCCGCTGCCTCCAGGTCGTAGGGTGTATCGCCTAGCATCACGACCTCATCAGGAGAGAAGCCTGATTTCTTCAGAGTGACCTGCATTACGTCGGGATCTGGCTTTGATAGTTCCGCATCCTTCGATGTAGTTTCCGTCTTCATCAGGTCTTGCACATGTGGACCAACCAGTTTGAGCGTTTGCTCTATCTCATCAGGTTCAGCCGAGGTCGCGATAACGAGTTGCAGCCCGCTCTCGTGCATATGCTCTAACAATTCTTTTGCTTTAGAAAAAGGCTTAATGGTCGCGAGATAGCGCGTCTTGACCAGTTCCTTGCGTGCCTCGCTAATCTTCTTGCCCTCTTCGCTGTTCTTGTCAATGCCTAAGACTTGCGGCAATACCTTATCGCCGCCCATACCAATTAAAGGGCGGATCTTCTCAATAGGAACAGTATGTCCTTGCGTTGCCATGGCATCGACCCATGCATGCGCCTGTGCATCATTGCTATCGATCAATGTACCATCAACATCAAGAATAACTGCTTTTAGGTGTTTCATATGTGTTGTCATTCTGTCCTCATTACGCTGATACAGGGGCTATTTTCGTGCTAAGCGTCTTGCGCAGCAACACCTTCGCTCGATGGAAGTATGTCTTTGCCGTGGCCTCTGGCATATTTAATGTTCTCCCAATCTCTGAAAAGCTCAGCTGCGCGAGATAGCGCAAGGTCACAACATCGCGGAACTTAGGTGGCAGAGACTGAATCGCCTCCTGCAGTAGCTGTTGCAGATCATGGCGTTCTAGTATCTCTTCTGGCAATGGACCTGGATCGGTCATATCGCCCAGGAACGTGACTTCTCCCTCGCTATTCTCCGTTTCGAGTTGTGAGAAATGCACCGCATAGCGTTTTCTGCGCCGCAGCTCGTCTACACAGCAGTTGCGAGCAACCTGAAAGAGCCATGGCTTAAACGGCTCTGCTGTCCCTAAGTTTGGTAGTGATGTGTAGAAGCGCAAAAACACCTGCTGCAAAACATCGCAAGCTTGATCGTAATCTCCTAAGAAACGGCAGATAAAATTAAATAATGGTGTACTATATCTATGGACTAGATGCTCAAAAGCTTCCTGCTCACCAGATAATGCTTGTTGGGCCAATACCATATCGGAGATATCATAGGTTGTTCTTCTTGCTTCGCGGATCTGCACAGATGGTCTCCTCATCGTTGCTAAAGGTGGTCACACATTTGTGGAAATTTGTTTTTCATTTGTCTTCTATAAGCCTAGCGTTTTTCTTATGGAAATACAATAACTTTTACTCCCTAAAAGCGCGACCATAAGCGGTTGTAATCAAAAATTAAACAGAAGGGGCTGAAAGCTTAGATAATCCTAATAGAGTAAGAAAGCACAAGCATAGCAATTTTATTTGCTATGCTTGTGCTTTCTTACTCTATAAAATCTAGCTGTGGTTATGCATGTTCCAGCCGGCGCAACTCTATTTTGCCGTTACGCGTTCGAACAGCAAAGGTTGGTTGAGCATAGACTGCCGGGCTATTAGCGACACTTCCATCGCAGAGACGGAAACCGGAATTGTGCCAGGGACAATAGACGACTCCATTCTCAACATGCCCTTGATCTAATGGGCCTGCAAGATGGGAACACGTGGCTGCCATCGCATAGATTGCCTTACCCTCGCGGAACAACACGGCTGGAATACCAGCTGCGTCGACGCGTGTGAGCTTTCCCGGCTCTAGTGCGGCCTCGTCCATCACTGGCACGAAGTCGTCCGAACCGCCTTCCCATGCAACATGGTTCACACCAATGCCATTGGAATAGGAAAGTTCACCGCCGAGATAGCCCGAATAAAGCAGTATTACGTAGGCGCCAGCTGCAATGCCTATCGCGGCACGCCTCTGTCCTGTGATGCGCAAGATAGTTGAAACGACGTTCATGGAGAGTATTGTACTATTAAGTAGAGCATGGAGCATTCCAGTACGCTGTTCCGACCCATACGTATCTACCCAGTTGGTCAGACCAGTAGCAGCTGAAGCAACCGCGCCACCAATACCAAGCCACATGGTGATGTCTGCGCTCCGCGCCACACCTTCGTCCTCATCGGCTAGCCATACGACATCTAGTAACGTTGTTGCAGTCCACGAGCCTATAGGAAACGCTACGAGAATAGGATGGACTACATGACCCAACCATACACCGTTCAATATATCCTTGATCTTGTAGCTCGCCTGTCCAGGCTTGCCAAAGAGCTTGTTTGTCCATTGCTGCAGCGGCTTAGAAAGTCCATCAAGCCAAGGCATGCGATGTATGAGTTCAGCATTCAACCGGCGCAGGGTGGGACTATTTGGTGGAGTATCTACCCAACTCCTATCGGGGCTTGTAGTAAGTCTTGATGCCATATAGGTCTTTTCCTTTACTATTTTTGGACGAGTTGCCAGCAGTAGTCACGCGGTGGATTGACACCAATTATAGAAAATGGAACGGTTGCATTCTTTTTCGTTAACACGTATTGCAACACAGCTTTGTTGTGAGCATAGAATAACCGGGCACAGCGCACTGCAGTTTGCAATGAGCGAAAATGAATACCCATCTCCTGCTGTACAGGCAAAGCAACATAGGAGAAACCCCGTTCCTCCAACCAGGAACGATCCTGTACACGCGGCCAGATCAGTACTATCTTCCCTCCTGGTTTAGTGACGCGACGTAACTCTGCCAGTCCAGGCTCTCCACCTTGCTCAGGCAAGGCAGTAAACGCAGAGCAAGAGAGTGCAACGTCTACACTATTATCAGGCAGTGGTATTACATCAAAACTGCCTTCATGAGCAAGAACGCGGTTTGTAGTTGGATGCCCCATGTTTTTTTCATTAAGAATGCGCAAGAGGCCAGGCGAAGGTTCAACGGCATGAATAAGGGCAGCCCCAGTACGTAGACATTCAAATGTTGCCCGCCCACTACCTGCACCCACATCTAGCACCGTCTTGCCTCGTATATCTGGTGCAAGCTTCTTAAAAATGCCTGGATGCAACCATTCACCCTCCGTTAGCTCTTCGTACAACCCAGGCGTTTTCCAGTAGGTAAGTTCCCAAAAGAGGCCATCAAGAACCTCTTTTTGCGCTTGCTCAATCTGCCGCTGAGCTAAAGGGCGCAACAATTCAGCACGGAAAAGCGAGCGTTGTTGGCGTGGTACACATTTTTCAATGTGCCTTACAACCATTTGAGGGACGTTGTGCAAACTCTGTGCGAGACGCTCAACGGTCACGCCAAAGGCATTTTGCGCTAAGATTTTTTGTAGTGAGGGACGATCAAAGACAAGCAAATCTTCTATATGAAAAGGATTTTCAAACATTGGCTCAAGTGGCGTAAGACTCTCGCTAATCGCCATAAGGCTATCCCTCTTTCCTCTTGCATGACTACATGTACTTCCACGTATAGCAGAGGAAAAAGGTTTCGTTGTCAAACCACCCTTAATTACCCAGTGCTTTCCACACAGCGTCGATGAGTGCATCCAGCTCAAACGGCTTGCTCAGATAGCCGACAGCGCCTACCCGCTTGGCCTTTTCTGCCGCACGCCCATCAGCTGTCATAGTCAAAATAGTCACACTTTCACCATAGGAGGCACGTAGTCCTGCCGCCACACCATTGCCATCGAGGAGCGGCAAACCCATGTCGAGCACCACTAACGCTGGTTTACGCTGCATTGCGCGTTCTAATGCCTCTCGCCCGTCTCCAGCAGTGTCAACAGCCAGACCTTCATCCTCTAGCGTCCATTGAATTGTTTGACGCAGGTCTGTATCGTCCTCAACAATAAGTACAACACGCTCAGTTGGAGACTTGCTAGTGATTATAGCATTGGCATCAGCGTCCATAAAGGTCCTACTTTCATTATTTTATGAAGGTGTAAGCTATCGAAGTAGCTTGATGTTATCTGCCTTTATCAAAATATATAGAAACTCCAAAGACCTGTCAAACACAACAGTGTATTCTTTTTTTTATCTTTATAAGACTATGAGAATATTGAGAATTCCTCTTTTATAAAATTAGTGTACCCTTAGTCTTTATAGAAAGACTTGTAATTCAATCCCGTATACATTATGCTGTAAACACATACAGTAGCATCACTGTATTGCAGAGTATTCCTAAAGAACTTTTCTGAGAAACTTTTTATCGTACAGTAAGGAGTATGAAGGAATGAATTTCATCGATGCAGTCGTGAGTTCATTTGGAGCAGCATTGGCGCTCCTCTTCACATTTGTACCAAGACTACTTGGCTTCCTCGTAGTCCTGCTCATCGGCTACATTGTAGCATCTGCCTTATCCAGAGCAGTCACCTTTTTGCTGCGCAAGGTGGGGTTTGATCGCTTCTCTACGCGGATTGGTCTAACGCGTTTAGAACAGCAGATGGGTATTAAGATGGATGCAGCTGGCATCCTTGGCCGTATAGTGTACTGGTTTGTCTTCTTAATCTTCCTTGTTCCCGCTGTTGACTCTCTTGGTCTAACCACGGTCAGTACATTGTTAGGTCAGGTCGTGGCCTATATCCCTAATGTGTTTGTTGCTATTCTTATTCTCTTCCTGGGTACGTTGGCTGCAACATTTGTTGCCGACATCGTACGTGGTGCGGCATCTGGCTCACGTATCGGCAATCCAAACCTATTCGCAAACATCGCTCGTTACGCCATTCTTGGCTTCGTAGCAATTGTTGCACTTGAGCAATTGAATATTGGTGCGGCCCTCCTTAATATCCTGTTCACAGCTGTTGTGGGCGCGGCAGCCCTCGCCTTTGGTCTAGCCTTTGGACTCGGGGGCCGAGATGCTGCCAAGCGCGTCATTGAAAACGGTCAATCTTCATTGAGTCAAGCTGCCTCGCAAATGAGTGTACAGCAAAATGCTCAGCAAAGCATAATGCAGGCTCGTGCGGTCGCCGACATGCAGACTACAGGCCAGCAGTATGCACAGCAGCCATATCAAGCAACCACTCCACAACAGTATCCACCACAGCAGTATCCACAGCAATAAACTAATCAGGCATAAAAAGACTGCACGGGCATTGCTCGTGCAGTCTTTTTATGCCTGATTAGTTGCCAAGCCATAGAAGAGCAGGATAGCAGCTACCGACATGACCAGTACGGTTATGACTAACCCAACATTTATCAGCAGACTCAAACGATGCTCGCCCATAACCTTACGACTATTGCCAACGAGCAAAAGATAGACAATGAGAATAGGTGAAAGCACGCCAGAAAGCACATTGGCCCAGAATAACAATTGAATCGGGTCAATGCGTACCAATGCAAGCACAAGGCTGATTACCAGCGCAAACGTTAGAATGAGGTAAAACCCTTCGTTTTGCCACGGCTTCTTCGAGAGACCAGAAGGCCAGCCAAAAGTGCCTGCTACCGCGTACGAAGTGCTAGCCAGCAGCACGGGGATAGCAACCACGCCTGCTCCAATCAATCCAATTGCAAAAAGGTACTCAGCAAATGGTCCTAGCACCGGCACTAATGCCTGTGCAGCGTCAACTGCGGTAGTAATACTTTTGTGATGCAAGTTTGATTGATCACTCCCCGCTTGAATGTATACAATTTTTAGTGGGTGCCATTAACCCTTATCTGGAGTGGTTGAAGCATAATTAAGGCCAGCTTGTCTCAGTGAAGGGTGTTATCAGGACCTCCTGCATTGCGGACTCTGGTGGCACCTGTGCTGCAAAGACTATTACATTGGCAACATTGCTGGGGTCTTGTAGGTTCTTTTCCTCGGGCATCGGAATACCCTGATCCTTGAAGCGGTCGAAGAAGTGCGTTTGCATACCACCGGGAATGACCGTTGTCACGCGAATGCCATATGCCCTGCCCTCAACGCCAAAGCCACGTCCAAAGGCCACCAGTCCAGCTTTCGAGGCATGATAGGCAGAGGCATTGCCCCACATACGAAGTGCGGCAGTTGAGGCAACGTTTATCACATGGCCGGAGTTTTGCTGCCGCATTAGTGGGAGCGCGGCCTTTGTAAACAAGAATGGGCCGCGCAGATTGACGCCAATCACACGGTCCCATTGTTCAATGGTCATCTCCTCGACCGAAACCGTGTAGTCAATCGCGGCACAATTAACTACAATATCCAGCCGACCAAGCCCTTCTCCAACAGCTTTTACCGTCGCAAATACAGCATTCGCATCGCTCACATCGCAGCGCAGAGCCATACTGCGTACATTCTGCCCCTCGATGCTCTTGCTGACACGCTGGACTTGCTCCTGCTGGATATCGACACATGCTACATGACTCCCTGCAGCCGCAAACGCGCGTGCTGTTGCCTCTCCTAACCCACTTCCCGCTCCTGTCACGAGGACAACTTTTCCTGTCAATGAATGTTCGCTCATGTAATATCTCTCTTTCTCATTACTGTTGTAGAAACAAAATTTATAGTGTCCGCAGATGAAGGGATTATTGTCACTATTCGTCGAACGAATATATTCGATACAACGGTTTTGGACACAATGAATTCCGTCCCTATGAAACGACCTTATTTTTTATCCCGTACTCTTGCAGCAGTTCGCCAAACAATTCGGTGGCGTTGCGTTGACGATTCTCTACCTCTGTAGGGAGACCGAGATGGTAGGTACCGCTTGGTAGAATGCCACAACCACCGTAGTTGTGAATGAGCAGAAATTGTACCATCACCTCTTCGCCCGCGTGTTCTGGCGGTAGACGTTGCCACCAAGAGAAACCACCTACGCTGAGCAGCTTCTCACGATCATAGAGCACATTTGCGCCTCCAACCCATGCAACTTTGTACCGCACCGGATGCCCATCCTTGACCAGTTGCAGTTCGAGATGCAGTGGATTGGCAGCATTGTTCACCAGATGACGCTCCCACGGAATCGTGTCAGGGGTAAAGTTCTCTGGCATTACCGGACCTTCCCATACCTCGATATGCTGCTGGTGTGGGCGCACATCTGTTAGATGCTGCAAACCGGTTGCGGGACAACCGACAAAGCCACAGTGCTCTGCCTTGAGCACATCCAGCATACGCTCCATTACGTGCGGCTCTAACAACACATCGTCGTCCAGAAAGTGGACGTAGGGCGCTGTGCTTTGTTGGAGCAAGAACTGGCGTTGTTCCGCTAATCCACGGCGAGGCAGGTGACAGTGGAGTGTTACTCTATGTCCATGCCAACGGAGTGCACGTACGGCAGTCTGTATCTCGATGCTCTCAAGGTACGCCTCGTGCTCTTCTGTCTGATCGGAGACAATCACGTTGAAATCGGTGAATGTCTGCCCAAGCAAGCTCGTCAAGACCATCGCGAGTCCTGTTTTGCGCCGGCAGGTGGGAATTAGTACATCAACAGTTGTCACACGCTACATCCCTTCTTGTTGAGGTTGGCTCTCTTGTACAGTAAGCAAGGGTGGCTTTACCTTTTGCTTATATTCCACCATCACTGCCTCGTATAAAGCTCCCGTACGCTGCGCAACAGTTTCCCATGTAAACTCCCGCTCGACCCGCTCACGCGCCGCCTGTCCCATCCTTATGCAGCGTTCTGGCTCTGTAAGCAGCATATAGAGACGGTCGGCCAGTGCTTTAGGGTCTCGTGGTGGTACCAAGAAGCCTGTTTGTCCGTCAGCAATGGTATAGGTAATGCCGCCGACAGCAGAGCCGATGACCGGGCGTCCACACGCCATCCCTTCTAAAGGCGTCAGGCCGAAAGGCTCGTACCACGGAGTGGTGACGGCAACATTGCCCGCGCTATAGTAATTGCGCAGGGTATCTTGTTGCCGCTTGCCCACAAATGTTACATACTCCCCTATGCCCAGTTCCGCGACGAGGTTCTGTAACACGCCTATCTCCGGCGTAGCAACCGGATCGGGTTCCTTTGTTTCGCCCCCCACAAGCAACAGGCGGAGCGGGAGAAAGGTTGTGCCATATTCAGCCGTTTGTCCCTTACAGTAGCGTATAAGCTCGGCCATGGCACGAACAACATTGCGCACATCTTTCCGTGGTAACATGCGCCCAACATAGGCAACCACAAATGCGTCCTGTGCCAGTTCTGCATGCTGCCGTGCCTCTACTTGCGCGACAGGGCGAAAGACAGAGGTATTTACAGCTGAGGGGATAACGACAACGCGTTCAGATTCGGCTCCATAGTCGTCGATCAGTTCAGCCTCTTCGCTTGGACACTGTGCGATTAACCGGTCTACCAAGCGAATGATTCCTGTCTCCACCTCTATGCGCTCCTGTGGACTCGTGTCTGCACTGCCTTGGTGCTTTTGTTTAGTCTTGCCCATCGCATGAAAAATATGGACCACGGGTATATTCAAGCGGCTTCGCAACTCGGTCGCGACCCACCCGGACATCCAGAAGTTGCCGTGAAGCACATCGTACTGAAGTTCATTGCGTTCAATAAAATTCAGAATGGCGTCGCGAAACGCAGGCATGAACTGCCACAATTGGTCTTTCAACATAAACGTAGCTGGACCCGCTGTTATATTGATAATGCGCACATGTGGTGCCCACTCGACAATCTCTGGTGCATTCGAATTATCGCGCCGCGTGAACACGTCTACTTCATACCCCAGCCGCCCGAGATTGCGACTCACCTCATCAACGTAGACATTCTGTCCTCCTGCATCTTCGCCACCAAGGAGAGCGACCGGACTAGCATGTTCGCTCAAGAAGGCAATACGCGTTACTTTCTTCATATATGTCCTTTCCATCGTAGGAACCACATTCACAACGTCCGAGTGCAATTGGTTGCATATCGTTTGGAGTAATGTGTTGGGCATGCATTGCTTCAACTATATATCCCATACATCAGTTTTGGACGCAATAAATTCCGTCTCCACGGAACCTTATACATTACGAGAGCACACGTTCGAACGCTGCATTCCAATCTCGCTTAAAACGGTCTAGGCCGAAGCGGTCACGTGCTACACTTTTCGCATACTTCCCCATTTGCCTTGCCTCCTCTGGATGAGCCAGCAAATAGTGCATATGCTCATGCAGGACGTGTGGATCACAGGAAATATAGCCGCTCTTCCCGTGCTCGATGACCGTTGGCAATTCGGTCGTGGCCAGAGCCACTATAGGCATGCCAATCGTCATAGCCTCAATCACAGCAAGCGGCAAACTTGTATAGCGAATAGGACTAAACAGGAAACGGTAGTCGGCTAGCCGCGAGTGCAGGTGCCGGTAAGGAATGTCGCCTAAACCGCCCAACGCCTCCGTTTGCATGCCTACCGCGTCGAGCGGTACAAGTTCGCGCGCCTGTAAGAAAAGATCATAGCCAGCGATACGTGGTCGCTTCTGGATGCCGTTGATGACCGTCACGCCGCGCCTTAATGTGCCACGATAGGTTGCGTTTGGATCAATGGCCACACTATGCTCAATGACGACTGTTGGCGTATTTCCGTTATCCCACATTAAGCGGTTATAGTGTGTGACATGCACTAAGAGTACGTTTGGGTCATCAATGGGATGTCGCGTATCGGTGGCATGCGGTTTGGGTGTGTTATGCTCAAGATAGATTTTTGGTAGGGCGCGCTGCGCAGGACTCATAATCTCGTCCGCATCTTCACCATAATTCTTTGGCGTCTGATAGATGACCAGATCGAGGTCAAGATTTTTGACCTCTTCGGCAGGCACTTCGCGCATGTATTCGGGCAGATCGAATGATGGTCCGCGCCCTCCATATCCTTCAGGCTTGTGAGGCTTTGTAGGCAGATACCAGTCATGCTCGAGCCGCGCCAGCGTATTAAGATAACTCCCATGAATATGCCATATCAGAATTTTCAGACGTTGCATTGCTGTGTATGTTCTTTCTGCATCATTGATTCCGCCTTTGCAAGCACACGCTCGGGCGAGAGCCAGCGTAGACAGCGATGATCAATAGGACACTCCCAATATCTGCATGGACTACACTCCACAGGATGACGCACAATAGGATGCCGCTCCCTGTCAAGCGGTGCCCACCTTCGTACATCTGCAGGTCCGAAGAGGGTTATGCTAGGACAATCGACGGCGCAGGCAATATGAGACGGGCCTGTATCGTTGCTGATAAAAAGCTCGAAGTGCTTCATAAGCGCGGCAAGGCTCCCGAGCGAAGTCTTTCCAGCTAGAGACAGCGCGGGGACGTGCATAGCGTCTATAACCGCCTGTACCGTCTGCTCTTCCCCCGGTCCACCCGTCAACACGATAGCCGCATCAAACTGTTGTGCCAAAGTATCGGCCACTCTCGCGAAATATTCAGCGGGCCAGCGGCGGGCCGGTGGACGTGCCCCGGGATGTAGCCCAATAAGTCGCTTGTTGCCTTGAGCAAATAGACGGAGTAGCCTCTCTGCCTCGGCATAATCTTCTGCGAACAAGGGAAATTCTAATTGTGTAGGAGAGGGATAAGTCGGCATTCGCGTCAACAGTGTAACAAGATGGAGATTACGCCATATTTCATGCTCGTCATCGGGATACTTAGCTTCCATTGTTAGGCCAGAGGGTGTATTTTCGTAGTACCCTACACTGTATGACGCACCGAGTGCAAGCACGAATGGGTTGCTTGTACGTCCACTGCCATGCATTTGTAACACAACATCGTAGCTATAGGCACGCTGCTCGGCAAGAAATTGCTCTGTTCGTTGTTTATCGTAGTGAACTTCGTCGATACCGGGAAAACCGGCAAACTCGACGAAGCGGTCGATATAGTGAGAGAAACGCTGGACGAATGAGGCCGCCCACGGCAACCCAATCAGTGTAATTTCGGCATCTGGAAATTGCTGGCGCAGTGCGCGAAACGCGGGCACGGCCACTAATAGATCGCCAAGCTGTAAGGCACGAAAGACAGCAATTCGTTTCACTGCCCCCTCCCATGCATCGCAAGCAACGCCTCTGCCTCCGCGACAACCTCTTCAGGTGGAATATCCAGACAGGGTAGACCGATGGGACACTCGAACAAATAACAGGGATGACATGGAGTTGGGCGACGCAGCAGGCGCGCAGGCGTGGAGCGTGGACGCCACTGCTCCTCATAATCAGTTCCAGAAAACAGCACCACTTCTGGCGTACGCACAGCGTCAGCGAGGTGCATCGGCAACGTATCGTTACAGATCACAAGTGCCGCCCTCCTGATCAACGCGGCGTACTGAGAAAGCGTTGTCTTTGCCATCAGTACATGAGCGTCTGGTGCGTGCGCGCTTACTTCGTCTAATAGCGCGGCCTCACGCTCGACTCCTGTCACCAGGACTTGCCAACCACGATGTGTCAATTGCTGTGCTACTTTACCAAAGCGATCAGCAGGATAGCGACGTGCCTTTGCACTCGCGCCTGGATGCAGCACAATATACGGCTCTTCTGGCTTCACACCAGCACTTGTCAATAGTGGTGCCAGTGTTGCATCCTCGTCCTGAGGAAGAAAGACCTTCAAAGCACGATCCTTCGCGACAAAGCCGAGACCCTCCACCAGCCTCAGGTTGCGCTCGACCTGATGCATCTCTACAGGCGCACCCTGTAGTTGCGTCGAAAGTGTGCTTCCTCCAAATTCGTTCGACTCTCCTGCGCGTAGAGGAATGCCCGCAAGGTAGCAAACATATCCGGGACTATGGGGCGATTGACTGAACGAGGTAAAAATTAGGGCAGCATCAAAGTTCCGTTCCGCCAGCAGCGCGATCAACTGGCGTTCTCGGGCGGGATCAAAGGCCATACGTCCCCCAACATCCTGCCATATAGGTCGCCATACGATGACATCGTCAATCCAAGGCAGAAGTGGCACAGCAGTGGCTCCTCCAGGACTGGCAAGCAAGGTTATTCGTGCAGTGGGCGAAGTTTCCCTCACAGCACGGACAGCAGGTCCAAGCATCAACACATCGCCAATGTTATCCAGTCGCACCACAAGTATATTCTTAGCCGCCAACCACTCATTCATGAACCACCTCCGTGTCCTGCATATACTGCCGTCCTTCCCCCTGTGTTTCCTTCAGCAATTCGATTGATGCATCGAGGACCATCTGTGGCGATACCATGCGCAGACATTCATGCCCGATGGGGCAAATACGACTATAGCAGATGCGACAAGGAACGTCATGATACATCTGACGATGTGGCACATGCCATGGTCCCCATTGTTCAGGTGGATTTGTCAGGGCGAAGAGCGCGATCACAGGCGTTTTTACCGCAGCGGCAACATGCATCGGGCCTGTGTTGTTTGTGATGGTGAGGTCAGCAGCCTGAATGAGTGCGCAGAATTGGGGAAAAGGCAGCACGCCAGCCATTGCCAGCGTTGCAGACCGGTTCTCGACTTTGACTTGCGCCAGTATCTTCTCAACAAGGGGTTGCTCATCGTTCGCGCCGGTCACAATCACAAAGGCGCCCATTTGCTCGACCAGTAGATCGATCACCTGGACATACATCTCCCACGGGTAGGTACGGGCGGGCATGGTACAGCCAGGATGCACAACCACAAGTGGCCGATGGATAGAGGAGTTGTCAAGGAGCCTCGTGATCTCTTGTTGTGCCTGCTCAGGTACGTCCAGCACGAGGTCACGTTCGTCAGTATCCATACCAAGCACACGGACCAAATCAAGGTTATGCTCGACTTCATGGATGATCGTGTCAGCGTGCTTGTAACGCGTCGTCAGCAGTGAGCCAGGACCGTCGATAGAGGCCGCGA
>CAXTCR010000052.1:0-19164 GCA_964242555.1 uncultured Ktedonobacteraceae bacterium
TCCCCGAGCCGCATTCGGGCAATGATACAGGCAGCGGGCGCCCTGGTCCCCATTCGAACCTTACGGTAACGCTTATGGGGTAGCCCCTTGTGGGCGTCCGTTCGGTTCCCAATACGTTCTTTTACGCACTCTATCCTCTATAGGAACATTCCTCTTGCGTCTCTTCTCATGACGTTGTAGGATAGCATGTGGAAAAGAAAAATTCACCATCATCCACGGTATAAGGATTTGTACATGGCCTACCTTTTTCAAGAAGCACAACCGAGTATGACAGAGCAACACACGACCAAATTACTGCCTGAAACGGCTTGGAATAATGACCCACTTCCATCTGGCACACCACCAGAGGGCAGGGTTGTTGTAACCATCGCACGGCAGTTTGGTAGTGGTGGTGCTGAAATTGGACAACTCGTCGCTCAAACGAGCAAACTACAATATGTCGATTACAATATTATCGAAGAGGTGGCGCGACGCCTCGGCGTCGATGTTCAACGCGCCGAGCGCCAGGACGAGCAGACATCCGGCATGACAGGGCATATACTTGAGGCCATTCGCAGCAGTAACCCATTTATCGTCAATTACGGCTCGCTCTTTGGCCAGCCAACACTACCAGCACAGGGGAGAGAATTAGCGCACCTGCGCCTGACCCAGCGTGTTGTCCTCGAACTTGCTACAGAAGGTGATGCGGTTATCGTTGGACGCGGCTCACAATTTCTCCTGCACAATGCACCGCGTACCCTGCATACCTACATCTTCGCGCCCCTACCGTATCGCATTAAGAATGTGATGGAGCAATTTCACCTGAACCACATACAGGCCGAACATCTTATCGAGCAACGCGACTACGAGCACGATAGCTATCTGCGCCGCTACTATGGCGCCGACGGTCATCAACCCAGTCTCTATCATCTCCTCATCAACACCAGTCTCTTCTCTTTAGAACTTGCGGCTGATCTCATTCATCAAGCTCTTCCCGTGGCGAAAGAACTGGTATAATGCATGCATGTTTACCCGACAATGAGAATAGACAAAGGATATCCTTATGAGCATTCAGTCAATCAATCCAGCAACCGAAGAAGTGGTCGAAACCTTTGAGCTTTACAGCAAAGAACAGGTACAGCAAGCCCTCGACGATGCGCGCCAAGCATTTCTAAGTTGGCGCAATACCTCGTTTTCAGAGCGCAGCGCCCTGATGCGCCGTGTGGCTGCTTATTTACGCGAACACAAGGAACACCTCGCACAGCTCGCGACCCTAGAGATGGGCAAGCCAATTGTCGAGGCTGAGGCCGAGGTCGAAAAGTGTGCGTTCAACTGCGAGTACTTTGCCGACAATGCAGAAGAATTTCTGGCTGATGAGCAGGTCAAAGCCAACGCCACCGAGAGCTATGTCGCGTTCCGTCCTCTCGGCGTCATTCTGGCCCTCATGCCCTGGAATTTCCCTTACTGGCAAGTGTTTCGCTTCGCCGCCCCCGCGCTTATGGCTGGCAACACTGCCGTACTTAAACACGCCTCCAATGTGTCACGCGTTGCCCTTGAAATCGAGCACATCTTCCAGGAATGTGGTCTTCCACATGGTGCATTCCGAACGGTCCTCGTGCGTGGCTCAGAAACTCGTCCCCTCATCGAGGACCCACACATCGCGGCGGTAACTCTTACTGGCAGCGAAGAGGCTGGCATCGCGGTAGCTGCCACGAGTGGTCACGTCCTCAAAAAGAACGTGCTTGAACTCGGTGGCTCGGACGCCTTCATCGTCCTTGAGGACGCCGACCTCGACGAGGCCGCCAAAACAGCCGCACGCGCCCGTTTTCAGAATACTGGTCAAAGCTGTATCGCCGCCAAGCGCTTCATCGTCGTCGAGTCCGTGGCCGACGAGTTTGTGCAGAAATTTGTCGAAGCCACCTCCAAGCTCCAGGTTGGCGACCCACTCGACCGCAAAACGCAAATTGGCCCAATGGCGCGTGGCGACCTGCGCGAGTCGTTAGAGCAGCAGGTAGAGGCTTCCGTCAAGATGGGCGCAAAGGTTGCCCTCGGCGGCAAACGTGTAGAGGGCAAAGGCTACTTCTACGCCCCGACTATCGTCACAGGCGTCACACCAGAGATGTCGCTCTTCCGTGAGGAAACCTTTGGTCCGGTTGCCGCCGTCATTCGTGCCCGCGATGCCGAACACGCCGTCGAACTCGCCAACGATTCGATCTTCGGATTAGGTGGCAACCTGTGGACCCGCGACATCGAACGTGGACGCGCCCTCGCCCGACAAATTGAGTCTGGCGGCGTCTTCATTAACGGCATGACTGCATCCGACCCACGTCTTCCCTTCGGCGGTGTAAAGCGCAGTGGCTACGGTCGTGAACTCTCCTCCTTCGGCATCCGCGAGTTCGTCAACATCCAGACCGTCTGGATTGGCCCAATGGTGTCCGCGACAGCAAGCGCACCAAGCGAGTAGCTAAGGAGCAAGAATAAGAAAAGGGGTTACGATGACCGGTGGTCATCGTAACCCCTTTTCTTATTCTTGCTCTACAAAATTCTTGGCTACTCCGAATGGAGAAACTCCAACAATACGGTAATTAAGCGAGCAATGAAATCCTGTGAAGAGAACGGACAAGCCACACTAGATCATTTTGTACGATCATACAAAATGGTCACTCTTGGCAGTGGCAGCGAACGAAAAACAGAGGACATTCTTCTTTCACGCTATGCCGTCTATCTCGTAGTCATGAGCAGAAGCGCATTGAGCAACTCCAACAGCCTTCACTGTTCGAGAACGCTAGTGAGTCAAGCGATGAAGTATAACTATTGACCCCTGCTTGCCATACCCTCAGGACCATGATAGTATCACCGTGTTGAAAACATTCTTATCGATGCTATCTGGCAAAGAGGACAGGAGACAAGTGATGCAGGAGCGTCAGCTTTCGGACGAGCAACGAGCGAAGAATTGGTGGGCAGCTGGCGATACGCCTGTGCGTACCGACTCGCGTGTAACATATCTTGTGGATGGACGCACCGCGATGCTGGAAATGTGCATCCACTTCCTCAAGGCACAAAAATATATCTACATGGCCAACTGGGGTATGACGGCAAGCATGCATATGGTGCGTGGCACCGATCATTCTGCGGGACCAGACGGCAGCCCAGAACAGGAAGCATTGCTCTCAAAATTGCGGGAAGCGGGCCTACAAGAGACCGACATTGATTTCTGGCGCACACATGAACTCTCGGTTCGCTCCGTGCTCGGCTATGCAGTCACAAAAGGCGTCGAGGTCAAGGTTTTGGTTTGGAAGGGTGCCCCTGTCATGGCTGTATGCAGCGCAGAAGAAAGCTACGAAGAACTTACCGCTGAGCATGTCGATTGTATTCTTGATGACAGTTCGTTCGGCATCCTGCACCACCCTGTGGAGTCCTTACACCAGAAAATCTCTGTCGTCGATGGCTTCTATGCCTTTGTTGGGGGCGTCGATCTTGTCATCGAAAATAGCGGCGACTTTGATCGCTGGGATACTCCCACACACGCCTACAATACTCCCCTACGCGCAAACGACGAGGGACAAACACCACATCCGTGGCACGACACACATGCGCTTATCGAAGGTCCAGCCGCGTCAGACGTAGAGTATAATTTCCGCCAACGCTGGAACGATGTGGTGTATCGACATAACTATGATCAACGCCGATTAGTGAGTGAGCATGTCGTCCCACCTGCTGTTCCGACTCATTCCGTTGTGCAGATAGCAAGGACCATTCCAGAGCAGACCTACAGATTCGACCCGCTCATCGTGCAAGGCATTTCCCAACTCTATGCCAACGCCTTCGGCAATATCGAACGCTTTGTGTATATCGAAAATCAATACCTGTGGTTACACGTCTATATCGGTTTAGATATCCCATTCCTCGCGCAGGATAGCCCTGAAATGGAGCAGAATTTGCGCGAACTAGGCAAGGCGCTTGAGCGTGGTGCGACAGCAACAATAGTTCTACCCGATCATCCTAATGTAGGTCGTACATTTAGCGATGCAAGCATTGATCAGTTGCGTATCAAATCACCTGATAGCATTGAAGAGGGACGCTTCGAAGCATTTTGCCTTGCGACCTCGTTCGCTGATGGTGAGACGACACATTACCGTCCCATCTACGTGCATGCGAAGGTCGCGATTGTCGACGATATTTGGGCAACTGTTGGTTCTGGCAATCTTAATAATCGTGGCATGCGGGATGACACCGAAATGAATGTTGCGATGCTCGACGCCCAGCGCACCTATGGCCTACGCCTTATGTTGCAGGCCGAACACCTCGGTCTCGCCACCGCCGAAGAACTGTTCGGACTCTCACGCTGGCTCGGCAACCAACATCAAACACAGGCCGAAAAGGACGCCGCGCAGCGGGTCTTCGAACGTCTGGAGGAGATGATTGGCGACCCCATGCTCGCGCATCGTATGATGCACAACTGCGCTTGGGAAAACCTGCGCCGCTACAAAGCACGCCTTCCCCTCATTGGGCATCTGCTCCCTTACTTCTCAGAGAACGAGGCACAGGAGCAAGGGCTTCAAGTAAATGGCAATCATGGCTGGATCGAGGAAATAATACAGTAACAGCACTATGCCCCTGTTCCCCATTGAGGAACAGGGGCATAGTGCTGTTACTAAGCCTTATAAATGTCAGGTCTGACATGCTGTAGTACAGGAATTTGCGCACGCACCCGCTCTATCTGCGACAGGTCTATCTCTGTAACGATGACCATCGGCTGGTCTTGTGCCTGAGCCAGCACAAGTCCCCACGGGTCAATTACCATCGAGCGCCCAAAACAATTCCGGTCTGCTTGATAGCGTCCTATCTGTCCAGGCGCCACAACGTAGCACCCGTTCTCGATAGCACGCGCCCGCAACAGGACTTCCCAGTGGTCTCTGCCAGTATGTAATGTGAAGCCAGCTGGAACCAGCAATATCTGCGCGTTTCGCTGGGCAAGGGCGCGGTACAGTTCTGGAAAACGCAGGTCGTAGCACACCGAAAGCCCGAAAGTAATACCGTCAACTTCAGCAGTCACTACAGCATCGCCAGCAATAATACGCTCTGACTCGTAGTGCTTTTCGCCATTGGCAAGGTCCACGTCAAAGAGGTGTATCTTGTGGTACTGCGCGACAAGCTCACCCTCTTGATTGATCAGCACAGACGTGTTGTAAAACTTTCCCGTCAACGTTGGATGCTTCTCGACAATGCTGCCACCATGCACAATCATACTATGTTGCCGCGCCTTCTCCTGTAACAGCTGCATCGCGGGACCAGAAAGCGTCTGCGCGGCTTGCTCAAAGCCCGCGTAGGGACCAAGATACGTCCAGTATTCTGGCAGGGCAACAAACTGTGCACCAAGAGCGGCAGCACGATCAAGAGATTTCTCTACAATGGACATGTTTTCGTCGACGTTGCCACGCGAATTCAACTGAATAACACCCGTTCTCAAATACGTCATGCATGTTGCCTCTCTGCTAAAAATCCTCTCCTCATACCTCTATTCTACAACGTATTCCCCGTTGGCTGACTACTCGGAACAGTCTGCGGTGGCGGCGTGTTCTCGCTGCTCAGAATCGCATCCTTCAACAAGAGAGAGTTAGGCAGCGACAATGTGCTTTGCTCCCCCGCCTCGTTCGTGACATCGAGCACCGTATAGGTACCGAAGGTACTGCGTATAACGCCAGTGTAGGAGCCATAGGTCAGGCGCTGTCCAGGTTGAAAAGCTTGACGTACATAGTAACCCGCGATAACATTATGCGCCGAATCGCGTGCTCCAAAGGCAAAGGTGAGTGCTAGTGCAAGACCCGTCGAGGCAATGATGATGGTCAAACTCGTGGTGAGAATGGTCGTGTCGACGCCGAGCGTGGAAATTGCAAGCACAATCACAAACGCAACAATCGCATACTCGATGATTTTGCCAAGCGCGTTAGCATAGGTAATATTTACGCTATCCGCAACCGATGTGATCGTGCCTCCAAGAAAGCGCGCTAGCATCGAACCAAAAATTACAATCAGGGCACCGCTAATCGCTCTCGGTACAAAGCCAAGCACATTCTGCAAGAGGGTCGCAACAGTGGTGAGGTCCATCAACTGCATAGCGGCGGTGGCAAAACTGAGAATAAGAAAGAAAAAGACAATTTGCGCAATAATTTCCGAGATAGGGGCACGTATGCCTAAACCCTGCAAAGATGCAGTTACACCCGCTCGTTGTGCAACTTGCTCCAATCGCACGCCGCGTAACACCGCACGCACAATCCAGCGTACCAGTGCACTCACAAGATAGCCAACAATGAGTACAATTAGCCCGTTAACGAAATGCGGCAAGAAATTTAAAATATCAGTTAATATCTTCGTCAGCGCATCAAGCACAGGTTGAAAAAACATACAAGACCTCACTAAGCAAAACAACTACTCAAAAATATTCGCCGAATTTTGTTTCTATGCGGAACGCGTCGATATCGAGGGCGAGAAAGGTACAAGTAATCCACCAATCAAATTGATGAACTCCACGAGCCATGCGGTGAACGTAGTACACGAAAGGTCGAGTACATCCAATCCAGCACTTCGCTGACGAACACGCGCAAGCAGCTTCGCCTCAAAGCCCGGAGGCACACGCAACTCTGGATAGTCAGACTGTATCGTCGCAAGCATCGTTCGTATTTGCCGCGAAATTTCAAGGTCCCGTTGTAGTTCTGGATAAAGCTGCAATGCCGCCTCTGCCTCTATACGCTGATCGTCCGTCACTGTGCCGTCTACAAGATCAGGCAAAAGCAGCGCCAGTTCCTCCTGGCTCATCATTTTCCTATCCCTTTCTCGTCTGCCCCTTACTTGAAGCATTCTGTATCGTTGAAAATTGCAGATATGACGCACCACAAAACTGATTGAAAATTTCTTGAAAGGCTAAACGAGCACGGTGAATACGCATCTTTACCGCGCTCAATTTTGCCTGGAGCACCTCTGCTATTTCGTCATAGCTTAGGTTCTCAAAATCACGTAATAGCAGGACGCGACGGTGCTCGATTTCAAGACTTGTCAGGACGTTGTGAATACATTCCCGTAACTCGGCCTGCACGACATTTTCCTCCGGTCCTGGCGTCGGTGACGGTTGCGAGGTCAACGCATCTACCGCGTCTTCTCCATCTGCAGAGCGCGTATTGAGGATAGAAGCATCTTTACTGTGTTTCTTCATTTTATCCAGAGCATCGAGGGCACTATTCGTGGCTATACGATAAAGCCATGTAGAAAAAGACGCCCTCTGGTCAAACTTTTTGAGGCCGTTAAATACCTTCACAAATACCTCTTGCGTAATATCTTCAGCCTCCTCCCTGTTATTCACAACCCGGTAGACAATGGTGTACACACGATTCATGTGACGTTGCACCAACTGCTCGTAACTACGCGTATTCCTAGGAAGCTCTTGCTGACAACGAGCAACTAACTCCTCGTCTGTCTCAATGGCAACGCTACACATATACGCAATCTCCACTTCTATGTTATTGCCCCTCAGTATACAGACGTTACCCTTTATTGTCTAGCTTCACTCCTACACGTAACATTCCTAGAATTTAGTAAAACATCAATTACTTGTGTAACACGGTCTACAACCTCCTGCATGCTTCATCATTGACATACAGGACGTGTTGCATTAACTCCTACTACACCAACAAGATTGCCACGACAGTTTTCGTAGGGACCACGTTCACGGCGTCCAGGCCAATTCATTGGCTATCCCTTCGTGCAATATTCTCTCATAAATACTCCATTGTCTTACACACCATGAACGTGACCCTCGCAAAAACAGTTCATAGCAAGATGAATGCACCAATACAAACAGTACTTGTGGCTATGCTCTTCTTCTTAGACGGGATGGGAAAAGAATAGTCACCTAGGGGGTTGTGTGACACACTTCACACAATTTTTGGATACGTGCGCACTGCTTACGTGTGACTTTTGTAAGAACATGGCGTCAAACGATACAGTTATTTGATGAGCATGAAATGGGGAAATATTTTATGAACGCGCTGCTTGATGTCGAAAACACAGTAACTCTTGCACGAGGCACACACTTAGGCAAGTATATCTTGCGCAGACTCTTACAGCAAGGTGGCATGTCGAGTGTGTATCTCGCCTATGATCAATATACGTATGCTACAGTAGTCATCAAAGTTATGGCACTGGAGACAGGCACTAACAGGGAAAACGAGGGAATTGCGCAATTTCGTCACGAGAAAAGAATTATGAGAAGTTTGCAACACAAGCACATTTTGCCATTGCTCTCAGCAGGCCGACACGGGTCGCACGCATTCCTTGTGATGCCTTATATACAGGGAGGCACGCTGCAAGACCGTTTAAAGCAAGGGCCGCTACCTTTCGAAGAGGCTATTTCGATTTTCACACAGTTTGCCGGTGCTTTACAACACATGCATAGTCACAATATTCTGCATCGCGATATTAAGCCTTCGAATATCCTGCTGGACGACGATGGTTCGGTCTACCTCGCGGACTTCGGTATCGCATCATACACCGGCGAAAGCGCGATTGGAAACAATGGACGCGTAATGGGAACGCCAGTCTACATGTCGCCTGAGTTGTGCTACGGACATGCAAGTGTTAGCAGTGATGTATACGCGCTCGGCATTCTGCTGTATCAAATGCTGACGGGCTATGTACCCTTTGAGGGTTCGGACTCCGAGGAGGTCTGCATGCGTCAAATCGAGGAGTTGCCAATGCCACCTTCCTTGCTCAATAGGACGCTTTCACAGGATGTTGAGCAAGTTATTCTGTGCGCGTTGGAAAAGGATGTGGCATATCGCTTCGCGACGATCGAGGATTTCAAAGCTGCTTATCATAAGGCATGCAATCCTTCGCTCTTTAAGAAAGCACAAGGCTTCTTAAATTCGCTAGTTGCTTCTGTGACGGCAGGTAGTCAGGATATGTTGCACCTAGGAGAGCACGACTATAGCACAGAAGCTATAACATTGACGTACTGATTTGTCTCACTGGTCCTGTGGCGTTCTCTCATCTGTAGAGAGACCAATATAGTTCTCTTACAGGCTCTTGAAATGCCGTTACTGCAACAGCATTTCGCACATTGAACCGGAATGCCTCCGTCGACGCAATTTTTGTAGCAAATATTCATAAATGTTGACGACATCGACGAAACTTGAATAGTATAGCTGACATACTACGTCTTTTTGCGCTATAATAGCTGTACTAGCGTACTGTGCAGTATGGAGTTAAGAGGTAAGCACTTGCGCGTTGAGAGGATGGCACAATGTCTAAGCCGCCGATAGGCGATGAGGAACAGGACGGTATATATCTGCCGAAGCAACGGCGTTCTCAGCGTCCAGCACAACAAACGTATGTTCAGGCACGCAAAGGGAGTGCTGTATCTGCGTCTGCCGATAGGTATCATAGCGATGAACATCCTAACGTTCCCAAAATACGTCGTGCCTCACGCTTCACCGAAGAAGAGCTGCCCGTCATCACCCATAAGCTGCCAGAGGTCGAGGAGCCTTTAGAAGAGGAACTACCAGAAGAGGACATTGCTCATTCTCCAATGCGACGTGAGGGAACAGGCAAAGTTCCCGTAACTTCACCTCGCCGCCGCCCATATGAACCACTTCCCAAGGCACGTCCCGCCGCATCAAAATCGCAATCGGTACGACAGCGACCAGTACGTCCCTATGAAAATACACGTCCTCAACACCCAACAGCGGCGCGCCGTTCCCGAGAGCAATATTCCCGCTATGGAAGACGAGAAAAACACCATTCCACGCGCTCGCTTTTAGCCACGCTACAGGATTTTAGCCATAATCGCACGCTCGTCACAATCTCGGTTGGTGTACTGCTTGCCCTAGTCTTTGTCCCAATTCTTGTCAATGTTACGCTTAATAGCATGCATAATAGCACATCGAGCGGCATCATTACAGGTACAGGACAAGGAACAAATAGTGGGAGTGGAAATTTGCAAAGCGTCGGGCAACAACCAATTGATCCGCATGAACTGGTCATCACGCCGCCTGAAACCGATCATCCAGCACCGCCTGTATTCGCGACCTCAGCCTACCTGCTCGATGCCGATACTGGCGCCACACTCTACGCCTCTAATCCGTTCATGCACCTGCCCATGATGAGTACGACAAAACTCATGACGGCAACACTAGTTATAGAACGAGGCAACCTTGATCAGCGAGTGACCATTAATGACCAGATTGCTCGCGATCTCGGCACACTTTCCGCGGATAGTTCTCTCATGGGCATTAAGAAGGGCGAGACGTACACGTTGCGAGAGTTGATGTATGGTCTCATGCTTGTCTCTGGCAATGATGCGGCAATCGCAATTGGCAATACTCTCGGTGGCAACCTTCCCAATTTCGTAAACATGATGAACGATAAGGCGCGCAGTTTGGGCTTGCTCGACACACACTATATGAATCCGCACGGCCTACTCGCCACGAGTCATTATTCGAGCGCGCACGATCTTGCCATCCTCGGTCGATACGCATTCAATTTGCCTAAACTACGTGAGATTGATGGTACACGCACCTTCGACATCGCTCAAAACGGCAATCACGCGGCGCATCATATGTTCAACGGCAATCAATTTCTCTGGTGGTACCCCGGCGTTGATGGTGGCAAACCAGGATGGGACGGTGGCAGCAACTTTGTACAGGTCGTCTCATGTACACGCAATGGTCATCATCTGATTGGTGTGGCGATGCATACGGTCAATTGGTGGACTGACATGCGCAATTTGATGAACTGGGGCTTCAATACCTTCACATGGGTATCTCCACATGACGTTGATGCGCGCAGTCCTATTCCCTATGACAACCTGTGGAACTACTTCACAAACGACAGGCAAGATGCCACTGTCCCAACTCCTTCTGGTCGCTATTATGTCTACACAGGCTATAGCGTCTCTCAACCCATTGTTGATTATTTTGATGCCAACGGCGGCCTCAAGAAATTTGGCTACCCTATTGGTCTGCTCACTGCTGGTACTGGCTCTACTGTAAGCCAAAGGTTTGAGCATAGCACCATTGCGTGCGATACCTCCTCAAAACAGTGTAGTACAGCATAAGATACTAAATTGCGGACTTATGAAGGGCTTTTCTCAAGGTTTAATCAGTACTCTTGCTCATCTATTACAGGTTTGTTATACTACTTTCGTTCTCAGTATTATGAATACTACCTATTCTAAAAATTTCTATGAGGTCCCAATGGCAACCGAAAACGCAAACATAGAACAGGCACCTGTTTCTACAACAATACCTCCCCTTAAAACATCTCCTTCTGGTCTAGCTCGCGCTCGACTCGCACTTGCAATATCAGCAGGCAAACTCGCTGGTGCGTCTGGTCGCCTCCTCCGTATTGGTGGCGGCACCAGTCTTCCAGGCATGATTGCCCGGCGCATCGATCCTGGTGTGCTCAGATCGGTGGTTGGTACAAGCAAGGCTAAAAAGATTGTCATCACCGGCAGTAATGGGAAAACTACTACAGCACGTATGACCGCCGCTATCGCAACCGCAAACGGTAAACGTGTCTCGCAAAATCGTACCGGCTCAAACTTGATACAGGGCATCACCTCTGTCGCCGTCAACTTCGCGAACATCTTTGGTCGACTTGACAGCGATGTGTTGCTCTTCGAGATTGACGAAGCCACTATCCCTCTAGCGGTTCCTGAGATTCAGCCCGATGTTGTTGTGATTACCAACATCTTCCGCGATCAGCTCGACCGCTATGGTGAATTGTACGCTGTGGCGCGCGCGCTAAACACGATGCTGGAAAATCTGCCCGAGACCTCTACTATTCTGCTCAATGGCAATGATCCTCAGGTTGCCAGCTTTGGGCAGAACACAAAAGCGAAACGCCTCTTCTTCGGTCTAGAGACAACAGAAGTCGGAACGCCAGTACCCGAGCAATCAGCCGATAGTATTCGCTGCACTCGCTGCAATGAAGACCTTGATTATAAAGTTGCCTATATGTCCCATCTTGGCATCTATAGTTGTCCTAACTGTGGCTATACGCTGCCTGACCTGGATATCGCAGTGACCTCAGTCAAACTAGCCAGTGATGGTGAAGGACCAACGCATATTCGCATGCGTACTCCACAGGGCGAGTTGGAGCTTGATATTCCCCTGCCAGGTATACACAATGTCTACAACGCCGCTGTTGCTGTGGGCGCAGCACTCGCAGCCGGTTTCTCAAAAGAAAAGATTCAGGCTGGCTTGAACAGCATCAAAACAGCCTTTGGCCGTCTTGAGAAAATCAGTGCTGGCGACAAGACAATTTACCTCTCCTTCGTCAAAAACCCCACATCATTCAACTTGATGCTGCGTTTGATTGCACAACATCCAGGCGAGAAGCACCTACTACTCGCAGCCAGCAATACGGTTGTCGACGGTGAGGATTTTGCATGGCTCTGGGATGTTGAGATCGAAGAGGTTGCCTCTACAGTTGCCGATGTCGTATGTAGTGGCAATAAAGCTGAAGAGCTTGCGATGCGCTTGAAATATGCAGAAGTGCCAATGGAGGGCGTGACGATTGTCCATGATCGTGAGGCTGCACTGGATGCAGCACTGAAAAACGTTCCTTCAGGTGGAACGCTCTATATTATGTGTGGCTACACTCCGACACATGAACTGAGACGTGCCATGCAAAAGCGCGGTTGGGTCAAACACTTCTGGCAAGAATAAAGGGAAAAGATGAGCAAAGACATAAAAGATACTGGCATGGTGCTAAAAATAGGACACCTCTATCCCACGTTGATGAGCGTGGCTGCGGATCGCGGTAACTTGTACTCGATAGAGAAACGCTGCAAGTGGCGCGGCATCGCGACAGAGGTTGAGCAGATTTTTGTCCGCCAGACACCCGATTTTACTAAATATGACTTGATTCTTGTCCATGGTGCCGCAGACCGTGAGATGGAGATTGCCTCGCAGGATATCCAGGCAAAGGGACCATCCCTGCGCGAAGCAGCCGAGGCAGGTGTGACCTTTCTAAGTGTTTGTGCGGGTTTCCAATTGCTCGGTCACTACTACAAGCCATTCAAAGGTCCAGAGTTGAAGGGCGTTGGTCTCCTCGATCTTCATACCGACGGTGGCGGCACACGCTTTATGACACACATGGCTCTCGAATGTACATCTGAAGAAACAGGCACAAAGGTGCTCGTCGGCTATGAAAACCATAGTGGACGTACCTATCTTGGTCCAAAAGCGCAGCCCCTTGGCAAAGTACTTGCAGGCTGGGGCAACAATGGCAAGGATGGTGGCGAAGGTGCTCTCTACAAAAATGTCTTCGGCACCTACCTGCACGGCCCCGTACTTCCCAAAAATCCTTGGTTTACAGACCTGCTCATTCGACGCGCCCTTGAGCGTCGCTATGGCAAAATAGAGCTAGCCCCATTAGATGACTCAGCCGAAGATGCTGCCCACGACGTAGCCCTAAAACTAGCAATGGAGTTCAAGGGTACAATGTCCGCAATCGAGGCAGTTGCTTGGCAAAGATAGTCTGCACAAGTCATTGTAGAGCAGTACAAAAGGGGCAAGCCACAGTCACTACCATACACGAAAACGTTCGTATATGGTAGTGACTGTGGCTTGTCCCTATCATGTGACTCGCCCATATCATGTCTAAAATCAAACAAATTAGAAGAAGAGATTATACAATGGTGCCTAAAAACTTCTATAAAGTATGCTTGCTATTTCTTTTGCTCTCAGGAACACTACTCGCTTGCGATCTCTCCTCAACGATCACATCCAACAATGCAACGCCTGTTGCCTCAACGCCTACAGATGGAACTCCTGCATTAAACCAATGGGTCACAGCTTCACCAGGAGTCGAGATACGCTACGAGGACTGGAAGAGTCCCGGAAACAACGAAGACACAGTGACTATCGTACGCTTCAATCTTAGTAAAGTGCATCTGCACATCGGCTATCAACCAGCAAAGCCACTTGCGATGGATCAATGGATGCGCCAGGAGCAAGCCATTGCGATTATCAATGGTGGCTATTTTGATCAGGACAATACCGCGTCAGCCCTCGTCGTCTCCAATGGACAAGCATATGGAACATCTTATAGCGGCTTTGGAGGAATGCTTTCCGTTGACGCGCAGGGCAATATCAGTTTGCGCTCGCTTAACCGGCAACCCTATGACCCGAACAGCGAGCAGCTGCAGCAAGCCACGCAATCCTCCCCGATGCTGATGATCAATGGCCAGCGCACACAATTCAATGCCAATGCCGCAAGCCAGCGCCGAACTATAGTGGCACAGGACATGCAGGGTCGTCTGCTCTTCATCGCCAGCCCCGGCTCGGCCTTTTCGCTCGACGAACTGGCAGACCTCCTTGCAAACTCCGACCTCTCACTTAAAACAGCCCTCAATCTCGATGGGGGCGCCTCCACCGGCATGTATGTAAATGCCGGAAATCAGCACGTCGCGATAGACTCAGTAACGACGCTGCCAATAGTGATTATTGTGAAGTAGTTATTGTGGCGTAGAAGTTGCCTCGAATGTGGTTACAAGTGATCGTTCAACATTGGTCAAGTGAAACTCTTCGAGAGAGAGTTCTGTTGATACGCACGTACTCGTAACGCCTCAAAACATCTTGCCACCAAGCGGCACTTCTGCTGTAGGACTTAGTAATACAACATTGCCGTTGCTATCCGGTAAGCCTAACGTCAACACCTCCGAAATAAATGGTCCAATTTGTTTGGGAGGAAAGTTTACGACGCACACGACCTGCATTCCATGCAAGGCTTCTTTAGTGTAGTGCTGTGTAACCTGTGCCGAGGAACGCTTTGTGCCAAACTCAGGACCAAAATCGATCATCAGCTTGTACGCAGGTTTGCGCGCCTGTGGAAAGTCTTCGACCTTGACGATTTTGCCGACGCGGATGTCAACCTTCTCGAAATCGTTGTATGTAATCATGTGCATCCTCTTTTTCTTAAATTCAGTACGGGTCTGATTCATCACATCCCATTTTTTATAAAGTGTGGCAAGTCAGACCCGTAGCAGATGTTTTAATACGCGCGGGCGAATACAGCTTCACATGTGGCAGGTTTGCCTGTGTAGATACACTTCCCCTCTACCTGCGATTGGTCCAGCGGGATGACGCGCAAGGTGGCCTTTGTCTCTTCCTTGATAGCCTGTTCCGCGGCACTGTCCTCGGCCCATTTGACCCGCACAAATCCGCGCCTCTCGGCGATGATTTGTTTGAATTCGTCGTAGCTCTCGGTGTAGTGCATGTTCCCTTCTCGAAATGCAACGGCACGTTGGAAGAGCGCCTGCTGTACTTCCTCTAAGAGTTCAGGCAAGCGAGTTTCCAGGGAGTCGAGCGAGACGGACTCCTTGACACGATTGTCACGGCGCACAAGCATAACGCTGTTATTTTGTGCGTCACGCGGTCCTATCTCCATGCGAACGGGAACGCCCCGCATTTCCCACTCGTTGTACTTCCAACCGGGAGTGTTGTCGGTATTGTCGATCTTGAAGCGCACTTTGCCCTTGAGCATCTTTTGCACCCGTTCGATCATCTCGCCAACAGCAGTCTTCTCCGCATCCTTGCGCGCAATCGGCACAATCACGACTTGATATGGTGCAATGTGCGGCGGCAGGATTAATCCAGACTTGTCGCCATGCATCATGATAATGCCACCAATCATACGAGTACTCATACCCCAACTCGTGGTGGCGCAGTATTTGCGCTGACTATCGGAGTCAAGGTACTGAATGTCAAAACCTTTGGCAAAGTTCGTGCCGAGGTTGTGGCTTGTACCGGCTTGTAATGCTTTGCCATCGCCCATCAAAGCCTCAATAGAGTAGGTACGTAGAGCGCCCGCGAACTTCTCGTTTTCACTCTTGCGCCCGACGAGAACAGGCATGGCGCACTCCTCTTCCGCAAATGCACGGTAGACCTCGAGCATTTGTTTGGTACGCTCCTCGGCCTCCTCCATCGTGCGATGCGCGGTGTGGCCCTCTTGCCACAGGAATTCTGAGGTACGCAAGAAAAGTGCAGTACGCTTCTCCCAGCGCATAACGTTGTTCCATTGATTAATGAGTATGGGCAGGTCTCGATAGCTCTGAATCCACTTGGCATACGTGTGCCCAATGATCGTCTCACTGGTTGGACGAATGGCAAGCGGCTCCTCAAGCTCTTCACCGCCCCCCCGCGTAACCCATGCCAATTCCGGCGCGAAACCTTCCACATGCTCCGCCTCGCGCTCTAAGAAGCTGCGCGGGATAAGCAAGGGGAAGTAGGCATTTTCAACACCAGTCTCCTTGAAACGTGCATCCAATAGGCGCTGAATATTTTCCCAGATAGCGTAGCCATACGGTCGAATAATCATACAGCCACGTACCGGTGAGTAGTCAGCAAGCTCAGCTTTACGTACGACCTGATTATACCATTTTGAAAAATCGTCATCCTGATCGACGATCTCCTCGACATACTTTTCTTCGTTCGCCATAATTCCTCCAAAAACAAACATAAAAAAACTCGCCCTTCATAAGGACGAGACTCTACCCGTGGTACCACCTTTGTTGAACTCCATTTTGAATAGAGTTCCTCTCGTATCAACTATACAAGTGCAAGCGGAACGTGCTACATCAATCCCGCACATGATAGCCGAACCTCTGTGATAACGGTGAGGCTCCGGTCAGCTTTGGCTTGCTAACGCTCCCAGGTGGGTTCGACGGAGTATCCATCCACCGCCTTGCACTCTCGCGGCTCGCTTCTCGACTACGCTTCCGTGTAATAATCCTGATCTGCGCGTTCTCTGTTTTGCATTGTGCCAAGAATAACACTACTACGTATTCCCTGTCAAGAACAGTGATGAGTGTACAGCACCACAAAAATCTATACGATTTCTACCTAGAGTGACATCCTTGATACTAAGAAATAAGCATGTATACATCCATGGCAATCAATACGTCTATGTAACAATTTTCTACAAACTTTTCTACGACTGGCTAAGTGGCACATTGGCTACACAAGCGACATCGATAAACAGAGATGATGAGGCGACCAGTGTAGGTTGAACGACATTCTAGTAGACAATAACAGCTTAAAAGTACATAAGTACAAGGGCTATATACACAAGTATTTGTGCATATAGCCCTTAAGATTTGTTAAGAATTTTATCAAATTATACAAAAACAGGTTACATATTGAAACTCTCTTAGTTACATATTCGTGAAGATGATAACTGCTGAAACAAGCGGGCGGTGTTCACACTTATGGACGTGTAAACATATAAAACTCACTAAGAAAAAGGAGATCAGCCCATGCAACAAATCTCACAATCATCACGACCACAAATTGGTATTGTACAAATCGGCATTATACTGACAACTCTTATCACTGCGGGTGCTCATTTCTACCTGGCTGCACAGCCTGATGAAGACCTTCGGTTCTGGTTTCTGCTGAATGGACTCGGCTATGTCGCACTGCTTGTCGCATTCTTTCTACCCCAACTGGCGCGATTTCATAACACTATTCGTTGGGTGTTTATCGGCTATACAATCTTGACTATCATCTTGTGGTTCTTCCTTGGTAGCCCAAGTCAAGGGAGTCTTTGGGACCCATTCGACACTCCTGTCAAAATTGTTGAGGTGCTCCTTGTTGCATGTCTCTTCCTTGAAACAAGATACCAGACGATGCGCGGTCGCTTCTAAATCTATACATACTGTAAAGGGCTTGCATAATGATGTGTAAGCCCTTTATTTTGTCCTGTAGGCTCAAGCTACAGTGGTTGTGTGATATATTTGACATACGCCTACCTGGACATAAGGAGATGAAGCAATGAGCACAAATGAGACAAACAAAGCACCTTTAGGAGTGCGCGTCATCCGACCACACGAGTTCGATGCGAATACGCTTCAGACGCCGGGAATGCAGCGTGTTGCAGCGGTATCACAACAGCTAGCAGGCTCGGTTGGAATTTGGGCCGGTGTCACGATTGTCGATCCACATGTGGCAAGCGGTAAACATCATCACGGCGAACTCGAAACCGTGATTTATGTCGTTTCAGGACGTGGACAAATTCGCTGGGGCGACAACCTGGAGTACTCCGAGTCTGTCCAACCGGGAGACTTTATTTACGTGCCACCATTCGTACCACACCAGGAAATCAATCCATCAGACGAGCCTTCACAATGGGTAATTGTGCGTAACTCGCAAGAGCCGATCGTCGTCAACCTTGAGCCGATGAATGCGGAGCAACAAGCTGCGAACGATGCAACACATAAGATCTGATGTAGTGATAGCCAAACAAACAGAGGTACATAGGAACGCAATTGATTTTTTTAGTCATAATCAATTGCGTTCCTATTTGTCATCTTAACGAGCCTTGTACCAGTTGATTGTCGCGCTCAATGCCTCGGCTAGTGGAGTGGCGCATCCCAAATGCTTGCTCAAACGCACTCGAGTCGACGATTTGTGGCTCGTAGTACTGGTACATCATATCGACGTATTCACGCATGAACGTATCGGTAATTCCTAGTACTTGTACAAGGAGATATGTCAACCCTTTAACCTAAATCATCCAGCGATTCATCAAAAAGATGATGCTAAGTATCGCGAGGAGAGGAAGAGACAACAGAAGGATCGTTTGGTGTAGTACAGGATGGCGCTTGCTCAGCATTGAAAGTAGGATAAAACCTGGAAAGATTTCTAGTACAAGCCGTTGATTTGCTGGCAATGGGTCTCCCAGAGGGGACGCATTCATGAGCATCAGCAGAAGGAGACTTGTACTCCAAAGTGTAAAGCTCAAGGGAAGTCGACGCCATCCTAGCACCGTAAGGACAATAAAACTCAGTGTCGCGCAAAGGTCTATGAGGATGTGGACCTGATAAAAAGAGCCAAATGGTTGGACCGACAATTGGTATACTGATTGCCAGATGCCCTGCCACGGCCACTCTGTATGTCTATCCCAATGAGTTTGTACAGTTGCAAACATCAATGGGTTGCCCGTTGTGCGCCAACAGTAATAGCTATAGACAAGCAAGCCTACAGGAACAAGGCACATAGGAACGAGTTTTAGAAGCCATATCCAGAGGCGTGGCCCTCCATTTTTTTGTCGCGCTACCCACCATTCACATAGATATGGTAAGACGAGCAGTATACCAGCAGGGCGTGTTGCTGATGCTAGCGCTCC
>CAXTCR010000053.1:0-19140 GCA_964242555.1 uncultured Ktedonobacteraceae bacterium
CGACGGAGTACGCGATGCTCGCCAAGCACATTATCGAGAATCCGATGCTGAACGGCGAGGTTATCAGGCTTGATGGCGCGATAAGGATGGCACCCAAATAAACTCCCTCATAGAGAACGAGAGGAAACCTATCTATACGTTAATAGGTTTCCTCTCGTTCTCTATATCCGGTAAGTGAAAATATCAATGATCGCGAACAGGTAGTGTTATCCAATGAGGAATAGCATGTTACCCAACCACAAGGCTGTAATTAGAGATACATCGAGTGAATGTCACCTTTGTCTAAAGGAGTTCAATGGTGATATCATATAGGTTGGCAAATATCACTACCTACGCGAACAAGGAGTATAGCAATGATTGAGACGCATATAGCAGGAGAAAACTGGTCTGGAAACTACACGTATAAGGCGAAACAACTGCACCGACCAGCAACAATTAAACAGGTGCAGGAGATCATCGCTAACGCTTCCAATATACGTGTGTTGGGGTCGCGGCACTCGTTTAACGACATCGCAGACTCCTCCGAGTTACTATCGCTCGAAAATCTGCCTGCTCATGTGGTTGTCGATCATAAAGCGCGAACAGTTTCGTTGAGTGGAGCCGTGAGGTACGGCGACCTAGCGAGGATATTGAACAACGAGGGCGTTGCCTTGCACAACCTCGCATCGCTTCCGCATATCTCCGTCGTAGGTGCTGTAGCGACGGCAACGCATGGCTCAGGCATCACCAATCGCAATCTCTCAGCGACAGTCGCAAGCCTTGAACTTGTAACATCCAATGGTGAGCTTCTTAAGGTGTCCAGAGGCGACCACGATTTCAATGGCATAGTGGTTGGACTCGGTGCCCTCGGCGCAGTCACTCGCATCGCTCTGGATGTGCAACCCGCGTATGAAGTGAAGCAGCGCGTGTTCGAAGGACTCAGTTGGCAGGCACTCTACGACCACTTCGACGACATTACGTCGTGCGGCTATAGTGTCAGTGTCTTCACACGTTGGGGTCAATGGAATGATCAAGTGTGGGTCAAGAGTCGTCTGAATGAACCGGACCGGATCGGGGATAACCTCTTCGGTGCACTTGCCGCAACGCTTGAACGGCATCCGATCATCGAGCAGGACCCGATCAATTGTACACCCCAGCTAGGTCTCCCTGGTCTCTGGTCCGACCGCTTACCGCACTTCCGTATGGGCTTCATGCCCAGCGTTGGTGAAGAAATCCAATCTGAATACTTTGTTCCGCGCAAGTATGCTCTGGATGCCATAGAAGCCGTGCACGCCCTTGCAGACAAACTCCAACCGATCCTGCTCGTAACCGAGATTCGCCGCATCGCTGCCGACGAACTATGGATGAGTATGAGCTATGAGCGCGACTCGGTCGCCCTCCACTTTACCTGGAGGCGCGAACCGGAAGCGGTCCAGCAAGTAGTCGCCCAGGTTGAAAACGCACTAGCCCCATTCGGAGCACGCCCCCACTGGGGCAAGGTCTTCCATATGAAAGCGGACACCATCGCGTCGCTGTATGAGCGTCATTCCGACTTCGTGCACCTTGCGAAGCGGCTCGACCCACGCGGCGCGTTCCACAATGAGTGGCTGAGGGAGCGTGTGTTTGGAGAGAAGTAGAGATTTTTAGAATACATTTGTTTGAACGTCACGCAAGCTCTCCATAAGTTTCTTCGATAGGTGTAATATCATATGCTTCTAAAGTAGAACAAAAAGTCATAGACAACAAAAAACGCGTCAAGCTTCCAATGTGGATTGCTTGACGCGTTTTATTAGTGAACTTACTAATGTCCAATCGACGCAAACGTCGAGTACAGCAACCACACGTTCAAGCTCAGTATCACTATGCTACATGCAATCGCGGCCCACGTTGTAATCTTCTTATTTACAAGCGTTCCCATGATATCGCGACGGCTTGTGAACATGATGAGCGTGATGACAGGCAACGGCAGCACAAAGCTTAGCACGACCTGACTGATGACGAGCGTACTCGTGGCATTGAGGCCTATGGCGGCAACAACAACAGCAGGAACCATTGTAATGAGACGACGTAGCCAGATAGGGATGGTGAAGCCAACGAAGCCCTGCATGATGACCTGACCCGCCATCGTGCCAACGGTGGAACTGGAGAGACCTGAGGCCAGCAGGGAGATCGCGAAGATGAAGCTAGCCGCGCCACCCAACAGGGGTGTCAATGTTTGATAAGCGGTAGTGATATCGGCAACATCCGTTCGCCCATGGGCGTGGAAGGTCGCAGCGGCCATGTAGAGCATTGCCATGTTGACGAGACCCGCGAGACTCATCGCCACCACCACATCAGGAATACCCCATTTGAAGATGCGCCTTGCATCTCGTTCGTCGCGTGGAATGATGCGCTTCTGCGTCAAGGAAGAATGCAAGTAGATGGCATGTGGCATAACGGTTGCGCCGATAATACTGACGGAAAAGAGAATGCTTTGCGGACCATTCAGCCATGGCACCACAGCGTGATAGCCAACTTGCCTAAAATCTGGATGTGAGAGAAAGGTTTCGATTACATAGCTGACCGCAATTACGCCGACCAATCCCGTAATCACGGCTTCAAGCGAGCGGAATCCATAACGTTCCAATTGCAGGATGATATAGGTGATGACCCCGACAATGAGCGTGGCGTAGAGTAGGGGTATGCCGAAGAGCAGGTTGAGCGCGATACTGGCCCCGAGAAACTCGGCAAGATCAGTAGCCATCGCAGAAATTTCCGCCACAACCCACATCGCGTAGACCACAGGTTTACTGAAACGCTTATGACACATCTCCGCAAGGTTAAGACCCGTCGCAATGCCTAGTTTGGCCGAGAGCGTTTGGAGCAGCATCGCCATCAGGTTCGCAAGCAGGATGACCCACAACAAGTTGTAGCCAAAGGCGCTGCCACCCTGAATATTAGTGGCAAAATTCCCCGGATCGATGTAGGCAACACTGGCAATAAATGCTGGTCCAAAGAATGGCAGGAGAGCCAGTAAGCCTTTTTTACGTCCATCAAGAGCGGCACGTGCCGCAGTCTGTGTCTTATTTTGCTCAGCAGAACGTTCGAGCGCGTCGGTAGGCAGTGATGGATTAAATCTCAAGAACGTTCTCCTTGTGTCTTCGTAGGCTGGGTTGTATCAGGAGTAACAGGGCGCACAAGCACCGCCTGTGTCACACTGTCGCCAATGGCGTGAACTTGCTCTCCAATACGTATAGTATAAACACCGCCGTAAGGGGCCACCCCTTCGACTTTTACCAGAGTACCTGGAACAAGGCCAAGTTCGGCGAGGTAGCGCAGCAGGTCCGGCTGCTCATCGCTGACACGCTGCACGATTACCTCTTGTCCTGGTAGGATGGTTGAAAGTGGCTCACTTACAGCGGTCACAACACTACCTGCTTTATTTGGAATGGGATCGCCGTGTGGGTCTTCGGTTGGATGACCCAACAAGGCATCCATGCGGTCCACGAACGCCTCAGAAATCGCATGCTCTAGCTGTTCGGCCTCGGCATCCACCTCGTCAAGCGGAAAGCCCATTGTCTGCACCAGGAATAGTTCCAGCAGGCGATGACGCCGCACAAGCTCTGCCGCCATCACATGTCCCATTTCGGTCAATTCTACACCGTGATAAGGAATGTAACGCACATAGCCACGTTCGCTCAACCACTTGAACAATTGCGTCACGCTGGCATCGCTTAACTGTCCCGACGCCTCTAATGGCTGCAACCGCTCTTTCATAATCGAGGTAGTGATCGCCTCGCCCCGCTCACGAGCTTTATAGCAAAGTTTCAAGCAGTCAATAGCTCGAATTGGAAGTGTCTTTAATTCAGGTGACATGCCGAACCTCATCAAATTTCATTATATGCAACATGATTTTTACGTCACTAAAAATATTTTAGCAGATAATAACATTTCTTGTCAAGATTATTTGAAATATTTTTCAAAAACAAAATTTAAAATTTATTATTATACCCTAAAGAAAACATTGTAGGGGTCTAATTGTATTACACCCTGTTAGCGACCGACGATGCTGACAGAACGCATACTCCGTTTCATCAATTCTGCCAACATGGTCGATTTCTAACAGGGTGCAACGCATTAGACCCCTACAATGTCTGTAATCCTGTCAAGAGGGGCTACCGGCGGCTCTCCGGTATCTCAAACGTATATGTATCGCCGTGCTCCACATAATGTACACGGTCTTCGAGGCCCGACATAGCAACGAGCGATTTGAAATCTTCAAGCGGCGACTTCATCACAGTGTAGTCATTGTAGTGAATAGGAATGTTTTTGCGTGCGTTGATAAGTTTGACAGCTTCTACGCCCTGCATGGCGTCCATTGTAAGAAGAATGCCGAAAACGCGCGTGCCCCCGAGATGAAGCATGGCAATATCAATGTCGGGATAACGCTGCGGAATCTCCTGCAGGTGCTCGTGGATGAGCGTATCGCCTGTGATGTAGAGCCGCAAGAGCGTCGTACCTGCATTGTTCTGAAACTCTAGCATGCTGCCCATAACTGAGGGCAAGACTGAATTCAAAAAGCCAGGCCCATGCTTACCGGGCATAGCGGTAATGCGCAACGTGTAGTCGCCCTTTACAACGGTAAGGGTTTGCCATGTGTGCAAAGGCTCCAACATGGTAAAGCATTTTCGGCGTAGAGATGCCACGGCCTCAGGCGTTGAGACGATGATGGTGCCTTTGTCGAGGTGCTTCTCGACGTAGCGGTCGAAATGGTCTTCATGCAGGTGCGAGAGCAGGACAAAATCATATGGTGGCAGTTGGTCCATCTCGATTGCGGGATTGGTTAAACGTGCCGAGGTTAGCCCACCACCCAGATGCACGTGATCGCCTTGATGTAAAAAGTTTGGGTCCGTTAGAATCGTAAATCCGGCATAGCGTAAAAGCGTGGTTGCCGTGCCAACAAAAAAGATTGACCCCTGTGCGGGATCAACTCTCTCTGTACCACGTGGTAGTGTTAAGGGTGAGTCTGATCGTTGCATCGTGTCCATTGTACAACTCCTTCATGTCTTTAATAAATTCTTCTTGTTGCTTCAGGATATATATACTCAAAACACGTTTCATGCATGAGTCCAGTGACAATCCTCTATTGATAGCCTTCATAGGCGTCCTTCTTATGCTATCTTCTACCCTCTTCTATGGCTACCAACATTCGTGTATAATAGCCACAACTTACCTTTATACACAATGGCGTGTTCCCTCACATACCGACGATGGTGTGCCTTATCTGCTTCTCGAAAGAAAGGATACTATTTTCCCATGCCAGAAACGAACGGAACCTCAACATCTACCAAGCAATTGAACAGTCGTAGCCGGGCAATTACGGAGGGCACAGTACGCGCCCCCAATCGTTCTATGCTGCGTGCCGTTGGCTTGAGCGATGAAGATTTTTCTAAGCCGCTCATTGGTATCGCCAGCACGTGGAGTGAGATTACGCCCTGCAACTCGCACATCAACAAGCTTGCGGAAAAGGTGCGTGAAGGCGTGCGCGTTGGCGGCGGTGTACCACAGACCTTCGGCACGATTACCATCAGTGATGGTATTTCAATGGGAACCGAGGGCATGAAGTTCTCGCTGCCGAGCCGCGAGGTAATTGCCGACTCTATCGAACTGGTGGCCAATGCCCAGCGTTTCGACGGCGTAGTTGCGATCGGTGGCTGCGACAAGAACATGCCCGGCTGTTTGATGGCTCTGGCCCGCATCGACGCACCATCAATATTTGTTTACGGCGGCACTATTCTTCCAGGCGTATGTCGCGGTCAGGATGTGGATATTGTGAGCGTCTTTGAGGCAGTAGGCCAGTATAGCGCGGGCAAGATCAGCCGCGAGCGATTGGACGAGGTTGAGAAGAGCGCGATCCCCGGCGCCGGTTCCTGCGGCGGCATGTATACCGCGAACACAATGGCTTCCGCGATTGAGGCAATGGGTATGTGTCTCCCCGGCAGTTCCTCGATGCCCGCTGTGACTGCTCGCAAGATACTGGACTGCTACGACTCTGGTCAGGCAATCATCCCCTTGCTTGAAAAGGGTATCACGGCGCGCCAGATCCTCACGCAAACGGCATTTGAGAACGCGATCAAGGTCGTCATGGCCCTTGGCGGCTCGACCAATGCCGTGCTGCACCTCATCGCAATCGCGCGCCAACTGGACATCCCGCTCAGCATCGACGATTTCACAAATGCTGGTGGCAAAGTTCCGCATCTTGCCGATCTCAAGCCCGGTGGCAAATACGCAATGGCCGACCTCGACCGTGTTGGTGGTGTACAGGCCGTGATGAAAGTGCTGTTAAGAGCGGGCTATCTGAACGGCGACGCGCTTACCGTCACAGGCAAAACGCTGGCGGAAAACCTCGAGTCCGCGCCCGAACTTTCTGAGGGCCAAACCATTGTTGCGCCACTTGATAAGCCCTTGCACGCGACGGCGCCACTCGTCATCCTCAAGGGCAACCTCGCACCGGAGGGCGCGGTCTGTAAAATCGCGGGTCTCAAAGTCACAAACCACCGTGGCCCGGCCAAAGTTTTTAACTCAGAGGAAGAGACTTTCGACGCCATCATGAACCATCACATTAGCGATGGCGATGTAGTAGTCATCCGCTACGAGGGACCAAAGGGCGGCCCCGGCATGCGCGAAATGCTCGCCGTTACATCGGCCCTCGTTGGACAAGGCTACGGCGAAACTGTCGGTCTGATCACCGATGGGCGTTTCTCCGGTGGCACACATGGCATGGTAGTCGGCCATATCGCGCCCGAAGCGCAAGTTGGCGGCCCCATTGCCGTCGTCCAGGACGGCGACATCATCAACATTGACTCCGACCACAACGCCCTCACCGTCGAGATCAGCGACGAAGAGATTGCCCGTCGCCTCCAAAGTTGGCATGCTCCTGAGTCTAAGTATAAGAAGGGTGTGTTGGCAAAGTACGCGAAGTTGGTGACATCTGCATCGGAAGGGGCGATCACGGAGTAGGGGAACATGACGAAGGGCCATGATGGGTGCAAGAGCCGTCACTACTATACTATGAGCTATTCCTATGTGGCTTGCCACACCATGTTATAGTAGTGACGGCTCTTGCACCCATCATGCCATTGTTCACTCGAAAAAATCCTCGTACCTACGCGGTCCCCCCGAAAAGGTCCATTTCTCGACAGGCTTGGTAGCATTCGGCAAATAAGCCCCATCCTCGCATTGCCAGCTATACTCGAAGTGAGAGAAGCCTAATTGCTCTGATAATAAATGTAGATACACGGTCTCCCAATACATTTTTCGTAGCAAATCCTCAAACTTTGCAAGCCATGCCTCCCAATCAGACTCGATCCCCTTAAAAGATCCTCCGAAGGTGATAATCTGGCTTCTGTACGTGTTCTGTATCGTGTGGTTCTCTTTGACCGAGAAGAGTGTGCGCGACAAAAAAGGCCACTCATCCTTCTCCGGCAATACCGCGATTACCTCAAGATTAGTAAGCACCTTTTCCCTCAACTTGCGGTCTATCTCCCTGTATCTACCTTGTTGAGGATTTAGTCCTGCATCAGGAACATCAACATGTTGTATTTTATGAGGCCAATGCGGACCTTTAATGATGCCGTATATGATTGATTCCATACCCATAGTGTAGCCTCTTGCAGTTCTTTGTAAGAACACTTACTCTTGAGAAGGCCCGTGTAGAGAGTGACGCAATGAGTCTCCAGCATGCCTCATAGCACCTCTGACACCACTTAGAAGGAGATTAATCCACTTTTCTCTACTCATACTTAGCGTCTCTGGTTCATCGACTGACCAGCCAAAGCTTGTTCCATCAATTGTCCCTTTATCGTCCGTTGGAGTATACCAAACGTCAACAATTAATCGGCCAAGATAAAATTTGGGATTGCCTTTGTGATTGGGATCATGCTCGGTAATAAGGGGCTTGCCATCCCATTCCTTTGGCTGCATCTTGATAATCATAGGTATGCTCCTTTTGCGTAGTATAGTTAGGCGTAACAGGAAAGAATTAGGAGATATGTATAATGAGTGAGTCACACTACTCTATGTTAATCCAATGGTCGAATGAAGATCAAGCTTTTCTCGTGCGTCTTCCAGATTGGGAGCGAGAGGGACGTGTGCTTGGCCCGGTAACTCATGGCGATACATATGTAGAAGCAGTCAAGCGTGGACAAGAAGCTCTTGAAGCGTTGATTGCCTCAGCATACACGCATCAAGAGAACTTGCCAGAACCACAGACGTTCGCTGTCGCGTCACGTAAGTAGAAGTTTGTATAGTCGGTCCTTCTCCTCCTGCTGAGTAACATCCCCCATCAAGCATTCGTGTAGTAAGGTATAGAGAGTGCATTTACTCATCGGCTTATGAACAAGGAGGAAATTTGTATGACCGATCAATATACCTTACAGGACCCAGTAAAACAGTATCCGAAGGCCAACGAGGAATTCAAGCAGTACCAACAGGGACCTGGGCTGGAGCAGAATATGCCCATCAAGCCTGATGCTGGCGAAAAGAGCTATCGCGGTACTGGCCGCCTCACTGGACGCAAGGCAATTATCACTGGTGCAGATAGTGGTATTGGGCGCGCAGTCGCTATCGCTTTTGCACGCGAGGGTGCGGATATTGTCCTGTCCTACATGCCTGATGAAGAGCCTGACGCGAAGGAAGTGGTGCAGTTGATCGAGGAGGCGGGCCGCAAAGCCTTCGCCATGCCAGGAGATCTCAAGGACGAAACCTACTGCGAGCAGCTTATTGCAAAGGGCGTGCAACAACTGGGCGGACTGGATATCCTCGTCAATGTTGCAGGCAAGCAGCAAGAGGTCGAGGATATCGCCAACCTTACTTCGGAGCAGTTCGACGAAACGTTTAAGACGAATGTGTACTCGCTGTTCTGGCTGTGTAAAGCCGCTCTACCACACATGCCAGCAGGGAGCACCATCATCAATACATCGTCTGTTCAAGCATACCAGCCAGCTCCAATACTGCTGGACTATGCAAGCACCAAATCCGCGATCAACGCCTTCAGTAAGGCATTGGCAGGACAACTTGCAGCCAAAGGTATCCGAGTTAACGTCGTAGCACCTGGACCAGTCTGGACACCCCTACAGGTCGCCGGTGGTCAGCCAACCGAAAAACTGGCCCAGTTCGGCGCGCAGACCCCAATGGGTCGTCCCGCACAACCCGCCGAATTAGCGCCCGCCTACGTGTTCCTCGCCAGCCCCGAGTCCAGCTACGTCACCGGCGAAACCCTTACCGTGACAGGTGGCATGCCAACACCGTAATGGCTTAGATTAGGCCATCAATGAAACCAGGGCATTCCATTTACGTGTGCCCTGGTCCCGATAACACATATTCTCGTTTTATTAAGTCGTACTCACAGACCGCACAACCGCTCTCGCTGGCGCACCCTCACGTCCCTGCATTTTGAGCGGCAAACAAATCAGGTCATACTCCCCTGCTCGCACTTGCGAAAGGTTGAGACCTTCGATGATCCAGATACCGGCACCGAGCAACGCGTGGTGCGTTTCTTGTCCGTCTTTGTAAAAGCCCCCGACGGAGAGATAGTCAACGCCAACGGTTTGTATTTGCAGTTTGGCGAGATAGGCAGCGGCCTCTTTAGAGATGTAGACGAAATCTTTGACGAACTCATCGCCTTGCCATGCGCGTTGTGAATTAAGCGTTTTGAAAAGAATGCGCTCGCCTAACTGTATGTTGTGCGGCTCCAGCTCTGCTGGCTTGATAGACTCGGTGTCGCTAATCTCGATAATACGGGCACGTCCCATCGTAGCAGAAAGGGGCATCTGGTCGATGCTTGCCCCATCCTTTAAAAAGTGCAGTGGCGCGTCCATATGTGTACCAGTGTGTGCCCCCATCAAAATATTCGAAACATTAGCCCCATCGCCACGCTCAAGGCTCATCGCGTAGTCAATCTCGACGGGCGGATTATCGGGCCAGTGCGCCATGCCTGTATAAAGTGGAACCGAAACGTCGATCCAGTTTGCCGTTATATGCAAACTATCTTCTGCCATTGCATACGTCCCTTCTTATAAATTATACTTCTGTCTGTGGTACGAGGGAAAACGAAAGAAGGTGGCATACATGGTATTATGAACCGAATGAACATAATCTTGAACGATAAAGATACTGTAGGGGTCTAATTCTATTACACCCATAGGCGTCCAGTTAAGAATTGCTGAGCTAGAAAAGAAGATGACAAATATGCGCTACTGTGAGAAGATAGCAATGAAGCAAACATTCTTCTCTCACAGGAGTCATACGATGGAAAGTATACCACGACTGAATAAGCGGATGAAACACGTGTTTGAACAGGATGCCGTCGAGTTAGCACGAGAGGCAGGCTTGCGAGAGCGCAGCATCCCGTTGTACAAACTGGCCCTCTTACTGGTCATGGGCTGGTGGCACTTGCCACGAAGTGGTCCCAGTGCCTTGGCTCGGTTTGCCGGGTGCTTGGACTTGAAGCTGACGAAACAGGAGGTGGACTGCCACTTTACCGAGCGAACGGCCCTGTGGTTACTGGCCTTGTTACGGCGAGCGGTGCAAGAGGTGGTCGGCATCAGTCACGTCTCGTCGTCGTGGATGCAGCCGTTTAGCGCGGTGTTCGTGGAAGACGGAAGCACCATCAGCTTACCTAGCTCCCTTGCCCAGGTGTGGCAAGGCTGTGGAGGCACCGCCGCCAAGAACAACCCCGACAACAGCAAGGCGGCGCTCAAAATCACGGTGCGCTTTGACCTCAAAGCAGGGAGATTACACGGGCCGCATCTGCATGCAGGGCGCCGTCACGACCTCTCCAGTGTCTTGTGTGAGCAGCAGATGCCCGCAGGCAGTTGGTGGCTCGCCGATTTGGGCTACTGGTCGTTACAGTATTTGAGTCACTTGCTGAAGCAGGGCGTCTTCTTCTGCATTCGGGTCAAAGTGGGAGCGGTGCTCTGGCAGCAGCAGCAGCGAACCGAGGTGCTCACGCTGCTTGCAGGGCTAGCGGAGGGCCAAACCCAAGCCGAATGGCTGGTGGATGTGGGAGCCACCAAGCTGCTCAAAGGGGTGCGACTGTTGGTGCGACGGGTGCCAGCAGAGGTCGCCGAGCAGCGACAGCAGCGCATTCGTGAGGATGCGTGCAAGCACAGCAAGCCCGTCAATCCAGTGGCCCTGGAGGTGGCGCACTGGACGATCATTGTGAGCAATGTGTCGCCACGGGTGTTGAGCCTAGAGCAAGCGTTTGTGGTGATGCGAGCACGCTGGCAAATCGAGTTGTTATTCAAGTTGTGGAAAGAGCAGGCGTTGATTGATGAGTGGACGACGCACAATCGGTGGCGCATTCTCTGTGAGGTGTATGCCAAATTGCTGGCGATGGTGGTGCAACAGTGGGTGATGCTGCTGGCGTGCTGGGACGATCCCCATCACAGTTTGACGGGAGTTGCTGAAGTCTTGCGTGAGCATGTTCCCACCTTAGTGCATGGGTTCTGTCGCCATCTCACACTGGGCAAAGCGCTTCGACTCATGATCCAAAGCGTACAAGGAGGATGTTCCACCGAAGCGCGAAGCACTCGCTTGAGCACCTCGCGCCTCTTGCAGTGCGCGTTTGGCTTTCCTTAACTGGACGCCTATGGGGTCTCATTCTATTACACCCTCGTTCCGCATTACAAGCCTAACGAGGGTGTAATAGAATGAGACCCCTACGAATAGAATCTTAAAAAACGCATCATCACACCCTTACCCTCGCACAACGTTCCCACACTACGTCCACAAATTCCTGCGTACTCGCTCTCCCGCCTTGATCCACAGGTAGTATCTCTCCTTCTCCATACACATGAGCAATTGCATCTCTCAATCGTTGTGCTTGCTGACCATACCCGAGATAGTCAAGCATCATAGCGCCTGATAGCAGCATTGCAGTAGGATTAATTATTCCCTTCCCAGCGATATCAGGAGCGGACCCATGAACTGGCTCGAAGTAGGCATAGTCTATCCCATAGCACGCACTGGGCGAGAGGCCGAGACCGCCGATGCTGCCACTGCCAACATCAGCGAGAATATCACCATGCTCATTCGAGAGCACCACAACATCGAGTGTCTCCGGCGCGGCAATCATGCGTCGCCCTAGATCATCAATCAAATATTGCTGATAGCTCAACGTTGTATATTCGCGCATGGTATCGCGTACAATATCACGAAAACGTCCATCGGTACGAGGTTGAATAGAGTATTTCGTACCAAGCGTGACAATGCCAGGATAGCCAAGTGCTTGCCGCTGCAGGGCCAGTTCGCATGCAGAGATAGCGACGCGTTGCATCTGCTCGTCTGTCACGACTCGCACAGCATAAGCGCCCACCTTATCAGTCTGCGGCGCCTGCCACCATGAGCTACTGCTAGGCAATGCGCTTAGCTCTGCTATATCACCTTCTCTCGGTGGATACATGCCCTCCAGATTGTCGCGCACAATCACATAGTCGATACGCTCTGAATGGCGCATTGGACTGGCATACCCGGGATACCAGCGCACAGGACGAATATTGACGTAGGTCCCTTTGCCCCAACGCAGGTACCATAAGATAGGACGACTCGGCCCGCCGCTCGCACCGAAGAGCGTACAATCCGCCGTATCAATAGCTGTTCGCGTTTCTTCGGGAAAGGCATAGCCATAATGTGCCTCTGCCTCGCGTCCACAAGCGGCTTCGACAAAGTGTATATCAGGAGCTAGAGAACGCAGGATTTCGACGGTTGGACGCATTACTTCTGGCGCGGCATCATCACCAGGAATTACACAGACGGTTGGCTGCGACACTGAAGAACGCCGCTGGAAGTGGGCAAAGCTCATCGCAGCGTTCCTTCCTGTTGAATGTAGTTGATGATGCCACCAGCCGCGACAATCCGCGCAATAAAGGGTGTAAGCGGCTCAGCCTGAAATGTTTGCTCTAAATCAATGTTGTGGATAACGCCAGTCTCCAGGTCAACCTCTATGCGTTGTCCATCATGGCTCGCCAGCACCACCTCTTCACAAACTAGTACAGGCAGACCGATATTGATGGAGTTGCGATAAAAGATACGGGCAAAGCTGCGCGCAATCACCACGCGTACGCCAGAGGCCAGAATAGCAGCTGGCGCATGCTCTCGCGAAGAACCACATCCAAAGTTGTGCCCACCCATGATTACGTCCCCCACCTGTACCTGTTGCGCGAAGTCTGGAAGAATCTCGCACAAGCAGTATTTCGCAAGTTGTGCGCGGTCGGTTGTTACGTTATAGCGTCCAGGAATGATCACGTCGGTATTTATGTTGTCGCCCAACATCCAGATTCGGCTCATGATTAAGTTTTTCCTTTCGCTTTTGTTCACGGACAAATTTCTGTAGGGACCGATTATGCGTATTAACACATTACGTTGCTTACCCATTATTTTGTAAACATGCATTATCGCGTCCTTGTACAGATTTGATCGCTAACGGAGTGTGCTACATCAGTCCCGTACAATTTCTATAAAAATTCGCGCGGGTCGGCGATGTGACCACTTAAGGCAGTGGCAGCTGCGGTGGCAGGACTGCCAAGATAAATCTCAGCTGTGGGATCACCCATGCGTCCCGTAAAGTTGCGGTTCATAGTCGTGAGGGCGCGTTCGCCAGGAGCAAGCACTCCCTGATGTCGCCCGATACACGGACCGCAACCAGGATTTTCAACGGTCGCGCCAGCACGCACAAAGGTTTCCAGGTAGCCCAGACGCATCGCCTCAAGATAAACCTCACGCGACGCCGGTACCACGACCATGCGTGTACGTGGCGAGATTGTCTTGCCTTGTAGAATACCGGCAGCAATTGCCAGATCGTCTAAGCGCCCATTAGTGCAGGTGCCCAGGAAGACTTGATCTATCTCCACGTTTGTCACATCACCGACCCGAACAACATTGTTTACATCCGGCGGACAGGCAATCATCGGGCGCAACCTCGATGCATCAATATAATAGGTGCGTTCATAACTCGGATTGCGCGGCGCAAGCATGGGATACTCGACCTCTGTACGACCACGTAGCCATGCCTGCGTAGTCGCATCGGGCGAGACAAGACCAGCCTTTCCGCCCATCTCGATAGCCATGTTGCACAGGGTGAAGCGTTCGCTTATCGATAGTCGCTCGACCAGATCGCCTGTATACTCGATAGCGCGATAGTTCGCCCCATCAACGCCGACCTGTCGCACCATCTCGAACGTCACATCCTTGGCATAAACGCCGAACGGCAGCGTTCCCATTATCTCGATATTGAGAGTCGTCGGCACACGCATCCACGTACGCCCCGTAGCATAAGCAACACCGATATCGGTTGACCCCATACCGGTCGCGAAGGCTCCAAGTGCACCATAGGTACAAGTATGGCTATCCGCCCCGACAATAATGTTGCCCGGCACAACATAACCACGTTCCGGCATAACTTGATGACAGATACCCTCCTGTAGAATGGTGATGTCCTGCTCTCGCGCAAACGTGCGGATATCACGCTGAAGCGTCGCCGCCGCAATGGTCGAAGCCGGTATAATATGGTCAAACACGATATGCGAACGGCGTGGGTTAAAGACACGCCCACCACTCTGCTGTGATAGCTTACGAAACGCCTGAATCGCCAGCGGTGTCGTTGTGTCATGGCTCATCACACGATCAACCTCGACAATCACGGTCTCTCCCTGCTCCACAGGTCGTCCCAGCTTGTAACTAAAAATTTCTTCGGTTAACGTTCCCATTGTCTTAATCCTTTTTCTCATACAAAACATATGCGATAAATCGCTCTCGGACGCCGTAGACGTGGTCCCTATGACGAAGGAGATGTGTTCACACTCTTACTTCGGTACACCACAATCGTATAAATCCATCAACCTCTTCCTGGCTTAACGTCCCATGTTCGGCCTTTGCTTTGAGTGCATGTGTTAAAGCCGCAATTTCGCTATTCGTTAACTGCAAGCCGAGCGCGGTTGCACGATGCCCAACAGCGTAGCGACCTGTGACGCGCGACCCAATATCGACGTTTCGCAACAGGCCAAAATCTGCTGGGTCAAGTATCTCGTAGGCTCGTGGATTACGCAGCACCGCTTTTGTGTGTACTCCCGCTTTGTGCGTGAAGGCACTTGGCGCGGTAATTGGCGTGTTGAATGGAATGGGTAGATTGAGGCAGGATGCGACAAACGCATCGAGCGGCGCAACACATGTCAGGTCATAGGCCGACAACAATTCGGGATAATGAATGTAGAGCTGCGCGATCAATCCGCTTAAAGACGCAATACCATTGCGCTCACCGATACCTAGCGCGGTCACATCAAGACAATTAGCACCCGCTTCGAACGCGGCAATCGTGTTAGCGTTGGCACACCCTGTGTCATTGTGCCCATGAAACTCAATCCCAACGTGTGGATAGCGCTCATGACACAAACGCACGATTTGTGCTACCTGTCGTGGCGTCGCGATACCTACGGTATCCGGCAGACCAATGCGCTGTACCCCAGCGTCAACCACGGCATCAAAGACATGTAGTAGATCGATCAGGTCGCTGCGAAAAGCATCTTCGGCTGAGAAACGCACATAACGCCCGGATTCGCGTACTCTTCGCACCAGCGGTACGGCATCAGCAATCATCTGCTCAATACGCCGTCCATGGCTGAATGTGCGCAACTGCGCCGAGGTCCCGTAAAAGAGGTTGAGGCCATACACAGGCGTCTTTAGCGCGGCCTCTACATCGGTCTCGACACAACGTACATGGGCAAGAATATGCGACTGCAAATCCAGGTTACACAGCGCAAGTACAGCCTGTTGCGTCTCCGGTGAAGCAATGGGTGAGGGCACTTCAATGAAGGACACCCCTATTGCATCAAGCATGCGCGCAATCGTCAAGCGTTGTTCGAGCGTGAAGCACGCCCCTGTGAATTGTTCACCCTCGCGCAGCGTCGAGTCAAGTATAGTAAGAGATCTCATTGCGTCACCTCTCGCCGCTGCGAAAGATTGCGCAACACGATTTCGAGCACGTCGATAGCATGGGTATACTCGGCAAGGTTGATGTGCTCGTTGGGCGTGTGGTCAAAGCTCGAGTCTCCTGGACCATAGGCAAGAATGTTTTGCCCCCAGACTGGCCCAACCACATTCATATCAGACGTGCCGGTTTTGTGCTTAAAGGTCGGCTTTCCGCCCGTCGCGCGAATTGCTGAGAGAAACGCACGAGCGATAGGTGTGGTGCGCGTCGTCTGGAATGCAGCCTCTTCCCCCGAAAAGTGTAGGTGCACCCCATCCTCATGCGCCCATTCCTCTAACCGCGCCCGCAAGCTTGTCGTATCAAAAGCAGGCGGCAGACGATAACCGATGAACAGGCGCGTCTGCTCCTCCAAACCGTCCTGTGTGCCGCTAACACTCCGCAACGATGGCAACAATGCGGCAAATGACGAATTGGGTGCGTACTGCGCGTTCCACTCTATAGCATGTGAGCGGACTCGCTCCCAGAAAGCAGTAGCAACCTCGCTGCTATTCTGGTGTGGTCCCGCGCTGTGACTTGAGGAACGCGAGATACAGCAATCGACTAGCAAGCGTCCCTTATATCCAATCGTCACTGCCTGACTACCACTCGGCTCACCAATGATACATCCTGCAGGAGCGTAGCGTCCTACAACAGCATGCGCCCCACGCGATGTCGCAGCCTCCTCTTCCACAGCCCCGATCACAATAATCGGTCGCTGCGCATCCCCCGTTTGGGCAACGCGGGCAGTAGCCGCAAGAAACGCTGCAAGCGGTCCCTTCGCATCAACCGCGCCGCGTCCATACAACAGACCATCCTCAACCCGCACTGGAATATTGCCCGGCACAGTATCCATATGCCCGAGCAAGACAATTGGCTCCTGCACATGCTCTGCATCATGCGTACTGGCAACCACATTCCCAACCTCATCAAGATACGCATGCAACCCCATCCGCTGCGCCCGCTCAACAAGGAACCGCGCCAAAGGTCGTTCCCGTCGCGAAAGGCTAGGAATGGTCAACATCGACTGCAACAACTCAACAGGATCAATTGCCTGCATCCTATGTGAGGGGCGTTCCCCTTGCGGACGCCCTGGTCCCCCTTGTTCCCCTCCAACCTCTAACACCTCGCTCAAAACATCTAACACACGCTCTAATTGAGCCTCCGTAATCACCAATGGTGGCAGCAGACGAATGACGTTTGGACCAGCCTGTAGCGCAAAGATACCCCGCTCGGTCAAAGCCTCAAGATAGGGCTGGGCACGACGTGTGAGTTCGATCCCAAGCAGTAGGCCACGACCACGCACCTCGCGCACAAGTGGCGAACGTAATGCGCGCAGGCGTTCAAGGGCATATGCGCCAAGTCTGGCGGCGCGTTCTGGCAGCGCCTCACTTTGAAGAATATCCAGTGTTGCAAGGGCAGCAGCACAGGCAAGCGGATTGCCCCCAAAGGTGCTGCCATGCACACCCTTTGTAACCCGCCCACTCTCCATCACACGTTGCCCGAGACAGATTGCACCCATCGGCACGCCGCCCGCGATAGATTTCGCGAGACACAGTATGTCGGGATACAGATTGTACCCTTCACATGCAAACATCGTTCCCGTACGCCCAAAGCCCGTTTGCACCTCATCGACAATTAGCAGGGCGCCGCGTTCATGACACAGTGTTGCGAGGTCGCGGATATAAGCTTCGTCAGCGACATGCACGCCGCCCTCGCCCTGCACAAGTTCAAGAATGACGGCGGCAGTGTCCTCGTTAATCGCGGCTTCGGCAACTGCGATATTGTTGTAGCGGATATGTGTCACATCAGGCAGCAATGGCGCAAAGGGTTCGCGATAGTGTGGCTCCCATGTAGCGGAAAGCGCGCCCAGCGTACGCCCGTGAAAGCCGCGCAGCATCGCCACAATCCCTGTCCGTCCCGTCGCCAAACGCGCAAACTTAAATGCACCCTCTATCGCCTCAGTGCCGCTATTGCATAGAAAGATATGGTCGAGTCCCTCCGGTGTCACGTGTGCAAGACGTTCGAGCAAACGGGCACGTACATCATTGTAGAAGATTTCGGGACACGTGACCAGGCGTTGCGCCTGCTCTGCCAGTGCCGCTGCAATCTCAATTCTCCCATGTCCAATATTCGCCACACCATAGCCAGCCGTACAGTCGATATATTCGCGCCCCTCGGCATCCCACAGCAACGCGCCACGACCACGCACGATAGCAACATTGCGCTTCCCATAGACACCGCTCGTATAAGTACTTTCTCGTTCGATAGCCCCAATCATATGTGTCCTCCCTCTAGCTGCATCTCTTCCCTGTATCAATACGCCAATGCTAATTCGTAGGAACCGCTGTAACATTCATTGCCGAAATTGTGGTTCCCGCTCCACCAAGAACCTCAACCAAAGACTCCTGCCCGATGTACACGCTCACTACCCCACCCCGCAACGCCTCTTGCGCTCCGAGCAACTTCTTGCGCATCCGTCCCTGCGCATACATCATGTACTCGTCTAGCTGCTCAGCAGGAATATTTGCAATCCGTGTCGCCGGATCATCTTTGTTGGTGAGCAGGCCGGGGACGTTGGTCATGAGCACGAGTGTCTCCGCGTGTAGCGCCTCGGCAACCGCCGCGGCAGCTCGATCTCCATCGACATTCAGGCGCTCCCCTTCGTGGCTCAACGCTAAAGGCGCGATAACAGGTGTATAGCCAGCATCTAGTAGCAGTGTGAGCAGTGCGCTATTGACGTGTTCAATCTGACCCGTATAGTCATCGCGTAGAACTTGAATGCGTCCCTCAGGCGTGAGCGAGCGTACAACAGCTTTGCGGCGTGCCAGCAGGAGGCGTCCATCGACACCAGCAAGGCCGAGTGCATTGACACCTTGCCGCTGCAGTTGCGCCACGAGTTCGGTATTGATTTGTCCTGCAGTAGCCATCGCAAACAAGCGCAGCGTTTCACTATCCGTGTAGCGACTGACCATCCCGTTTGGTGTTGTGACCATGCGTATCTCTTGTCCCATTTGCCGCGAGAGCGTATTTGTGAGGTCGGAACCACCATGTAACAGCACCACACGCTCTCCCCGCGCAACATACTGGGCAATATCTGAGATAATTGTAGTTGTCGAGGTACCGGCGCTACCGCCGATTTTTACGACCATCGTCATAGCCTT
>CAXTCR010000054.1:0-19101 GCA_964242555.1 uncultured Ktedonobacteraceae bacterium
GCAAGGGCATGCGTTCGTTCTTCTCGAACAGCGGCGCGGAAGCAAACGAGGGCGCGATAAAGCTGGCACGTAAATATGGTCGTCTGCACCGCAACGGTGCCTATGAGATCATTAGTATGAATGGTAGTTTTCATGGACGCACACTGGCGACAACAGCCGCAACAGGACAGGCATTCTACCAAGCGTCATGGGCACCACTACCAGATGGATTCAAGCAGGTTCCATTTAACGACCTTGAGGCATTGAAAGCGGCAACAAGTGAGAAAACTATCGGCATCCTGATCGAACCAGTGCAGGGCGAGGGCGGTATCTGGCCCGCCGACAAAGCATTTATGCAGGGCGTACGCCAGTGGTGTGACGAGCAAAATCTGGTCATGATCTGTGACGAGGTACAGGCCGGTATGGGTCGCACAGGCAAGTTCTTTAGCTGGGAACACTATGTGACACCGGACGTTGTAACAATGGCGAAGGGTCTCGCGGGCGGCGTGCCAATAGGCGCTATGCTCACAGGTCCACGCACCGATGTATTCACCCCGGGCGATCACGGCACCACCTTCGGTGGCAACCCTATCGCATGTGCCGCCGGTATCGCCACGGTTCATACCATCCTTGAGCAAAACCTGCTCGACAATGCCGCACAAATGGGTGAGTACTGGAACACAAAGCTCCAAGCCCTATGCGCGAAGTACTCATTTATCGACAGCCCACGCGGTATCGGCCTGATGCGAGCCGTAAACGTCAAGCATGAACTGGCCCCCGTAATCGTGCAGCGCGCATTGGCACACGGCCTCCTGCTAAACAACACAGGTACCGCCACCCTGCGCATGATTCCACCCCTCGTCCTGACCAGAGCCGATCTCGACGAGGCCGCCCAGCTGCTCGATAAAGCCCTAGCAGACGTAGCAGAAATGCCCGCAGCACAAGCATAAATAAACTAGCGGACATGGCGAACATGCTGGTCGTACAAGCATAATGTAGAGGTCTGCATTCTATCACACCTGTTGGGCAATCGATTCTACCGGCAACTGTATGAATCGTTTGCCCATCTTCTCGCTATCCCACATTCTCACCAAATAGCAATCCACACATTCGTAGGGACCACGTTCACGGCGTCCAAAGCCAATTCATTGACTATATCCTACGCAATCCATATCGGATAAATTGACATTTGGCGTCACAAACAAAATCCAGAAGAAATCAAAAAAGCAAAGGAGCAACACACATGAACAACGACGACACTCAAGAGCAGGTAAGGCGAGAAGAGTCCCTTGCTGGCGGCCCAGTAAGCGCAGGTGCATCCAATACTACTGCACCAGGAAGTGGTTCTGATGCGATAGACACTAATAGTAGCACCAACTCGACAGGGGGAGATGCAGGGGATTATAATAAGCTCATTGGAGGAAACGCGAGCGGCACGACATTGGGGAGTGGTATGGCAACGGGTCAGGGGCCAGGATCACCAGGAGGTGGCACCTTGCCAACAGAAAACCCGAATGACAGCACTAGGGGCGGGATGAATACGAGTAGCGACACAGTCACCGGTGGTAGTTCATCTGCTGGTCGTGTCGCGGGTGAGGGTGCTAATCCAGATCGCGGCTCAATGACAAACACAAATATAAACTCGACCACCAATACACATGACGAAGTGACGCACAACAGTACGGATGCGTAATTAAGCACGTGGAGCATGCTAGCGACAGGAGCATAACATGGGCAAGTCATGTCACTACTATACTTCGCGCCACGGTGAAGATTGCTGCATCAGTCTCTATATAGTAGTGACATGACTTGCCCATGTCATCAGGAGAATAACAGATGCCTATCGAGATACGAGTTGGACCGCCGACGATTACGGCCAGTCAGGGCCGCACCTTTATGGTAACGACGCAGAGCGGCGAAATTACGGCGAATACCGATCAGGGCGTCTACGCGCTAGATACGCGCTTCGTCAACTTCTATCGTCTCTACCTCAATCGTTCGCCGCTCTCCGTCATAAACTCAAGCCAGCTCAGCTTCTACGCGACCCGCTTCCACCTGACCAATCATACCATTGAGACCGAAGATGGCAAAATCCCAGGACAGACGATACGCGTGACGATCAACCGCGTTGTGAGCGAAGGCATCCACGAGGATATCGAAGTCGCGAACTATACGGGCAAGAAGGTATCGTTTCTGCTAGAGTTGGGCATGCGTTCGGATTTCGCCGATCTATTTGAGGTAAAGTCAAAGCACATCATACAACGTGGCAAACAGGAGACGACCTGGGACGGACAGGCGAAACAATTGCGTACAACGTACGTGAACGGGGATTTTCACCGTGCGTTTAGCTATCGGATCGCCAGCGATTCGCATGTGGGGTATGCCAATGGGCGTATCTTTTTCGAGATCGAGCTAGCCCCAAACCAGCACTGGTATTCATGCGGCGAGATGATTCTAGAGCATGGTCAATTTATTCAAGAGCCACATCCAAGTACTTGCCGTCGAGCGAGACAGGGTACAGACTCAGCGGGCGCGATGCCCTCACGAGGAGAGGAGCCGCGCAGCGACTTCGACGACAGGCAGGCACGCTGGCAAGCACGTTGTACAGGCCTAGTATCCTCAAACTCCAAGATCGAGCGCATGTACCAGCAAGCGGTTGAAGATATGGGTGCTCTACGCATCTATGACATGGACGTGTCGGACGAGGCATGGGTGCCTGCTGCTGGTGTGCCATGGTTTGTCACCCTCTTTGGACGCGATAGCCTGACCGTCTCCTATCAGAATATGGCGGTTTCTCCAGGTTTCGCACGTGGGGCATTGCGACGCCTCGCCGAATATCAGGCCACCGAGCGCGACGATTGGCGTGAAGCACAGCCCGGCAAGATTATGCACGAGATCCGCTTCGGCGAACTGGCTCACTTCCATAAAGCACCCTTCACTCCCTTCTACGGAACCTCCGATGCGACGATACTGTTCCTGATCGTGCTCTCCGAAGCTTATCGCTGGACAGGCGATGTACAGATGCTGCATGTCGCACGCGAAACAGCTGAAAAGTGTCTGTCGTGGATCGATAATTATGGCGATCTGGATGGCGATGGATTTCAAGAATATAAAAGCTACTCGGCCTTCCACTATGAAAATACTGGTTGGAAGGACGCGGGAGATGCTGTGATGTACGCCGATGGCAGTCAGGTAAAGCAGCCCAAGGGTCTGTGTGAATTGCAAAGTTATGTGTACGATGCGAAGACGCGCATGGCCGAGATTTTCGAGGTATTGGGCGATACTGAGCGCGCACAGCAGTTGACCCAACAAGCGGAGAGCTTGAAGAAGGCGTTCAACGAGAAGTTCTGGATGGAGGATGAGGGCTGTATCGCCTATGGGCTTGATCCCGAAAAGAAACAGATCACCACGATTGCTTCAAACGCGGGCCAGTGCCTGTGGAATGGCATTGTGGACCCGGACAAGGCGGTGCGGACCGCGAAACGCCTGCTACAGGAGGATATGTGGAGCGGCTGGGGCATTCGCACACTCACCAGCAACAATCCAGCGTATGACCCATTTGAGTACCAGCGCGGCTCGATCTGGCCCCAGGACAATGGCATCATCGCGGACGGCTTCAAACGCTACGGCTTAGACAACGAGGCCAATCAGGTCATTCGCGCCATCTTCGATGCCACGGAGCGTTTCGATGCCTATCGTCCTCCTGAAGTCTTCGCTGGTGTGCAGCGCGATGGCGAATATGACTTTCCCATCCTCTATCCCGCCGGAGCCAACATTCCACAGGCGTGGGCAACGGGCAGCATCTTCCATATGATACGCACCATTCTTGGTCTGCGGGCAGATGCACCACACAAACGCCTCTATGTGCGTCCAACCCTCCCCGATTGGTTGCCAGATATCGAGTTGCAACGTATGCGCGTCGGTCACTGCAACCTCTCGTTGCGCTTCTGGCGCGATGGCAACACATCCCGCTGGACCGTCACCGAGCTATACGCCGACGACGGCATCACGCCAGAGGACTACATCCAGGTAGTGGATGAGCCTACTGTAGAAAAATAATACAATTGCGATATAACCAATGAGTTGGTCCATGTCGGACGCGGTGAACCTGGTCCCTACGCCCTTTTATAGAATAGCATAGGGACCAGGTTCACCGCGTCCGACATATGCCGATGTATCGCATATATCATTATCACAAATCTAGGCGCATATCAATCGAGTCATGTCTCACTCTTATCTAAAATGTCGCTCCGCACTCACGCGGCTGACACGCTTATGTTCCTCGGACGCTGGTCCATAACTCGACCAATCGACGGAAAGATTCCGCTCAGCAAGAATCTCGGCTGCCAGCTCGGGGGGAAAGCCCTTCTCAGCGTGCAAGCCGAAAAGCATTGCACCTGAAACGAAACCAGATGTATCTGGTTTTAATTGCCCAAGGTATTTCAGGCCAGAGGTCAGGACCCGCTCGAAACGCGCTTCTTCGTCCGCAATGATCGAAGCAACCATAGGAACACGGCTGTGTTCTTCAGTTGTAAGGAGTGAGCTATGTGCTTGCGCCACCGGCCTCACTAGTTCGCTCAAGAAGGGCTTGTCGATACCGAGCAAGCGTCCCTGCCGGGATGCCCGACGAATGATGCTACGTACAACCGATGCTCGTCCATCACGCCCCGGAATAACACCTGCCAAGCACGCTAGCAGAGCCGCACGCGTATGGTCAACTATCCTTCTGCGCGCCCGCCGTTCTTGTTCGTTATTCTCTACGCCGTTGAGTGGAGCAAGTTCTTGCAGCCGCATGTTCGCAGACTCAAACAAATCAATAGAAAAGACCGACTCTGTATCTTGCAGAATCGACGCCATACGCTCAAGACCCATGCCTGTGTCGATGTTGCGTTGTGGCAAGGGTTCGAGATGTCCGTCCGCGAAGCGTTCGTATTGCATAAACACAAGGTTCCAAATTTCAAGGAAACGATCACACGCGCATCCTGGCTGACAGCTTGATTTGCCACAGCCATACACAACGCCCCGGTCTACGAAAATTTCTGAATTAGGTCCACATGGACCAGGACCACCCATTGTCCAGAAGTTATCATCTCTACCCAGTGGCACAATGCGCTCCCCTGGAATACCAGCCTGCAGCCAGCCCTCTATCGCTTCTTCATCTAGTGGTATCCCTAACTGCTCGTCGCCTGAAAAGACTGTTATCCAAAGCTTTGTGAGGTCTAGCTCGAAGTTGCGCAGCAGTTCAATTGCCATGTCAATCGCTTCATGCTTGCCATAATCGCCTATCGACCAGTTGCCGAGCATGAAGAAGCTGGAGTTTTTACGCCCGTTGGTGCCCACTGCGTCAATATCGTCGCTTCTCAAACAGCGTTGCAGCGAGGCAAGACGCGGCGATGGCGGCAGTTGCTGTCCACGAAGATAGGGCAGCAGTGGTTGCATACCAGCGATGACAAACGAGGTGCTGTTTCCAGGCATGACGAGTGAGCTACCCAGTAGTTCGACATGGTTATGGTTCTGAAAGAACGCAAGGTAGCGGTTGACGATCTCAAGCGATGAGAGACGTTGGTTCATACTATTCTCCTTATGTGTGTGGTACCTCGACAGGCAAACAAAAAGCCCGTCCTGTCTTTCCATTGAGTCCGATACATCGGCTCAACGGAAGGACAGGACGGGCAGAAATTGACTATTGTTATGGCCCGTGGTACCACCTGATTTGGAAATGGCCTATATCTAGGGATACGGTCATCTCCCACTCAAAGGCACGGAACGGCACATACTGGACGTTCGATGCCTCGCCCTGTGGTAACGGAGGACTACCGACTAGAATTACTGGCTCCTACAAAAAGAAGCGTTCGTTCCGTATCGCGGTCCCCTTGTAATGCAAAAGCTAAGAGGACCAGAGGGGGGCATTTCATAGAAGAGCAGGGACCGGACTCACACCATCTCCGACTCGCTGTTGTCTGCACTTCATATGTATTCGTCCCTCGCGACGACTTATACTATGTGTCGCACTGAGTATACGTGGAAGTGGGACAAGAGTCAAGTAAAAATTTCTTGCTCTATAGGTGGATGGATGGAGGAGCATAGTTGACAAGCGTTGACCTATGACGTACCATTACAGTGGCTTCAAAAGTAGCCTTATTGGGAGTGTGTAGTGAATACAATTGCCATATTTTACCAGGGACGCAAACAGGAAACCGCGGATGTTGCTGCCCGACTTGCTCCTATGTTACAGCAGCAGGGGCACGAGATACGCGTCATCGACATTAGTCAGGAGATGGAAGAGGGCGATGATCCAAAGCTCCATGGCTGTGACGTGGTGATTGTCTTGGGTGGTGATGGCACCATATTGAACGCGGCCCGCCTCTGCGCCGTACTTGATATTCCGCTTGTCGGCGTAAACTTTGGACGCGTCGGCTTTCTAACCGAGCTAGAGCCACAAGAGGTATATTCAGAACTCCAGCACTACCTTGAACGCGATCACTCAGTATGGACGGATAGACGTGCCCTGCTACACGCGGTCCTTGAGCAAAATGGCACTCAAGAAGAATTCCTCGCACTCAACGATGTCGTTATCGCTCGTGGTAAATGGCCGCGTGTCGTCAACATGCACGTCTGGATAGATGACCATCATTATAGCAATACCTATGCCGATGGGATGATACTCTCGACGGCAACTGGTTCTACCGCTTATAATATGGCTGTGGGGGGTCCGTTGCTCCATCCACAGGTCAAGAGCATTGTGCTTGCACCTATCGCACCGCATCTGGCTTTTGATCGTGCACTCGTCCTACAACCCGAAGCGAAAATAAAAATACAGATATTCACAAATGCACAGACAGGCGTCTTTTCAGCAGATGGACAGATGAACCGCGAGATTGAGGATGGCGCAACTATCACCATCCAGAGAAGCGCGTACGAGGTCCAATTCCTAAGACGCAGACCCGCAACTTATTTCTATCAAGTCATTACACAAAAGTTAATTAACGACAGTACACAAGCTACTAAAGAAGAACATGCTACTTGAACTACACATCAAAGACTTTGCCATCATCGACACACTTCACCTGCGCCTGAATCGCCTCTTCAATGTGTTTACAGGAGAGACAGGCGCGGGCAAATCAATCATTATTGACGCCGTAAATGCGCTCCTGGGTGGCAAAATCGGTGCCGATTTTGTGCGCGCTGGCTGCGAACGCGCCACAGTCGAAGGCGTCTTCTCCATCGACGCCCTACCCGCACCCAGTTCCAAATGGCAGCACCTGGATGGCAATGATGAGGCATCGGCAAACGGTGCCACAACGCTCTTCGACGCGCTTGACGATGGGGATGCTACGCTACAGCAGCGAGGTGATCTTAATAGTGCTGATGCGCAAATTGCTCTCGCTACCCTGCTCGACGAGTATGGCATCACACCTGAGGATGGACATCTGATCCTCACACGCGACATTCATCGTTCAGGTCGCACTGTGGCGCGCATCAATGGGCGTGCCCTCTCCCAACAGGTCTTGCAGCAGGTGGCAAGCTGGCTTGTTGATATTCACGGTCAAAGTGAACACATGAGCCTGCTGCGCCCGGAACAACACGTCAACTTCCTTGATCGCTATGCCGAAACGGTTCCACTCCGCAACGCACTTAGTGCGAAGGTTGCCGAATGGCGTAGTGCACGCAAGACACTTCAATCCCTCCAGCAAAACGAGCGCGACCAGACGCGCCGCGCCGAATTTCTGCGCTACGAGATCGAAGAGATCGAAAAGGCCGAACTGCACGAAGGCGAGATTGAAGAGCTAGAGGACGAACGTAAAGTGCTCAGCAATGCGGAACGCCTGCGTGAACTCTGCACGCTGATCTACGGTGCTATTAGTGGCTCAGACTTGGGGGGCGACGATTTTAAACCCGCCCTCGATCAACTTCGCGAGGCACAGCGCAATCTCGCCGACCTTGTGCGCCTCGATGACAGCATGGAGGAACAGGCCGACAATCTTGCCGAGGCCATTTATCATCTTGAGGATGTAGCGGCCAGCGTCAGCAGCTACGAGTCCGATATCGAGGACAATCCACGCCGTCTTGCTGAGATCGAGGAACGGCTCGATCTCATCTCGAAGCTACGCCGCAAATATGGTTTCACCATCGAAGAAATTCTCCAGCACGCCGCCGAGGATCAGGCCGAGCTTGAGACAATCACCAATCGCGACGAGATTATCGCCAAGCTACAACAACAGGACGGTCAATTCCGCAAGGAGATAGGCGCCCTTGCGCAACAGCTATCCGAGAAACGCAAGAAGGCTGCAACATTCTTGGCTGCGTCAATGGAAGAGCAACTGAATGATCTCAACATGCGACGCGCACGTTTCCAGGTCGAGATAGTTCAGGTCCCCGACGAAAACGGCGTCCCCGCTACCCTCGATGATGCCGAAGAAAGACTCTATGCCTGCGACACAACGGGTATCGATCATGTACAATTCCTGATTGCTCCCAACCCCGGCGAACCATTTAAGCCCCTGACCAGGATTGCTTCAGGTGGTGAAACATCACGTCTCATGCTCGCACTCAAAACCATTCTCGCCGGTGCAGACGCCACACCAACGCTTATCTTCGACGAGATCGACTCCGGCATCAGTGGTCGCAGCGGACAGGTTGTCGGCGAAAAGTTGTGGCAACTCACGCGCAACCATCAAATTATCTGCGTCACCCACTTGCCACAAATAGCGGCCTTTGCCGATACACACTACAATGTAAATAAGCAGATTCTTGATAACCGCACTATGACGATTGTCAACGAACTGCGCCCGGAGCAGCGTATCCGCGAGGTCGCGCACATTATGGGCGGCAACGTCACCGAATTCTCGATGAAAAGCGCGGAAGAAATGCTTGCCCGCTCCTACCTCTGGAAAGAGACGCGCAAACACGCCTGATAACACGCCGCTTTTATGTGCAAATTATATAATCTATAACGTCTGTAGGGGTCTAATTCCATTACACCCTTGTCGGCAATTGAACACGTTTTAGATTTGTTGAAACGTTGCATGAATCCAATAGATAAAGTCATTATACTAGCCAGCATTAATGGGGAGAACCTCACATGACCACCATCGCCATTATCGGCGCAGGTATGAGCGGCCTCGCCGCCGCTCATACACTACAGGATGCAGGACATACCGTTACGCTCTTTGAAAAGAGCCGCGGTGTAGGAGGACGCGCAGCAGCACGTAAACGCGATGGTTTTATCTACGATCACGGCGCGCAATACTTCAGAGGCGGCAGTGAGCCAAGCAACGAATGGGTTACAAAACGTTTCCTTACCCAGGACTTGCTCGATATCGCGAAACCTGTGTGGATCTTCGATGGAGACGGTCACATTGGGGAGGGCGACTCTAAACAGAACGCCGACCCCAAATGGTCCTATCGCAGTGGTCTGACTTCGCTCGCGAAGCGCATGGCCGAAGGATTAGATGTGCGCCTGGAAACGCTTGTTGGGCGTATTCAGCAGCGAAACACAGGATGGACCATTTTTAGAGCAGATGGTGAGTCATTAGGGAACTTCGATAAACTTCTTATCAGCATACCCGCAACTCAAGCTGTTGGCTTAATTGAGGGGAGCGGGTTCACTAACGAGCAAGGTAAGGCGATCATCCAAGAGCTAGACCGGGCTAAATACAATCCGCTTATATCAGTTATGCTGGGCTATAAACCAACACCGCAGACACGTCCCTACTACGCGCTTGTCAACACTGATAAGAAACATCCAATATCGTGGCTAGCGTGGGAGCACGAGAAAGCATTGGAGCGCGTGCCAGAGGGTGCTGGCCTGCTTATCGCGCAAATGGCACCAGACTATAGCAGAGCACATCGCGAGACCCCTCAAGATGTTCTTTTCCAGGACGTAGCCCAACATGTCTCGACCCTTCTGCACGAACAATTGACGGAACCTATATTCACTGATGTACAATACTGGCGCTATGCCTTGCCAACTGAAAAAGCCGATGCGGATGCACTCTTGGCTATAACACTGCCAATAGGTCTTGCCTTCTGTGGCGACGCCTTCGTCGGTGGACGTGCGCATCTCGCACTTGAACATGGCATACACGTCGCACAACGCTTACTATAGCACTAACAATCGGAGATATTCCTATTATGTTCCCTTCACTTTCACATGATATTCAAGATGAACTTGCCTGTCTCGCCGTTACCTATGGCAAACCACTTGTGCGTAGCATTGACCTCGGCATTACTACAGCGTTTGATCCCTTAAACGCGCGTGACCGCTACGGTGAAGTATGCATGGTTATACGTCGATCTAGTGGACGCTTGATTACAGCCATTAAAACGTTTTATCCACAGAATGCCTACCGTCTCTTAACTGGAGGTATTAACTTTGGTGAACGCGTCTATGATGCCTTACTACGCGAGACACACGAGGAAACGGGACTCGAAGTCAAAGTCAACCGATTCCTGGCTGCCCTTTCATATACCCTGAACGGCAATGAAGCGAAACCAGTCTTCTACACCTTCGCCTTTTTGCTCGACGAAGTTGGTGGAACGCTAGGAGCACTGGATGAATCCGAACGCGTAGAATCCTTTCGCGAGGTTTTGGTCGAAGATTTACCAGAGATGGCAAATGGACTTAGGCATATTCAACATGAACCGGGCCGTGAGATCGGGGGCAACTGGCACGATTGGGGGCAGTTCCGCGCCACCATACATGATGCAGTCTATGCCGCGCTTATGCTATAATAAGAGGTGAGAAAATATGTATGTATTAGCCTTGCCCAAAGGATGTATCAGCTAAATGAACAAGAAACTCATGAGCACGATTCTGCTCTTTATCGTTTTCGCAGGCTTCTCATGGTGGGGCCTTTCACTTCTCGTATATGGCATCTCAACATTGCGCACACCCAATGGTGATGGCGAAAATATTGTCTACGCCCTGCTATTGCTCGCATGTGCCGGCTATGCGCTGGTCTCGTTACTCATGTTGCCACGCCGCAGAGAACCCTAATATCACTGTAATGCGTTTGTCAGGAAATCTTTATTATGTCGAATGAGCCACCCGTATCTCCTTTGATGCTTCGCGTCGCCACGCCCAATGACCTCCCCTCGATTGAGCGTTTAGACGCGCTTAGTGCTTCTCCAACTCGTCACATCCATCGCGATATGGAGAAGTACTTTGGCTCGGTCGATCCCTCAACACACGAACGAACGGTCATCTTTCTCGGCGAACTGGGCAGTACAGCTGTTGCAAAGGCCGAAATGATGATACCCGCGCAGGAAACATCCCACCCTGTTGGTTATGTGAAGCGCGTCGTCGTCGATCCTACCTATCGTAAGCAAGGTATTGCACGCCAGCTAATGGAATATATTATTACATACGCCCGCTCAGAGTATAAGCTGGAAGCCCTTGACCTACACACATGGGAACACAACACCTCCGCAATTTCTCTCTATGAAACACTTGGATTTGAGCTACAACACCGCGAGTTATACTTCCGCTTGAACCTGTAAGGACTGATGTATCACGTCCGCCAGGACTTCCGATAGAGGAACAAGGACGTAACACATCACGTCCTACAGTCAACGCTCATTTTGTACAGCTAATCAATTTCTAATCCTCATGTATGTGACGCAATTCTTCCATACTTCGTTGTAAGACGTGGACCTGTTAAACCTTTTGTTCGCTTACTTCGCGGGGCTTAACTTGGTACTTCGACGGGAGGAAAAGCGCACACGCACTGCTTGTGTGACGCGAATTTGCAATCATGGAACAGCGATCTGTCCCTGTACAGAAGACTCAACTCCAAAGGACCCAGCAAGCTTGGCTGTCGTATAGGTGGATGCGACACTTTTTTACCGAAGATGTCTCGCCCGACAATCGCTTCGTCGTCGAACTGCAACGTCGTGCCCCCTGGATTGGCCTAGCGTTAATACTACAATCAATTAATGAAATAGATCACAATCTCTATTTTTCATACATACAACCATTTGGTTCGCTTATACCCTTGCTTTTGATGCTGGGAAGTTTCTACGCTATCTGGATGGCGTTTCGTCCTGTCCGCGAACATGCACTCTATACGCAAAAACATCCAACACGCTTGCAGCGGATTCTGCTTATTATGACCCTGCTACTGACGATAGCAGGAGGTATTGAGCTGGGACGTGGCATCTGGATGTGCTTTTTGCCCCCACAATTCTCTAATGACGGTACCTCGCTCGACACAAATGCGGCAATTCTTTTATTAGAGGGACGCAATCCCTATACCGATTCTAATATGATCGATCTCGCACGGCGCTTTCCCATTCAACCCGACTGGACTACGCCCCTGCGTACAGGACAGCTTGCCCATCGCACAGACTACCCATCTATGAGCGATTTGCAATCAATTCTTGATACCGATCTACGCGCGAAAAGCATGCCAGAATTCGAGGCACGAGTAAGCTATCCAGTCCTGTCTTTCCTGACGCTCGTTCCATTCGTCGTATTCAAAGACTATAACGTGCTCCCATTCTATCTGCTGAGCTACTTTGCCCTCGTTGTGATTGCCTGGAAGCTTGCGCGTCGCGAGTTACGCCCCTGGGTTTTGCTGCTTGCATTGGCCAACGTGCCAATGTGGACCTCTACCGTAGGTGGAAACCTCGATGTATTTAGCATGCTGCTTGTGACGCTGGTATGGTTCCTGCGGCAGCGTCGTTGGAGTTCCGCCCTCATCTTAGGATTAGCGCTGGCCACAAAGCAAACTACATGGTTTTTCGTGCCGTTCTATGCCATCCTGCTGTTCCGTCAATATGGTCTCAAGGAAAGCATCTATCGCCTGACGATTGCCGGTTGTGTTTTCTTCGCCTGCAATCTCCCATTTATCCTGTGGAATCCACAGGCATGGCTTGCGGGCATTGGCGCACCACTCGATCCACTCATGTTCCCCATGGGCGTGGGTATCGTTGGCCTGAGCGTAACGCACCTGATCCCCTATCTGCCACAGAACGTGTACACTGTTCTTGAAGCACTTGCTATGCTCGGCTCGCTGGTCTGGTACTGGCGCATCTGCCGCAAACATCCAGAAGCGGTCATGCTGCTCGCCGTCATACCGCTCTTCTTCGCGTGGCGCAGTCTACCGTCATACTTCTACTGTGCGGCCTTCCCACTGTACATTCTGATGGTTGCACGGACAATTCCCGCGAGAAGAAAAGTAGAAGTAGTGGAGTCGGATACTCAAGAGGAGCAAACACAACTCCCTCCAGTCTTATCTCCTATTGGTGTACATGCAGCCATGGGTCTTCCTCGGATGTAACAAAAATATTTGCTGTCGCAATGCGGCGGCAAATATTTTTGTTATATCCCTTTCTTCTCGACTCTTCACCCGCTTCGTGGTACAATCGTACACGTTGCGTGAACAACGCGAGGAGAAATAAGAGACATCATGGCACGAAAAGAAGAACAAATAACAACGCTCTCAGACGAACAAAATACTCAACTGCAACACGTCCTCGAGGGACAACAAGAGCTAGCACAAGAGCTACGCAGTAGCACCAATCAGGCGCAAGCAGAGATCGCGCTGAGCACAATCACATCCCTGACAGAGGATGTGCAGATAGCATTACTCAAAACACTTGCCAAAACGCAAACGATAGATGCCGCCGATATATTGACAGCAATCAACGCATTTAGCCCCAACAAAGAGATACGCAAAGAAGCACGTCGCTCACTCCTACGACTCGACTCGGCAAAAATTCATTCACGCTGGACACCACCTATTGCGCAGGTGTCGGCAATCGAGGTCAAGGTAGCACACGAACCACGCTTCTGGAAAGGCTCCGTCACCCAATCACGCGATCAGGGCGAGGTACAACTACTTTTGTTCTGGGAGCAAGGGTATGACTATAGCGAGGTCCGCATCTTCGGCTTCCTACTCGACTTCTGGCGTGAGGGCATCAAAGACTTCTTTGTTGATACCGTCAGCAAGCGTACAGCCGATCAACGCGTCGCTGATATGCGTAGAACTATGTCCGATGTTGTCGTCGTCGACTGTACGCTAGCCGAGGGCAAACGCTTGATCGAGGAGGCGAGTGATATCAATACGTGGCGGCATATCGAGCCACATCAGGATTATCGCAATCGCCTCCCAACAATCAAGCAGCTCATCCTTGAGGCAACCGAAACTGGCGAGGATAGAGGACGCACGTTTATCAATCCAGAGCTAGAAGACCAGGAAACCGTTGTCCACTTTATTGGTGCATGGTCGCTCGGCGACTTTGGCCTTGCTTATGACCTGCTCACGGAGGGCAGCAACATCCGCAACAGCCTCTCGCGTGACGAATGGATTGAGCAACATCGTGCGTGGTACGACGAAGCACATCCAGCACGCCTGGAACTTGGCTTTGTACACGAACGTGAACGCAGCCAGAGCGCGCTGTGGGTACCGTCATCACCTCTTCGCAATGCGCAAACGCGTAAAGATTTAGAGTTTGGTTGGTCAGTCGAGGTTATCGACACCCAGCTTAACGGCACACTGCGCGAATTTCCAATGGGAACCGCAATCAACAAAGAGACAAATCGGCACTGGTTCTGGACAAGCTATACTGTAGAGCATACAAGCGATGGTTGGCGCATTGGACAGTTTAAAGACGAAGGTGCGGCTATTCAGGGCCTCTCGATCGCCGAACTGCAAAAGCGCATTGGAGAATACGAAGACGCAATTGAAAACCGGATGAAGCAGAGGAACGAGGATGTCAACACCGCTTTGCAAGAACTATCATGGCGTGCCACACAATTGCTTCATTTCTATGATGCCCTGATTGTAAAGCTGCCATTAGACCGCCAAGTCAACGAAGAGGCATATGAGCGCGCCGTTTTCATTGGTGGTCCAGAACGCATCATTGTCTATCTCCAACGCATGATACAGCGTTTCCCAGAAAACAAAGCGGAACTGCTGCGACGCCTTGGCGCAACCTTTGCAGGTCTCGCGTACAACTTTTCACACGAGATGCCCGAACGCGAGACGCTGTTCCTGACACGCGCCGAAGAAACCTTGCGCGAAGCGCTCGAGCTTCAAAACACCGCAGCTAGTCATATGTTATTGGGCGAATTGTATCTGAGTATGGGACGCACCGACGAGGCAGAGACTGAGTTGGATACTGCAAAAGCGATGACGATGTCACGCGATGAAGAAACCGCTGTAGAAAGCGGGCTGGGCAATATAGCGATGCGTCGTGAACGTTTTGCGGAGGCCGTACCGCACTATCAGCACGTGGTAGAACTCGATCCCAACTATCCCGGCATCTGGTTCAGTCTTGGTTTTGCCTACCGTCAACTGGGTAGTTTCGTTGACGCTGAGCAAGCATACAAGCGCGGCATCGAGGTCGAGCCAACTGATATTCGGCCATACTCTGAATTAACCGCCATCTATATGAATCGGCCCGATCACGCATTGGCGAGGGAAATTATTATGCAGGGTGTAAAGGCAAATCCAGAATCAGCCCATCTGCACGCCCTCTATGCCTCAGTCCTGATGGAAACAGGCGATATGCGACGCGCACAGCAAGAACTACAAAGAGCCGAAGCAATCGACCCCACATTGGAGATCGTGCAAAGCGTACGTGGCTTCATGCAAGAAAAAACAAAGAAACGTTAACGAGACTAGTATATAGCTAGCGAAAAGAGGATACTGTGGCAAAGAATAATAAGAACAAGTACACCGAAGTAACGCCAGAGGAGAATGAGCAGCTACAAGCTGTCCTGGCAAACTACGGTCAGTTAGCACAAGGTCTTGCGAAAAGTCGCAATGAAGAGCAGATAGAGAATGTCCTATCCCCCATCTTTGGAATGTCAGAAACTGCACAGGTGGGACTGCTCAAGGCACTTGCTAAAGAGCGCACTACTCAGGCAGCTGACATCGTGCTGGCCCTCAATACGTATGCACCAGTCAAGGAGGTACGTAAAGAAGCACGCCGCTCGCTCATTCGGCTAGAGGGATCAAATATCTATCCCGAATGGACAATTCCCTCAGTCATGTCGCTCTCCGATATCCTTAATATGAATGTTCCAGAAGGTTTTGAGGATGACGATCATGAGGACGACGAGGATTTTGAGGATAGCGAAACGCTCGATGGCGAGAATATCATCGAACGCTTCTTACGCTCCTGGGGACAAGGGGAATTCGAAGCCTGCTATGACTTGCTCGCAACAAATAGCCCTCTCAAAGAAGGACTGACACGTGAAGCATGGATAGAACGCCGTCAGACATGGGCCACAGCAGCTGAATTGAACACTTCAGCCAGCAAGGTCGATGTTGGTTATGCGCTTGAAGACCTAGATGAGAGTCTCGAAGCCGACGAAGAAGAACTGGACGCATTCTGGTCAATCGAGGTGAAGAATACTCCAGCCGATAGTCTCCCAGAACTCCCCGTCGCAACCGTTACCTTACCAGCAACTGGACGCCAGTGGTTCTGGGCCATTTATACATTCGTTACCGAGGGCGAGGAAGTGCGTATCCAGAGCATGCGCGATAAGGGCGCACAGGTATTGCAGCTTCCACAACCAGAGGTCGAAGCTCGCTTGCAGGAGATAGCGGAAGAAATACATGCTATGGCCACCCTACAAGACGATGAAGAGCTTGAGGATGACACGGACATCGACGACGAGGACGATGAAGAACTGGAGGATGACACAGAGGCCGACGACGAGGATGATAGCGAGGACGCACCTGATCTCGACGAGATAAGATGGTTTACAAAGCAATCGCTTCACTACTGCGACGCCCTCATGCGCTATGCACCGGAAGAAGCTGATATATATGAGTTGGCGGCAAAGCAAGCAACGATCATATCGGACACCGAACGCGCTGCCGCATACCTTACACTCGCAGCAGAACACCTTCCTGCAGAGCGTGCCGATATTCTGCGCTCACTTGGTGAAACCTATACCTCGTTGACGGCTGAAGATACGCTTGCTCACCTGGAATTAGAGGAAGAACTGGAGGAGTTGGGAGAGGATGAAGACACGGTAGCAGCAGAGTTCACAAGTCGCTACTTTCCGTTAGCGGAAGGGGCACTGAAGGAGTCAATGGCGATCGACAATGCCTTTTCCAGCTACATAATACTGGCAGACCTATACGCCGGACAAAACAAGTACGCTGACGAGGCTAGAACGCTCTTTACGCAAGCTGAGGCGTTGGCAGAAAACCCTGACCAGAAGGCCGCTGTTGCACTGGGACGCGCACAACTAGCGCAGCGCGAAGACAATCTGGAAGAGGCTCTAGCACAGTATCAACAAGCCATCAATCTGGCTCCAAACATACCCACCGTATGGAACAGCATTGGCACCATACAGCTTTCACTGAATCGAAAAGAGGACGCCGAAAGGAGCTTTCTTAAGAGTATTCAGGACGATCCAGCCACAACCGAAGCGTATGGGCAACTTGCCACGATGTATGTAGAAGGGGACGAGGATGCAAAAGCTATAGATTTGCTAGAACATGGACTAGACGCAAATCCTTTCACAATAGATATCATCACAGCGCTGGCAATGCTGTACGTCAACACAGGCAACCTGCAGAGAGCCGAGGAGCTTATCGACGTAGCGGAACAGATTGAACCAAATGAAATCGTGTTTATGATACGTCAGATTATTCAGATGACAAAACTGGAGCAATCTCAACGCTCCTCTAACCCGAAATCGAACAAATCAAAAAAGAGACGATGATAGAACAGCAAGAACGTAGTATTACCTATTATACCGTCACACTCGGGGCCTTGACACGCGAAGGTGATGCACTGGCCGAAATCGTCGAGGTGGATGAAGGGGGTGAGCAGCACACTCAAATGCTTCATGTGCCTGCTGGCCTGCCAGGGGAACGCGTCACCATCGCAGTCGAAGCACCACGTATGCCACGACCCGGACGACGTAGCAAGCGATGGAAACAGCGTCCACCACGCGTCTGGATTACGGAGATACATGAAGCATCGCCCCTGCGTGTCCAGGCTCCGTGTCCAGTTTTTGGGGTATGTGGTGGTTGTCAGCTGCAACATATGCGCTATGAAGCTCAATTGGAGTGGAAGCGCGATATTGTACGACAACTCCTGCATGACATCGGCAACTTCGAGGACCCTCCTCTGTTACCAACCGTCCCATGCGATATTCCCTGGCACTATCGCAATCATATGCGCTTTTCTGTCAATCGTCTTGGACAGCCAGGACTCACTGCCCGTGGCACACATCGCGTCTTGCCACTGCTGAACTGTCCTATCGCGCATGAGCAGATCAACAGCGCGTTGGGGGTGCTGGGTGGGCACACCAATCCTCAACCACAAGTGCTTGTACGTTGTGGTGCGGCAAGTGGGCAGATGCTTATCCAGCCAACACAACCCCAGGACGTTGCTCAGCAACTCGCCCAAAGGGGACTCGATGTACGTACCGAGACAATGGACGAGATACTTGGCTGCGAGACATTTCGCATTCGACCCAGCTCTTTCTTCCAAACCAACACGGCACAGGCCGAGAAGATGGCACAAATGGTCCTACAGGGCCTACTATCGCTGCATGGACACGCTCAAGAGCAGGCAGAGAAACTGACCATAGTCGATGCCTATTGTGGCGTTGGCACCTTCGCGCTTCTCCTAGCACGACATGTTGGCAAAGTTATCGCCATCGAGGAGTCCGCGAGTGCTATCAAGGATGCACAGTGGAACCTGCGCTCTGTCGAGAATGTCGAGATACTCAAGGGCAAAGTCGAAGCGGTCTTACCAGATATCGCGGCAGGGCTGAATGGGCTGGTGATTGATCCGCCGCGTGCGGGCTGTCAACAGGTTGTGCTGGACGCTCTCGTCAAGCATCCAGTCGCCAGTATCGTCTATGTCTCCTGCGACCCATCTACGCTTGCCCGCGACCTGCATATCCTGTGCCACGTCAATCCCACCTATCGTTTGCGCTCGGTTCAGCCGCTTGACATGTTTCCACAAACGGCCCACATTGAGTGCGTAACGGTTCTGGAGCGTATCAATTCATGACCTTACTCCTACCCCTGTTGCTGGCCTCGGCCTCACCACGCCGTCGCCAGCTCATTACGACGCTTGGCCTACCCTATACCGTCGGCGTCTCGCCCATCGACGAGGACGCGGTGCAAGCGACGTATG
>CAXTCR010000055.1:0-18936 GCA_964242555.1 uncultured Ktedonobacteraceae bacterium
GGGCGAGCGTGAGGGCAATTGGAGCCAGCTCACTAGCGGTTCTGCGCCGGGAGCATTCACAATCCCCGCGAGCACCCTCACCGCGTCCGCCTTCTGCAAGTCGTGGTTAGCAAATCGATCATCCATCGACGACACGTCATCTCCCTTGCTAAACATCAATATGGTTATGATATTTTGTTAAGTATATGTGCCTCGTGCAGAGGATGTCAAGAGGTCTACACTGAAATTCACTCATAAATTAGACAGATGGCTGTACAGGCTGACTGAAGAGAGACCTTGTACACGTCTGCGTATAGCTCACAGCAAGCTTTGACCAAATTGGGTACGAGTTATGAATGGATTTTATGTCTACACTATTGCCAAGAAACCCACATAACTGTTATAATCTTTTCATGATCAGAGAGGAGACACAAATGACAAACCGCACCTCTACCACACAGCCGACACACGAAGACGTGCAGACCATCCAGAAGCTGCTCGTTGGCGTGATTGGCCTGATCGACACGTTTTCAGCCGAGCAGCGTGGAGCAGCCCTGTTCGGATTCGATGACGCTCGTCGTCTCGACTGGGACATCATTCCGAAGCCCGACCGCGTTGGAGTCTCGATGCATAACCTCGATCGTCACCAGAAGGTCGTGGTGCTCGACCTTGTGCGACTCGCGGTCTCACACGAGGTCTACACCAAGGTGCTCGCCATTATGCAGCTTGAGCACATACTACGGGCGCGGGAGGCGGATTTCCTAGGGGTCGCCGCGCCACTATGGCGCACCTCCGATTCCTACTTCCTCAGCATCTTCGGTCGACCGGGGTTCGAAGATACCTGGTCGCTGCGCTTCCTCGGTCATCACGTGTGTCTCAACATCACAATCGTGAACCAGCGCTGGATTTCGACCACGCCAAGTGCTCTTGGTCAGCAGCCTATGGTCGGCTCGGGGGTGCTGAATCCGATGGCCGATGACGAAGGACTCGGTTTCGAGCTGCTCGACTCACTGAACGACGACCAGCGCCGTCTCGCTGTCATCCATGACGTGGCACCCGCCGACTTCGTGTCACGACAGGTACCGTTGATCGGCGCGATTGAGTATCCCGACCATTACGACCTGGGAATGCCGCAGTACCAGATCACGACCGACGATCGGAAGGCACTTGCTTTGGTACGGAATCAGCCGTCCGGCATTCCAGGAGACCGTCTCGTAGAGACTCAGCAGGCACTACTTACCCGTCTGCTCGACACGTACCTTGCTCGCCTTCCTGCACGTGCGGCCAAAGAGTACCGCGCGCAGATCGATGCTGATGGCCCAACTGAAACCCACTTTGCATGGGCAGGTGGGCTGGTGCGAGGTGAACCTCACTACTTCCGTGTCCAGACACGCTTACTCCTCATTGAAATGGTGAACGCAGTCGACAGCGGAAACCATCTTCACTCTGTTATTCGGGACTTCGAGCACGACTTCGCCCACGACTCTCTCCGTGACTATGCGGCGCACCTGACCAAATACGGCTCTCGCCTCTCGACTCGCACCACATCGAGCGAGGGCACTGGGCTTCAAGCACATGACTGGTCCTGGTGATCCCCGCACCCAGTGTGACCTTATCCAATCTAAATTGTTTTTTTTGGGAGGCTGAGTACATGAATTCCTTAGCAAGTCTAACACGCGCCAATGTTCTTGCGAGCGAGATCGAACAGCAGATTCTCGACCGAGAGTTCAAGCCTGGCGAACTGATCGGCACGATTGACTCGTTGAGGGAGCGCTCTGGATTCGCCCGGTCGACTGTCGCCGAAGCCATTCGGCTCTTGGCTGATCGCGGACTCGCTGAAATCCGCCCTGGGCGTGGGGGCGGGTTGTTTGCAACAGCTGCAGGACCGATGGTCAAAATCCGGCACACCCTCCTCGCAGTCACCGATGCCCCCACCGCCGTTGCTGAAGCCGTGGCTGTGCGGGAAGCGCTCGAGGTCCTGATTGATGTCGACGCTACGAAACACCGAACTGCCACCGATGTCGCCGATATCAAGAAACTGCTTGCCAAACTCAAGTCTGCAGCAGCCAAGGGTACGACCACGTTTCTGCTGGCGAACTGGGACCTACACGAACGCATTGCGCTCATCTCCCCGAACCAGACAGCGTCAGCGCTCTACCTGTCTATGACAAGGTTCGTGCGAGAGCACGCTGTGGCTGCTACTCACGATGCCTCCCCCGAATCAGCTGCCGAGTGGCTGCACATTCGCATGGAGACGCACGAGGAGCTTGTCAATGCCATCATCGCTGGGGACACCCGTCGCGTAAAGATCGCGGTTGAAAAGCACGCTGGATTACTCGACGTGGAGTAACCCAGCGTGCTTCTTCTTAAGGCCCGTTTGATCGGATTTTCTTTCCGCAGTTTGGATGGACGCCCTTCACAACTATGTGGTGAGGTGGACGCGGACAAGCTAGTGGAGTATACATAGGCAATATGCGCTCGATATCAGGACCAGGGCTTTTTTGTTTACCCGAAATGCTACAAAAGCCTGTCATTTCTTGCTATACTAGGAAAATCACAAAACACTCCTAGAAAAGCGAGAAATGACGTAGATGTACCTTACCATATTTGACCAGGTAGACCAAGCCGAGGTGCATCCCTTGAGCATCGCTCCTCACTCCTTGTATTGTGCCTTTGAACAAGTGCCCGATGGACGCAAGGCCAAAGGCAAACGCTATCCGTTGCCCTTGCTGCTGACACTGCTCTTGCTAGGAAAACTCGCAGGAGAGACGACCGTGAGTGGAATCATCGATTGGCTACATGAGAGGCAAGACTGGCTTCGTGTTCAACTTGATTGGCCCAAGCGGTTTCCGGTGCAATCGACCTACAGTGAGGCGTTAGCCGTCTGTGATGCGGAGCACATTGTCAGTATCGTGGCCCATGTGATCCTCAAAGCACGAGCAGTCCAAGAATGTGGAGACGAACCGAGCCGCTTGCAAGCTCACAAGCAGCAGGAGAGGCTTACACATGTGGCCGTGGATGGCAAACTGTTGCGAGGCACGCTGGGGCACCGCAAAGATGGACAGCCCTCGGTGCATCTGCTTGGCTTCTATGACTGTCAGAGCGGCATTGTGCTGGCGCACCGGGCGGTGGCAAGCAAAGAAAACGAGATGAGTGCTGCCGCCTTGCTGCATCCGGCTCTGGTAAAAGGACGCATCATCAGCACCGATGCGATGCACACACAAAAGAAGTGGTGTACGGGGGTGCATTGCTCACAAGGCTACTACCTGTGCATTGTCAAAGAGAACCAACCGACTCTGGCTCAAGATATCCGGGACTTCTTTGAGGATGCTGATGCCAAGCGTGAGGAGTGGCAGTTTGCCAAGCGAGTGCAAAAAGGGCATGGACGGCTCGTGCATCCGAGAAATCTGGACGAGTACGCAAATGAACGAGTGGTTTGAGAAGGACTGGAAAGGACTGGCCCAAATCTTTCGCATTCGCCGTGTGGTGAAAACAGTGGAGAAAGAGCGTGAAGAGGTGGTGTATGGCATCACCAATCTGCCACGAAAGAAAGCGAATGCCGAACGGCTTCTGGCCTTGCAACAAGAGCATTGGCGCATCGAAAATCGCTTGCATTATCGGCGTGATGTCACGTTGGGTGAAGATGCGTGTCAAGTGCGTAATGCAGGAGTCCCTCAAGCATTGGCGGCTCTCAATGGAGGAGTGCTGGCCTTGATGGATTGGTTGCAGGTGCGCAATGTGGCCTCACACATGCGGCATTTGTGTGCTCATCCACGCGAAGCCTTACTTTTACTGTGTGGCGAGTTAATCACGCAGAACGGGTAAAGCAAAAAGCCCTGCTGACAATATGCTACTGCTGCTATCTACAAACCGAGTATTCCCGCGCCAACCCCAAAACCCACGAGAAAGATGATGCCCCATAGCACAACATCTTCCAATAGACTTCCCGTTTTGAAGTGCAGTGCGGCAATCGGTGGGAAACCAACATGAACTGTGACAGGCCAGAAAATTGGAATACCAGCACGTGTGAGACGATCGGCGAACAAATGAAGGAGCCAACCAACCACAATCGACTTAGATATCACTACCCCTTCTTGCAAAAGTGATGGCGCAATAACTATGTGACGCACAAGTAGAAAAGTAGGGAGACTCACGGTTACAGAGAGCGCAAGAGTGACGAGAAGAAGGATGCTAAAGCAACTATGCGTACATCCACGATGCCCACCCGCGAGACGACCTATCCACTTCACACGCTGATCAACATCAGGCCAGCGAGCTGCAAGTGCTACAACTCCATAGTACGTTATTTTGTGAAGGAGTTGTGGTGATTGCAAGGCTGCGTGAAGTTGTGGGCTATTGAGTAGTTGTTCGATTTGATGCCACGAGTAGACCTTATCGACAACATGAAAGAAATTATTGACAGCAACAGCAGAGAATATATTAGCTCCAATATGAGAGCGTCCCTTCATAAATGTTATAACCTTTCTTTACAAACGAAGATAAACCTAAAAGGACATACGCATGTCATAATGTACATGTTGACTTGAAGGTGATTAGATGTTCTTATCTATACACTACATGAATTAGGTACATAATTTAGAGGAGGAACATTTATTGTTCCTCCAAATTATGAAGTTTTCTGCATTTTTTTCTATTCCACCATGCGAAGTTTGCAGGGAGTTGGATCAATATTAATGAGCAATGGACGTGTGAAACTACTCATAGAGACAAGTGCCTGACCGGGAGCAAGACCGGGAAGACGCTGCCAAAGTGAGTCGTCAACACTGCCAATAGAACGCTTGAGGCGGCTAATAACGTTCGCATCACCGATTTTGTGTAGGATATAGTTATTGATAAGACCAAGCACCTCGTCCGGTAAATGCTGCGGTAGTTGAGTAACAAAGACCAGCCCTAGCCAGCGTTTGCGTCCACGTCGAGCTATTCGTGCTACCTGCTGATACAAAACAGGCATTTGTCGAATACGTTCAGTAGAAAGGAACTCATGTGCTTCCTCAATAATAATCATCGTGCGCCGCATCACTCCCTGTCCACCTTCTCTCGTCACTTCTTGATAGTTCTCATTCTGAGCTTCCATCAAGCCACGCAAAAACTCAGCAATGACAAAGTTATTTACAAGAGGTGAGTCTGTATCACTTAAGTCGATAATACTAACCTTTCCAGGTATTGTAAGGTCTTTATACGTGAGTGAGCCAGCATCTTTGTTGTCGAAAATGTTGAGGCGGATAAACTGCCTGAGCTTTCCTTGTATCACACGCCAACTATTGGGATAGGTAAGTACATCCTTTATCTCTTTCATCATATTTTTGAGTGTTGCAACTACTGTTGCTCTATGCATGGCAAAGTCACGACTATAGAAGTGGTAGTCCCATTTGGAAAAATCGTCGGGTTTTTTCTCATTCGTAGATAGCTCACTACAAACCTTCACCATATCATACATGTGTTCCAATGTCATTTTCGGATAACCAGTCTCCATCTCATCCAATTGGAGTACCTGTGTTTTCTCCGGGTCATTGGAAGGGAAAATTTTCAAATCTTCGAGGAGACGTTTAGCAATATCATATGCCTTCAGGTAACGTTGTTGTTGCGGTTCGTTTAGTTTGAGCATTCCTATCACAAGATAGGGCGAGAGTTGAGAGAATTGGAGGGAAAAAGCTTGAGTACGATTTTTATCTGGACAGGTTGTCTCACGTCCTACGAGATGGTAGACCTTGACTTGCTCAACACCACGGGCTGCTTGTCCACGTTTTGCCAAGGCTGCTAGCATCGCCTCTGCTTGTGTCGGTTGATAGATTTCGGTGTATTCCCCTTCGGTGTCGATAACTACCATAGCAATATCTGCCCTCTGAAAGTTGTCGATAAGCGAAGAAACTGTCGTTGACTTGCCACCTCCTGTCGTTCCTAGTACACCGACATGTCGAGGCAATACTGACTTTTTATTGGAAGGAATAGAAGCAGTAATCTGCTCGTAGCCAACAGGAACGCCGAGAGTGATGTCTCCACCCAGTTGTAAGGTGCTTGCTGTTTCCTCTCTATCAAGTGTAAATACAGGACTGTTAGGCAAAGGACGTAGGCGTGGCGGAATTAGTACACCGCCATCTACTTCCTCACCAAGCAGTTCCACTTGCACGCGACCATGATAACGAGGCATGAAAATTCCACCACGTACTGCTGTTGTAATCATAATAGGCGTATCGCCACGTAGTCCGTCTGGTTCGGCAAATGGTCCTTTCACCACGATTCCCAGATATCGCCGTTTATCGCTCTCTTCGGCACTTTTGATACGTACTAGAGCTTGAGAAGGAGCTTTTTGAATATCCTCTTTGGTGAGTAGTACAGTCACTGTGTTATCTTCACTACTTGGCAGATCAAACATTGTCCGCCCAATTGACCCTTTATAGACAAGCGGCTCACTCAATTCACCCCCAGCTAGCGCACTCTCCTGACCTATCTGCTCGAGGGCTTCTTGTGGCAAAGGAAGACTCCAATGCTCTTGACCCTGTTGCTTCGTTTGTTTATTATTTACATTATTCTTGCTTCCGTTTTCCTCTGCCATAGAATGTCTCCTTTATCTTCTTGTTTCACGTTCACCAAGATAACGAAATGGAGTGCCAGCTTCTGTATAAGCTTGTTGAATCATATTTCTGAAGGTATCTGACCCAAAAGTTGTGCGACAGGTCAAGTCAGCTAGATCGATAAGCATAGGAAATCCTCGATGTTCTTGCAGAACGCTATCAGCCATCGCAATGAGCGCAGCCGTATGTGCATACTTTTTATGTGCGTAGAAGAGTCGTACTGGTGCGTGAATTGAGGCTCGATAGAGGCCCGTTACAATTTGTGGTCCTATCCTCTCCACAAACGCCTGCGTATCTGTTTTCAGACCGGTCTTTCTTCCTGGGAGATGTCTGTCAGGAAGATGTCCAGCTGCAATATCGCGCATAGATTGCAATGGTGTACCAACCAGTGCGTATTCTAATGGATAAAGTGCATCGCCAAGAGTGAGTAGCACTCGATCAGCTGGTGCGCTGGTCACAAAAACCCAGCGTTGATGCTGTTCCAACAGCGCATCCCACATTTCCATGCTTCGTCGTAGCAATGGCATATCACCATCAACCACGAGGCCACCTCCTGTCAACAATTCATATGGTACAGGATGACCATGCCCCATACGCCAGAGAGCATCCGATTTATGAAGCAGAATAGCGCGTTCCGCATATGCCATAATACCGCGTTGTGTAAAATTGTTGAGGTAATCTCGTGGACTCGGAGCATCAATACTTCCTCTCAGTTTTCGTAGCTCGATAAGCGCAATAGCTTCAGCAATAGGGTCTGATCCGCTTACACGCATATCTCTTCGGAAGAGGCGTTGCACCCATGATCCTTGACTTCCTTGATATGAGACAAGAGAAACTCCTATCTGAGCAATAGTCATTGGTACAGTATCATGGACGAGGCTTGTACCATCACATGCCTCAACGCCTCCATTGAAGAGTAGACCCCTATGAATGCTTTCCAGTGTTTCCCTATTAACTTGATAGCAGCCAGCTTTTGCAGGAGCTTGTGGGGCTAGTGGAGCATTAAAGACATATGGGAAGAGTTCAGCACGCACACGTTCTCGAATATGCCCTTCCTGCTCAACTGCTTCAGCGACTTGGCGTTCGAGAGATTCATACATTGCTCCCAGGTCTTCACCTTCGCGCCATCGCTCGATATCGAGAGCCTCATCTACTTTCTCACCGAATGCAGCTTGGAATTCGTTACCTCGAAGCGAAAGCAATTCATCAACGTTATCGGAAATCACTTCGGCATCTTGTTTAGTTGGTTGTATATTGTCTGCGTCTTGCATTGCCCATCATGTACTTCTGGCTCCTGGCTTGCTCTGTCACTCCGTGAGATGGAATAGCATATCACGAAATGTTGGCTCACCTATTTGATGCAATATGTAGCGTGCATACGAGGACGCAATACATTCTGGTAATCCGTGAACTGTGAAAAGATGTTGTGTTAAGTATATGAGCCGAGCCTTAAAGCCTCGCACTGTCGATTGCTGCATATGCTCTTGCAAAAGTGAGGCGGGTGCAAGCAACTCAAATGCAAGTCTATCAGCTCGGTCTTCAATATCAAGAACAATATTAGAAGGAAGACCATCATCTGGTCGCTCCATAACGTGGCTCATACTTCCTAAATGCACTGTACTCAATACCGCGTGTATACGCTCGACATCTGTGGGTGAACGCTCTCCATCGAGAATAGGAAGAATTGTAGAGCCGAAGATGCTTATGGCACGTTCGCGTGGAGCTTTTTGAAAATCGTGGTAAGCCATCATTGCAAGATAGCTCTGTAAATCCATGCGCTTCGGATCATAGTGTTCAGGGGCGTCACGATAATCCAACAATGCCATCCCGACCGCTTCCTCGACCAATACAGGATCAGCATCTTTTCCTGCTCGTCTTTGTACTCGTTGCACCAGTGAGCCATAAGTATAGTCGGCCAGCATTGAAAATGCGATAGGGTCGTTTCTGGCAAGTATACGGCAATGAAAATCATATTCTTCTGGCGTTGCTTTCATAGAGAAGGTATCTGCTTACGCTTCAAACGAAGGATGTAATTGTTCTATACTACGTACCCGTTTGCCATGCGAAATCCGACATTACATTGTTCGTATTACAAAAATTACTGCGAAGTACGCTTAAAAATGAGAATGTCTTCTTCGGGATATACCTGCACATCACTTTGGGCAACTGAGGAGAAACGACCTGTTGTTTTGTTGCGAGTACTCACCAGGACACGATTAGGTATCTGACGCACAATTCTACGCTCTAGCTCCAGACCTACATTTTGAGCCATTTCCTGAATTATCTGAGATGTTGGAATCGCGATGCCACGTCGATAAGAGTCTCCGACAATGAACACCACATATTTCCCTGGTTTAGTAGTTCTAGTCAATTCACTCAAGGAAAGCGACATGTCCTGGAAATAGTAGTGTAAGGCGCGAACTTCACGATTTACGCTCTGAGCATTTGAACCCTCTGCACGTTGAGAGAGTTTCTCTAACGTATTATCTGCAATGTGAGAACCTGCTTTACATTGGCTCATAGCTTCATTCGACAATCTGTGAGCAAGTGATTTTGAGCCAATCCAATTTTCCTCAGTATTATGCACGGCCACAAGACCGTATCTCTCAAACCAGAGCTGTGTCAATTGATGTATTTCTTTGTATTCATAACAAGTTGCATAAGGTGGGCTTGTGACAAGCAAATCAAGGGCTGCATCGGGTAGTGTGCATTGACGGGCATCGTGTCGTTGAATAATACATTTGTGAATAAGCGTCGATGGATCAACATCACTCACAAGCAACTCATTCCAATAAAGTACGTTCCTTCTGAGCATGTCACGGCTCTGCCCACGAAACTCGTCAACAGGATCAGCAAGCACTTTCTTCAAATCTTTCTGTACTTTCGTGCTTCCACTTAACCAGATGGAGCAGCGTTTTAAGATATTTGAAAAAGCGCAAAGAAAAAACACTCGATACATTTCATCATGCAATGCAAGGATATGTTGAAGAAGGAGGTCCAAGCTATTGCGATAAGGAGCAGGGAACCAGTAAATAAGACGTTCATCGCGTGATGAATGGGAAATGTCTATAGCTGAAATGGTAGCAGTTTCATCTGAGGTGAGGTGACGCTTACCGATATGAGGAACATTCTCTAATTGAGATTCTAGATGTGTCCACACTGATTGAAGCGTTTCAGGACAAATAGGAATACACTTTGCTCGGCTTATCAGCAAGGCTACATCATTTATATCGCCGCCCCAGAAATGCCTTCCCATACGAAGAGCCTCTACACCAGTCGTCGCAGACCCTAGAAATGGGTCCCCGACACATTCATTAGGACGAGAATACTCATCAATGATACGGCGTACTAATTGAGGAATGAACTTTGCAGGATAGCGATGGTAGCCATGTGGCCCCCATAATGTGTGGGTGGGCGTCAAATGTGCAAATGACCAATCTTCTTGTTCACAAGTTATATGCTCTTTTGGAAGAGATAATTCTCGCGTATGCGAGTTAGTGAAATCAGGAGATTGATACACAAACCCTCCAAATGCGAATAAAAAAGAATTGCCCTACATTCTGAACTGTCAGAGCAAATAGAGCAAGAATTGCTGCATGCGCTTGGTCCTGTTCTAGATTCCCCTATATACAATTGTTCCAAGTATAGCGAAAATATACAAGTCATGCATAATGAACTTCTTTGTACGCTTAAGAACAGCCTTGCTAAGTGCTCTCAATACGAATGTGATGAATGACGATGTTCCTTCCTATTGGTAGGACACAATTCAAGGGAACGTAACAAGAACTCTTGACGACAGAACACTAGGCACGTATAGTTGCTATAACGGCAAGGCAAAAATGAAAAGAGTTGTAAGATGAACGTTTCGCAGTATGAATCCTATCTAAAAATGTTAGGTGAGGAGTTAGAGCGTCAAAACATGGTAGGGGAAATCTTGCTCGCTGAAAACACACACCTGCTCCTTGATATCTGTCAGCAAGATATGAGTACAGATATCGCGACGTACTTTGGGCCAGGGAAAACACTCCTAGAAGCAGCCCAAAACGTTGCTCAACGCGAAGGACTGTCTGGGAACTGGCTCATACAAGCAGGCAAAGACTATTTTCAGAGACATGCCCTTTCGCCAGGGTTCATCTACCGAGGGTTGCACATGTACCTTGCCCCTCTGGGTTACCTGCTTACCATGTTTCTCCTCTTTGGAGACCAACAAGGAAGTGAGACGATGCGAGAACTGGTAGAAAAGGAGGGCCTTGCAACCCGTGAAGCCGTCCTCCAGCATGTCAAAGCGTACCTTCCAAAGCAATCTGTTCCTTTACAACTACAAGAAAAAATTGAACGGATGTTTGCGTAGTACATATCTCTACTCGTGTCAGTTGTTTCTCCCTCGTTACGTTTGTATCCTGTTAGGGATGCTTAAAGAAGGGAAGGTAGAGTGACTAAAGAAGATATCGAACGCTACTTACGCTTGCTTGGTCACGAGTTGCAAGCGAGGAACATTACTGGAAACATTTTGTTACTTGGAGGAGCTGTCATGCTCCTTGAAGTAGGAAACCGAGCAACGACGCAAGATATTGATGCCTCGTTTGAAGGAGGCAATGCACCGTTAATTCGAGATGCCGTTGTCGCAGTTGCACAGCGCGAGGGGTTAGCGCGAGATTGGCTTAACGACGCAGCGAAAGGCTTTCTCTACACTCAACCTCCTACCATTCTCTGGAAACACTATCTTGGATTGAATGTTTACCTACCAGCTTTAGATTATCTTTTAACGATGAAGGTTATTGCAGGTCGTCCACGCGACATCGAAGACGCCAAAGCGTTGATTGAGGTGCTACACATTGCCAACGAGCAGGAACTGCTCTCGCTTGTTGCAAAATACGTTCCTCAAGAGCGTGTCGATGTGCGGGTACAGTACCTCATCGCGGATCTCTTTGAGTCATAAGGAGAGCACAAAGGAGCACAGCTATGTCAACAACTGCAAGTTCTCTTTATTGGTGGCATCGGTATACGAGTGAAGAAAGTTTTCAACGCATTCTCGATGGGGAAGACCCGTGGATTGCCATCGGGGACTTTTTAGATGAATGGCGACGTGAGGATGTGAAAGACCGTGGCGAATTGGTTGCTGTCCCTCTCGCATCATCTGAGTCCTTCGACCATCACCAATGGGCTGCATTCTTTTCAGCAATGGTCGAACACCTCTGCATTCACGATGGTTTGCCCATCCCTGCTTGGGTTGAGAACGAGCGTTTCGTCTTAGAAGACCCGTGGTTTCTCTATCCAGGATGGAGGTTAACGGCATGGCAGTTAGCAACAACCCCTCCCTCATTCAAGAAAAGAAATATCTTTGGAGGAGATAGGATACTTAATCGGGCCTAAATTGACCTTCATCATGAAGACTAACTGGTTTTGGGCATCTACAAGCTCCCTACGTGCCACAATTGACTTGCTACTTAAATGCGTTGCGTAGAAAAAGGAGGAGGGTAGAAAGCAATGATACTCCAGTAAAGTAGCTTTGGTAACGTCTTAAAAATAAAAGTAGAAACATTTACTAGTAATGTAAATGTTTCTACTTTTAGTAAAATCGGAATCGACGGGATTCGAACCCGCGATCTTCTGCGTGACAGGCAGACATGTTAGGCCACTACACCACGACTCCTTTTGTACGCTATAGGGACTGTTTGTGTCAGTTCCCCTTGCGTAGATAGAATGATATCAGAGTCATCTATGCTTGTCAAGCGTTTTTAGGACTCGTTTAGAATTTCTCTTCCTCAAGAATAGATGCTTACCGCCATTTGGAAGTATACTATATACACATGAAGACACGTTGAGCCACAGCGAAGGAACAGATACTATGAATATCTCACTCAATGATGAGCGACATATGGTAATCGAGGAGGTGCGGCGTTTTGTCGATCGCGAAGTCATTCCCGTCGCGCATGAACTTGAGCAACATGATACCTATCCTCTGACACTTATTGAAAAGCTCAAGGCAATGGGGGTATTTGCCGCTACCATCCCTGAGCAGTACGATGGACTCGGCTTCGATTTTGAGACCTATGTCGCGCTTGTTGAAGAACTGGCACGTGGGTGGATGAGCCTGAGCGGAATCGTCAATACGCATGTGCTGGTCGCGTACATGATTGCGACCTTTGGTACCGAGGAACAAAAACAACAATTCCTGCCGATTATGGCACAGGGCGATAAGCGCGGTGGCCTGTGTATCTCCGAAGCAAATGCAGGCAGTGATGTGCAGGCAATTGCCATGACCGCGACACGCGAGGACGATGTATACCTCTTGAACGGCTCTAAACTCTGGGTGACAAATGGGGCAAATGCGAGTATCTTCGCTGTCCTGGCACGCACCGATACCTCCGCACAACCACCCTACAAGGGTATGAGCGTCTTTCTTGTTGAAAAGGGGACGCCCGGCTTCACAGTTGGCCGCTCTTTTGAGAAGCTTGGCTATAAGGGGGTCGATACCGCAGAGCTGCTTTTTGACTCGGCACGCGTTCCCGTCGCAAACCTGTTAGGAGGCATCGAGGGCGAGGGCTTTAAGCATGCCATGAGTGGGCTGGAAGTAGGCCGCATCAATGTCGCGGCACGTGCCGTTGGTATCGCGCAGGCAGCTTTCAACGACTCCATCACATACGCCCAGGAACGCGTCACGTTCGGCAAGCCTATTGCACAACATCAAGCTATTCAGTTAAAGCTGGCGGACATGGCGACCAAGATCGAGGCGGCTCGTCTGCTCCTGCAGAAGGCGGCAAAGACAAAAGATCGTGGTGAACGCTGCGATTTAGAGGTAGGCATGGCAAAGCTCTTCGCCTCTGAAATGTGCCAGGAGGTGACGCTGGACGCGCTCCGCATTCATGGCGGCTTTGGCTACACCAAAGATTTCAACGTCGAGCGCTACTATCGCGATGCTCCCTTCATGCTCGTCGGCGAGGGCACTAGCGAAATTCAACGCCTGATTATCGCACGCCAACTGCTGCAAAAGTACGCACTGTAAAGCATTGAGGACACATTAACAAGGATGTTGTATTGATTTTTCAGGAGGCGTAAAGGAAATGAGTGAGGAGGATATCATCAAACAAACTCCTACACCGCGCACCCGTGAGAGTCTGGCGCACGATCTACGCCAGTTGGGAGTCACGGCAGGGATGACGCTGCTTATGCACTCTTCGCTGCGTGCGATTGGCTGGGTGAGTGGTGGACCAACTGCGGTAGTGCAGGCCCTGATGGATGTGGTAACGCCAGAGGGAACAATCGTCGTGCCAACGCACACAAGCGGCAATAGCGATCCGGCGAAATGGCAAAATCCGCCTGTACCACAGGCGTGGTGGTCTGTGATTTACGACACGATGCCTGCCTTTGATCCAGAGACAACGCCTACCTACGGCATGGGCCAAGTTGTCGAAGTGTTTCGCACATGGCCAGGTGTCATACGAAGCAATCATCCAACCGATTCGTTTGCCGCGTGGGGGCGCCACGCAGAGTTTGTGACGGCACAGCATAGTCTTGAAAATGGGCTTGGCGAGGGTTCGCCATTAGCACGTGTCTATGAACTGGATGGCTGGGTGCTCTTACTGGGGGTAGGTTATGATCGCAATACCTCGTTTCATCTCGCGGAGTACAGAGTACCCTTTGCTGTACCAACGATGTTAGGCTCGGCGGTTATGGAGAACGGAAAGCGCGTATGGAAGCAGTATCGCGATATTGAAATCGACGCAGATATCTTCCCCGACATCGGCGACGATTTTGAGCAAGACACGCGGCTCGTCACCATGGGTAGGATTGGTTCTGCCAATGCACGTCTCTTTCCACAGCGCGCCGCCGTAGACTTTGCTGAGAAATGGCTGACACAGAAACACTCACAATCGTAGAAAGGTTTTGCATCATGCAATTTGGACGCTGCTTTGAAGAGTTTGAGATTGGGGCGCTCTACAAGCACTGGCCGGGACGCACGATCACGGAATATGATGATACCCTGTTTTGTATGTTGACTATGAACCATCACCCACTGCATATCGACGCAAACTATGCTGAAGATACCCAATTCCGGCAACGCGTTGTCGCCGGTCCACTCGTATTCAGCATCGTCTTTGGTATGACCGTCGAGGACGTGAGTGGCAAAGCGATTGCCAATCTTGAGTTCGAGCATATCAAGCATATTGGGCCAACCTTTCACGGTGATACTGTCTATGCCGAGACAACGGTTTTGGACAAGAAGTTATCGAGTAGTAAGCCCGATCGGGGAATTGTGACGGTAGAAACGATCGCATATAATCAGCGTGGCGAGACAATCCTGTCGTTTAAAAGACGTGTGATGGTACCAACAGAAGCCTACGATGGGGCACAACGTCGTGCATGGGACGAAAAAATGACTCGTCTACGTAAAGAAGGAAACGGACAAGCATGAACATGAACACAGGCAACATCCTGCCCCCAAAGGCCCAGATGGTGATGGCCCGCGACTTTATCGTGCGCCGCTCGGAACTCACCGTTCCCGGTCATAGCCTTAAGATGATGGCAAAGGCGGCAAGCTCGACCGCCGATCAGGTGATGTTCGATCTCGAAGATGCCTGCGCAGTCTCACAAAAGGTAGAGGCGCGCAAGACCGTGATCGAAGCCTTGAACACGCTGGACTTCGGGGGTAAAATCCGCACTTTCCGCCCCAACAATATCCGCACCAAATTTTTCTACCGCGACCTGATCGAAGTCGTTGAGGCGGCTGGCAAGAACATCGACGCCATTGTGATCCCCAAATGCTATGGACCCGAAGACATTCTCTTTGTCGACCGCTTTCTCTCACAAATTGAAGAGAACATGAACTTTGAGCCGGGTCGCATCAAGCTAGAGGTGCTCATCGAGTCAGCTGATGCAGTGCTGCATGCAGAGAGTATCGCGAAATGTACGCCACGCGTGGGTGGCCTTATCTTCGGGTTAGTTGATTTCGCGGGCGACATTGGCGCGCAAGAACTCGGGAGCGAGCAATTCTTCTACTATAACTATGCGAAGGCGAAAACGATTACTGCAGCACGAGCCGCCGGTGTTACCGTTGTCGACGGCGTAACATTAGCAATCCGAGACACTGAGGCTTGTCGTCGCGATGCGAAGATGGCTGTCCGTATGGGGTTCGATGGCAAATGGGCAATTCATCCCTCACAGATCGACATTATCCATGAAGTGTTTACGCCTACACTAGAAGAGGTCGCGCAGGCCAAGCATATTATCGACGAGTATGAAAAGGCCGACGTACAGGGAGGTCTTGGCGCAATCGTAATAGACGATCAGATGATCGATGCGGCAGTCTTACGCGTTGAATGGAAAAAACTTGCCATTGCACAAAAATCCGGGTTAGTGTAGCAAAAGGCGAACGTGTATCAGTGCAAAGGCTGATACACGTTTCCCATCTTCTAAAGTCTTGTCCAGCCTGCAAGGAAAAGCTGTGTTCCATCGCTGATGCCTGCAAACTGTGTTGGGTCGCCTCCATTGAGGAGGCCGTAGAACATGCCATATGTATGCGTGTTTTGATCGTACGATTGTAACGCATAGTAGTTCTGATCGAGCGAAATGTTCGACCACGCATACTGCGTGTAGGGACAGAGCGACTGGGCATTCGAGCTATCGCTCGAAAGGCGTGTCAAGCCTGTACCATCGGTGTTCACCTTATACAACCCATTTTTGCTCGTATCACCTGCCGTATTCTCAACCAAAAGCAGGAGCATTGTCGGTGTCACTGACCGCACCGTCCTGATAGCAAGCGTGTCGCTGCTGAAAATGCTCTTTGCCGTGCCACCCCGTGCATCCTGAATCGAAATGCTGCTTGGACCATTGTAGCCATTGCCTGCGCTGCCATCGCCACTACAGGTAGCAAGGTACAATGATTTCACATCATAGCTTGTATCAAAACTTGTACAGTACTGGGTGCTGGTAACGACTTGCTGTAGATCGCTATCCTGCTGTTTTGTGCCCTTTTGTAGATCAAGAAGGTACATGTTTTGTAGCGAAGCCCCTCTTATCTGCGGATTAAAACTTGTCAGGTAGACACGCGTGGCATCAAGCCATGTGCGCGGTAGGTAGCCGACGTTGCCCTTTGGGACCAGTTCGGGCTGTACTGTTCCAGCGGCGATATTCATCAAATAGGTCGTTGGCGCCGCTCCTGCCAGTCCCTCGGCGAAGGCTACAGCTTGCTGGTCAAACGACCATTGACTATTAAGGATAACATTGCCGTCAGACGCGCAATACAGCGTTTGTAGTCCCTGACCATCGACACGCACCATGCGTAACTGGTCTTGCTTGCCAACTCTCGCGTTGAACAGGACCCATTGCCCGTCCTGCGACACCTGTGCCTCGCTAATTGTGACACCTTGCATCTTTACAATCTCGACACCACGATCAGAGCCGACTTGACGACGTTTTACCGTCCCCTGTAGTGGGTTGAACTCGTTGACTGTGTAGATCAGATTTTGCTGTGGGCCAAGTGCAAGTGGTGCCAGTATAGCCGAGCGTGCCGTTCCAGTACTTGGGCAGGTCGTAAGCGTTGGTGATACCTTCTGTGTCATCAACGTCGTCCCATTCGTGCCGTTGGATTGCGGTGTTACAGGTGTGTGAACGTTACCCTGTACGAGGCCAATGGCTTGTGGAGCAAAAAGGACGGTTCCTAACCCACTCAAGAGTACAAGTCCAACTACGATGCCCATAATGATAAGTGCTAGCCGAGGGCGTCTTGGTATAAGCTTCCTCTCCGTCAAAACCTGCGGCGTGCTATTAGGTGTAGATGGTGTCGAAAGATATTGTTCTCCATGTGGCGCCGTGGGTACGGATCGTTGTGACTCGTCATATGTCTGATCCGTCGACACGGTACTGACCAGCAACTTCTGCTGTTCACCACTTGGCTGACTTTGTAACGCGACAGTTGGTATGGCAGGAGCCGTTTCGTATGAGGTTTGTGTGTGCAGAGTAGAAGGAACTGTTTGCACCAATGCCTGCTGTAACTCTTTGGGTTGTTGGTAGCGTTTTGGAGCTTCTTTTTCCATTGCACGTAACACCACTGCTTCGAGGGCGGGTGGGATAGCAGAATTACGTTCGCGCAGTGGACGCGGTTGCTCATACATCTGCTTCACCAATACCCCCATATGATTTTGGGCATTGAATGGACGTGTTCCCGTCAACATCTCGTACAAGACGATACCTATGCTGTATATGTCGCTGACCGGTGTTGATTTACCATTAATCTGTTCAGGTGCCATGTAGTCGGGAGTACCGGTAATAGCATGACCTGTCATAGTCGTTGTATCACTGAAAATAATAGCCGTTGCGTCGTTAGCAGAAATAGACGTAACCTTCACCAGCCCGAAGTCCGCCAACATAGGCGTTCCATTGGCTTTAAAGAGGATATTGCCCGGCTTAATGTCGCGATGTATTAAGCCACGATCATGGGCGTATTGCAGTGCTTCTAAAATAGGAGTAATCAACGCAACCGCCTCTTGTGGTGGAAGTATCCGACGAGTACGCAGTACGTCTCGGAGCGAGCCACCTAGCATTTGGGGCATGACGAGGTAGGCGAGGTTCTGCTCTTCACCATAATCGTAGACAGGCAAGATGTTAGGAAAATCAAGTTGTGCAACAACGCGTGCCTCTCGTGCAAAGCGACGCAGGAAATCTTGCGTCTCACCTTCACGTGGCTGAAAGAGCTTGAGTGCTACGTCTCGTTGCAGGTGTATGTCCTGCGCTAGAAAAACTGCCGAAGTTCCACCAGTGCCGAGCAGACGTACAATGCGATAATGTCCTATAATGCTTCCAATCATCTCGTCCGACTGCATGATTATCCTCTCTCTCGCCGTATATCTGCATGTATAGACGTTGACCAGTACCTTTTTTGGTTACACTAAGGATACCTCATAGAACGACATAACACATGGTGCTTCTGTACTATAAAAGAACAATGAGAATAGATTTGAGCAAAAAATGTGCTATAAACCTTACATACATCCTTTCGTGGCTTCCGTTAACTGAGGACATGTTCCTATATCTATTTCGGGGAGAAAAAGGCGATTATGCAAGAAAACTCTGTAACGGAACATCTCTCACAGGATACTAAGGCTGATATATCGCCAGCATCAGCTTCACAATTGCTGTCTCTTTCTTTGTCGCCCTACCGCTATATTCTCTGGCTTTTTGTCACAACGCGCCTATTGCTTCTACTTGTCACCTATATCGGTGTGGTTCTACTTACCGTTCCAAAGTATTCAACAACGCCAACCTATGCTCATACATTGCTGCTCGCGTGGAATCATTGGGACGCATCAAACTATGTCCGCATCGCCCAGTATGGCTACCAGTATGTGCCTGATCTCGCGTTTTT
>CAXTCR010000056.1:0-18414 GCA_964242555.1 uncultured Ktedonobacteraceae bacterium
AAGTTCTTGTAGCATTGGTGTTATAGAAAGTAGTGAACAGGAGACTATTATGCACATCAATCAACTAGATCATCTTGTCCTCACAGTACAAGACATACAAGCTACCTGCGACTTCTACGAACGCGTTCTGGGTATGGAAGTAATCACGTTTGGGGAGGGAAGAAAAGCACTGCAATTTAATAATCAGAAAATCAATTTACATCAGAAGGGAAAAGAATTCGAGCCAAAAGCGCGATATCCAACACCAGGCTCCGCTGACCTCTGCTTTCTGACATCAGTTCCGCTTGAACAAGTTATCGCGCATCTACAATCTTGTGGTGTCTCAATACTTTTAGGTCCAGTAAAACGTACAGGTGCCACTACATCTCTAATATCCGTTTACTTTCGTGATCCTGATGGGAATTTGCTCGAAGTCTCTAATACTTCCTCATAACATTTATCCAAACAACAAGCCTTTCCCTTCGAGAAATAAGCTGCATTCTTGAGCCGCAAAGCGTGGAATACGTTCCTTAAGCCACGCATGCTCGGCAACATTGTCAAGCATGTACACATAGGCTCCCATTCGGCTCAACAGGAAATACGAGTCGATCAGACGTTGATATGTTGAAGGAAGTGTTTCCTGCTGATAAGCATCAAGGAGGATTAGACGTAACTCAGCTGGTATGCCAGGAAGACAAGTCCCTAAATCGAAGAGTGGAGACCCAAAGCCACACAGTGAGAAATCAATAGGGTGAATACCCGTTTTAGAGGCTAAAAGATTCCCGCGCCATAGGTCGGCATGAATAAGTATACGTTGCTCTTGAGCCTCTGTGAGGGTTATAAGCATCATCTCAAGCGTTCTCTGGATCAACGTAAAGTCTTCTTCTCGGATGATACCGTTGTGTACTCCTTTAATAAGTGTATTGATTTGTTGGCGGTAGAATTTCAGATCATACAATGGACGCTCAAAAAGTTCTGGTACAGACCATGTGCGGGCATGAGCATGAAGGGTTGCAATCACGGCACCGAGTTGGCGCGCTTGCTTAGGAGAGGGAATTGCAGGAAATGGATCAGCTTCAATCCATTGTAGAAGGGAACAAGGTATATCGCCGTGTTCCCCTACTGTCATGGTCACTAATGCTCCATCTTTTGCGCGAACAGGACGTTGTAGAGCTAGGCTTGTTTGGTTCGATAATGCTTCCAACCAGCAAAGTTCGGATGCAATTCCATTCGGATGTAACCGCTCTCCTTTAAAGGCTTCCACCAGTGGGGAATGGAGACGTAGGAGATAAGGGAGACCTGTTTGTGCATCACGTACATGAAATACCAAATTTTCATTGTGCCGAAGGAAGGTAACTTTTGGTGAAGCAATTGGGTAGGCACGAAGTGCCAGTAGAGCAAGTTGTTCTTTACTCATCTCCTGCAAAGACTATACGCCCAATATCGTCGTCACCTGCGACGACAAAAAACCACCACTTCCATGAGCAACTGCAATCTTTGCGCCCTCTACCTGTCGAGGACCACACTGCCCGCGTAATTGACGTGTTGCTTCAATAATCAGGAAGATACCGCGCATACCTGGATGATTAGAAGACAAACCTCCGCCATCCGTATTTATAGGCAACTCGCCACTAAGGGCAATGCGTCCGTTCTGCACAAACGCGCCGCCTTCGCCTTTTTTGCAGAAACCGAGATCCTCTAACAGGAGTATGACAGTGATAGTGAACGAGTCATAAATCATCGCCATATCGACATCTTCTCTTGTGACGCCTGCTTCAGCGAAAGCGCGTGACGCTGTTTGTGCTGCCGCTGTCGTCGTAAGGTCTGGCATCTGCGATATTTGCGCGTGCGTATGTCCCTCGCTGCTGCCAAGCACAAAAATCGGCTTTTGCTTTAAGTCACGAGCGCGTTCCTCCGTTGTGACAAGCACCGCTCCACCACCATCAGTCACAACACAGCAGTCGAGCAGGTGGAGCGGGTCAGCGATCATACGCGAACTCAGTACATCCTGTACCGTAATAGGTTCGCGGTACATTGCCTTAGGATTAAGACCCGCATGACGCCTGGTGACAACGGCAACCTCTGCTAATTGCTCTGGTGTCGTCCCAAATTGGTGCATATGGCGATGCGCCGCCATTGCGTATGAGCCAACCAGGATGTTTCCATAGGGTGTCTCATATGTTGCCTCGGGAACACTGGCTGGACGACTAGCCGTACCAATCATGCGTCCTCTGCTAGAAAGCTGATCGCTGCCATAGCTAATCAACGCAACCTCACACTTGCCAGCGCGAATAGCGGCTACAGCGTGATTGAGGTGTGCCTCGAACGATGAACCACCAATCGAGGTGCTATCGGTATAGCGTGGAAAGATGCGCAAATATTCGCACAGCATCACCGTTGCCATTGGCATACTTGCCGAGCTTGAAAATACTGCGTCGATATCCCCTTTTACAAGCCCACTATCTTCCAACACCCTTTGTGTTGCCTGAGCATGATGCTGCAACTCTGTCATGTGCGGAACTCGTCCATAGTCTGATTCCGCAACGCCGACAATGGCAATACGTCCAGTATAAGCAACCATGCCCTTATGCTCCTTTGCTTGCTGCGATACTAACGCTACAATACCCCAATTATAGGCATAGCCTGAAGGCCAATGCAAGAATATTCAAATACCTCATCTCAGCATGCTGTATGTGTTACACTTAGGAAAAAAGGAGCACTACCATGCCAGATACAGCATATACAAAACCTCTACCAGTCATCACCGAAGAGAGTCGTCCATTCTGGGAAGGTTGCCGGCAAGGAAAACTTATGCTCCAGTATTGTACCGCATGTCAACGCTATCAATTCTATCCTCGCCTCTGCTGTGTAGAGTGCGGCTCAGAAAATCCTACATGGGTTGAGGGAAGCGGGCGTGGAACAGTGTATTCATATACGGTCATCCGTCAAAACAAATCTCCACAGTTTAGCAACGATACACCCTATAATGTAGCAATTATCCAATTGGCAGAAGGGCCGCGTATGCTTTCGAACATCGTCGACGTTGAGACAGACGATTTGCGCGTAGATATGCCCGTCACGGTAGTCTTTGACCCTGTCACCGACACTATCTCCCTGCCACGTTTCAAGCCTGTTTAAAAAACATCCTACAAATTGTGAGCAATTTCACTGTAATTTTACGTAATTTTCTTCATACTTGTGTATGAGGAGAACACCTTTGTCTATTTTCCTTCCTGAGCGAGACAAAATGTCCCCTTCGAGCATTATTAAAAGTACGAGACCTACATTCAGCCTGCCGCTGAATAATGATGGGAATCCATGAACACAGTGGAAGATGACTCTCAACTGGCTCTTGAGGCCTCACAGGGATCGATAGAGGCATTTGAGAAACTAGTAATGCTGTATGAGCCACGTATCAGGCGTATGCTGTATGGGTTGACACAGGATATACAGCTAACACAAGACCTATGCCAGGAGACGTTTCTCGCGGCGTATAAGGCGTTGCCTCGCATGGACGGCCATACCCTCCATTTCGCGCCCTGGCTCTACCGCATTGCGCTTAATCAAGTGCGCAGCGAATGGCGACGCCGTAAACATGTGACGGTGATTCCCTTCTCTACGCCGCAGGGCGAAAACGACGAGGAGTTTAATGAAGCGAACCAGGACATTATGATCAGTGATGTACAATTTGAGGAAAGCGTTGTTGAACGCGATCTGGTGCAGCGTGTCCTTGCGCAACTCCCACCCGCCTCCGCCATGTGCTTGATACTTGATGCAGAAGGTTTCACATATAATGAGATTGCTGAAACCATGCAAGATACGCTCTCCGCTGTGCGAAGCAGATTGTCTCGTGCCCGCCAGGCGTTTGAACGTATTTACGTTGGACTTAATCAGGAAGGACGCACATAATAATGGACGACGTTCAGGACTCACAGGCAGACGAAAATCTGTCTTTGCGTCAAGCCTTGCGTTCCATCCTCAATGAAGGTGAGCAAAAAGTTCCCTCGACGACCGCGAACATTATGGCGTCGATTCGTCTTGAACACCAAAAGAACCAACCGAAAGCTTTCGAGGAGACCGAACCTACAAATCTATCTTCTCTACCTTTACGAGTCTTAGAGACACCTCGACCACAACAACGAAAACAATCACGCTATAGTATCTTTGCTTTTGCTGCTATTGCGGCAATCTTAATTGCATCGTTCGGTCTCTTAGGCTTTGTAAGGCGTGGAGGATCTGTCTTTACAACGAGTGGTAGTGTATCATCCGGTGCATCATCAGGGAATGCAACCACGCTCAATGTGACCACGTATCCACCGTTTGCCACTGCTCAATCAAACACATGGTCCGCTGTTGTCATTACCTATCAGCAAAATGGAATGACATTTATCGCAAATTACGATCCTATCGCCTCTACCTTGAAACCATTGCTATCGTCGTCATATATGGACACAACTGTGTATGGTGTTTCTCATAGCGGACACCAAATACTCTATTCTATCTATGACGGGTACAATACATCCTATTATATCTACCCGCAGGCAACAAAAAATCCTGTATTCACCACTCCTGAAAGAGGTCGCTCCGCCATTTGGAGCACTGATGATCGCCTGCTCTTCATTAGCACAGCAAAGGGCATCATGTCGGTAGATACGCAGACGTATAACGCGAAACTCGTCCTTCCAACCCTTCCAAATGTAACACTACAAAACTACCGCGACGATGGCTACTTATATTTTGTACAAGGGAATGCAGGGCAGGACTATGCCACGGAAGGCACATTCAATCGCATAAACATATCGCAAAATCGTTCGCAACAAATAACTTCCTGTACTCGTGGTACTAACTTCTGGCTCAGCTTAAGTGGAGTAACCGTCTACTATAATTGTCCCGAGAAAAGCACAGACGCACTTTATGCCGTCAATAGTGATGGAACAAACCCTCATGTGTTCCGATCTTTTGCAGGATCCATCATCGGTTACACTGAGGATGGTTCTCCGTTAACACTTGAGAATAACAATGGCTCCAATGGAGTCACTCGCAGGGATATAAAGACGCAGCAGGACACCATGTTAATTAGGAATGTTGTACCACAGGGGGCAAAGCTTTCAAAAGAGAATGTTGCAGTTGCTCCATATGGCCACTCACTTGTCGCATCGCCTACCTACAATACTGGTCAGGGGACACCACAACAACTCTGGTACAGCGATTTGACCACGGGCAGTAGTCAAGCATTCTCTTTACCAGATACTGCTACATCCGCGCAGGTGATCGGGTGGGATAAATTGAAGGTGTAGGTGCTAAAGCAGACGTGTTGTTTTGAGCAAATGTCCTGTACGGAACCGCTCCAGCGCGAATGGCTCTATTGCATACGATGAGCTTGTGCCATCCACAATAAGTTCAGTCATGAGTTTAGCCGCAAAAGGGGCATGCATAAAACCATGCCCCGAAAACCCACATGCACATAGAAACCCCTCGACCTCTGTCTTCCCCAATATCGGATGCTCATCTGGCGTCATCTCATACAATCCAGACCACACTTGCGCAATCCCTATGTGCTCTAATACTGGACAACGATGCCGTATATATGTCAGTAGTGTACTGTTCCAAAAGTCCTCATCAACAGAAAGTTCAAAGGCATCAGGTGCCAGCGAGAGCCGCTGATTGTGCAATCCCTGCTCATCAAAAGGGAGTGGAGCCGTAAGAAGTAAGCGATCACCACGGCGCCGAAAATGAAAACCTGTACTGAGATCAACCACCATTGGAAGAGCATCAGGCAATGCCCCATTTGGTTCCGTTAAATACAACTGACGCCGGACCGGATATACAGGCAGATCAACAATACCTGCAAGACGCGCGGTGAGTGCTGCATATGCGCCCGTTGCATTGATGACAACCTCAGCGGAAATAGTCTCTCGTGGCGTCTGCACCGCTTGGACTTTTCCATGTTCAACACTGATACCTGTCACAGGCGTCTGCTCGTAAACACGCACCCCTTGTTTTACCGCGCTTTGTAGCAATGCACGAGCCATCGCACCTGGATCGCTATATCCATCTGTTGGACAAAACGTCGCACCAATCACATCATCGACAAATAACTGTGTAATACGTTGAGCTACCTCATCTCGTGACAAAAACTGTGTCGGCACTCCAAGGGCTTGTTGTCGCTGCACATGTTGTTGCATCGCTTGCCAGCTTGCCTCGTTTGTGACTAGAAACAGATAGCCATACTGGTAAAAGTGGGGACGAACAATGTTGCTATCCTGCTCTCGCGTAAACTGTTCATAAAAGCGCACACTCTCACGCGAAAAATAGATATCTCGTTCGTCCGCAAATTGTTGGCGAATACCTCCTGTTGCGCGACTACTTGAACCCGATGCGATACTACCCCGTTCAAGCACCACAACATTGCTCACGCCCCGTTGCGCTAGTTGATACGCAATACTCGCACCAAGAATGCCAGCACCCAGAATAACAATATCCGCCGTTGCCATACATAATCACTCCTTATTATGGCGCACAACAGCTACGGTAAATCCATCGGTATAATCGTCATCCATCGCGAATGCAAGTGACCGCAAGCGCGGATTGTGTGCGACATCTTGATTATACTGCGCAACCGCTTTTTCTACCTCATCTGTCACCGCCTCAGGCTCTAAGAGCCTATTGCCGCGAACCGTGTTATCGGCGACAATAATACTGCCCGGCCTTGTCAGTCGCAAAGCCCACTGGAGGTATTGCGGGTATGGTGGCTTGTCAGCATCGATAAATACAAGGTCGAACGGATCTTCGCTAGTGAGTTTTGGCAACGTCTCAAGTGCTTTTCCCACTCTCACCTCTGCCCGGTCAGCGACTCCTGCATGCTCAAAAGAACTGCGTACAACTTCGGCATGTTTTGCATCAATCTCTAGTGTCAGCAAGCGTCCACTAACAGGTAGGGCGCGTGCAAGCCAGATGCCACTATAGCCCGCAAGCGAACCAATCTCCAGTATTCTATGAGCATTGCACATCGTTGCCAGCAATTGTAAAAACTTGCCTTGAATGGCAGAAATCTGAATTTCTGGTAGGCCCGACGCTTTTGCGTTTGCTAGCGCGAAACGAAGTCCCTCGTCTTCTTGCGCGAATACCTGTGTAATACGTTGCTCAATATTTTGCCGTATGCGAGCTTGCTGCTGCATATTGTCATCGTTCATGTGCTGTACCAACACTTTCTACTGTCTTAGTCTCGAACTTAGAAATTACAAGATGAACCCACGAATAGTCAATACTTGCGTGAGCTTTCGAAAAGATTGTACACGCTTGGTACAAGTACTGCATACCACGCTTGTAACCAGTATGTTCACTAGAGCCAAGGCTGCGTTCCACTAACTTCAGAAACGCACTTCTGCTGCTCATATTCAGCCAAAGCAAGTTGCATATATCGTTGTGCCTCGTTTGCATGACCCACGCTCGCTTCAATCACACCCAGAAGTTCATATCCGTTTGCGAGGTCCGTCCTGTCCCCATCTAACGCTTTTTCTATCTTTGTTGGTATGCGTGAATTCGTTTGTTGGTGTTTGATTGCCTGTCCAGATGTTGTAAAGCTTGCTTCAAACGTAGAAGGTTCTGGAGTCACTGACGGTATAAACCCTTCCAACATATGAAGCGCCTTGTGCGCGAACTGACGTGCCTCTTGATAACAGCCTTCGTAGCGTAGAATTTCGCTTGTAGTAAGATACAGGCATGCCCATGCAGGACACGATGTCTCACCCGCTTGACGGAGCACTTCCATCCCTTTAGAGCATCCCTCGTGCGCCCTGTCATATGCACTAGTGGCTATCCATGTAGCCACTATTTCGCGCCATAGCAAGGCTTGTATCTGCGCCTCTCGCGTGCTGCATACCTGCGCACTTTCTAGTCCCGTAAACAGAAAATCCCTAAACGCTGGACTTGTTCGTATTGCGAGCACACATTCATAAAGCTTTCTTGCATCCTCAAATTTCCCCTGGATGGAACTACATTCCCCCGCCAACTCTAATACATGACAGAGCGTACTTCCTATATGCATGAGCGCAACTGGATGCAGTGCAAGCTCCTCAACATGCTCTACCAGAAGTGGCACATTCACCTGCTCCACAGGAGAACCGTCGACAAGGGTAAAACTCGCCTGTAAATAATAGTAGGACGCTTCAGAGTACTCCGTAAGCAAATATGCTTGATTGCCAGCTAGCTCAGCGTAGTGAACTATATTTTCTGTTTCCCCTCCGCCTTTGCGGAGATGATGAAAGATGGCCCCTGCTACTTTTGCTCTCGTTGCCTGCGTTTGCGTTGCTCCAATCGCTTCAGCCGCTCGCTTGTGCAATTGCGCTCTACGTGCCGCTGAGAGACGTTCATACAAGTGATGAACAATTAATGGGTGCCACAAGTGATAGAGTATATGGTTGCCAGCTCCCTCTTCTGTAAGCAAGCCTTCCTTTAGTACTTCATCCAGTAAATCGAGTACCATCTCCTCTGAAAACTCAGGGGTCATTGCTAGCAGTTGGCGCAACTCAAAAGAACTACCAAGAACTGCCGCTTTCCCTAAAAGGACTTGACAGTCCTGACTCAGCCGTCGCAGTCGCCGTTCTAAAAGCGCTGTTACGGCATCTGGTAGCGCCTGTTTCTGTGCCAGCTCACCCGCTTCAGCATATTGTGCGAGTTCTTCCGCAAAAAAAGGATTGCCATCAGCCTGTATCTGAATGCCTTCTATAACCTCTTCTGGCAGATAAGCTACAAGCGTCCCTATCTGATCCTGTGTAAGCGGTTGAATAGGGAGTGTCACAATTGCCCGCTCGCGCCTCAGATCATCGACCAGCTGGCGTAGTCTATGTGCTTGCATGCCCTCACTAGTACGACAGGTACCAATCAGTAAAATTCGTTGCTCCTGTAGATGGTGCGTAAGATAGGTGAGCAACTCTATACTGCTGTCATCAGCCCAATGCAAATCATCCAGCACAAGCAGCAAAGGATGGCGCGTGCTCAATGTTGTTAGAAAGCCAAGTATTGCCTCCCATAAATACAGTCGTTCCTGTTCATGAAAGCGTAATGGATGAGCTGTTGATGATGGGTAAAGGGAGACTTCTGGCAATAGAGTACTTAGTCGCTCTAGGTGCACTGAAAGTGGAATGTGAGTGGAATGTGTTTGTGAAGGCTCAGGCGAGTTCGGTTTTTTTGTCTCATCCTTCAATGAGATATGTTGAAGCAGTGTACGCAGTATCTCTAACCACGACGAATACGCAATCACGCTTTCTTGCTCATATCCCCTGCTCCATGCCACAGCCCAGCCATACTCATACGCCTCACGACTTACCTCCTCCACAAGCCTCGTTTTACCAATTCCAGCGTCGCCTGTCAACAGCAAAAAGTGCGGGAGTTTCGCCCCTGTCTGCTCTAAAAGTGACACCGATTGCTGAGCGGCATGTTTTCTAACTACATGCTCTTGTAGCAACGAGGACGAAGGGTGTATCACTGTATGCAGGAGTCCACACATCGTCTGCCACTCAGCATCTCGCCCAACAAGAGGTCCGCTCTTCTGTCGCCTCAATTGAAATGGAGGACGGACAAACGTAAAATCTGGCTCGGCTTCACGTTGGTGAGTTGTATGTGTCGAAGACTCTGTAGAGGACGCCTGTTGTTCTGATTGGGCCTTGACTACTTGTTCTGCAGGAATATTACCTTTGCGAAGAAATTCGTAGAGCGCACGCGTCTCAGCTAGCGGCTCGCTCTCATACTCACGCCTCATTATCGCGACGTGTTGTCGGTAGATATATAGTGCCTCACCACGTCGATCTAGCTGTGTTAGTAGGCGCATCAGAGCCTGCAGCGCCGTTTCGTTTGTCGGGTCAGCAACACGTAAGCGGTCAAGTGTCTCTATAGCGCTCACGTGCGCTCCGCGCTCTGCGCGCAGTTTCGCAAGTTGTAACAGCAATCCAATCCAGCACCGTTGCAACGCATCACGTCTATGCGCCGTCCACTCTGCATACAACTCTTCTAGCAAGTACCCTCCACTATACATTGCCTCTGCTTCCTCTAACAAACGCTCAACCTGTTCTGGAGCACGTTGTATATCAAGAGCGTATGCTTCTTTAAGCAGATGTTCAAATCGCTCCGCATCCAGCCAGATAACTGTATTGTCAGCAAGTTCTAGAATGTCGTGTTCAAGGCGTAGCATGCTTGAACTTGCCGGACGTTGGAGATCGGGTTCTAAAATTTGACGTAACTCGTGGACTGCACCATTTAAACGATTCGATGCAACAGAGATATCAAGTCCAGGCCATAACTGCTCCATCACTTGCTCACGCCCAAGCCGACGTGTAGGTGTGCTTAAAAGACAACCTAGCAGAGCACGAGCACGCCGTCTTTGCCAGGTACTACTATCTACTACCTTCCACTCGTTTTTAACCCAACGTTCGACACGGAATTGCCCTAGCAGATAGACACGTAGTACAGGGTCCGAGCCTGTTGACGATGTCAACGGACGAGGCTCCTGGTGACTCTCGTCTATAGCCTCACGCGACGCCACAACCTCTGCTGGAAGCGATACACCTATATATTTGCTCACTGTACGTCCATGTTCGCTCCAGTAAGCATACCAGTACGGCCCATGTCCCTGGCCATCTCTGCACTTGCGACATCGTTCTTTTCCACAGCGCGTGTATTGTTGGCGATAGGTGATTTTGTTTTGCATTCTTTTGTGTCTATCAGCCTCTAATGCTAAAGAAGGTATGAGGTAAAAATATGCTCTGTTTGGTGTAATCTTACATAAGACCAGTATAAACGAGTATGGATTATATAACAATACTGTAGCCTATTTTACTTACGCTTATTTGATATAGTGATAAATTTACTCTATTGACAGTTCTCTCTTGATTACGTATAATCAGCCCATCCATTTTGTGTAAATGCTAGTAGTGCTACAAAGCAGTACATTACCGTCTAATAGCTTAACGTTGTAGCGTATGTCGAAACCTATTCTGAACAATTTAGCAACAAAATGGTGAGATTTATTTTCAATGTGACGTAGTAACACCGAGGGAAAAATTCTTCACAGGAACTGCTTGTGAAGTATACCCTGTAAGAAAAGGTCCTGAATTTGTATTTCGGAATCCTTAAGGAGGACTGACTACATCATGCAAAGACGTTTGTCACGTATTTTCGCCCTGATACTGGGCATTCCCTTGCTACTAGCCATGCTTGCAGCCTGTGGTGCAGGCACAAGTGGTAATAGTGGAGGCAACGGTAACGGTAATGGTAATGGTACAGCTAAAGGTTCAACTACTATTAAGATCGCATCGGACTTTCCTGTAAGTGGTAAGGACGAAAGTGCAGGTAAACCAGCTGAGAACGGTGCACATCTAGCTGTTGATGAAGCCAATAGCACGAATTTCCTTCCTGGCTACAAATTTGAGTTTGTCGCAAAAGATGACGTTGGTCCAAGTGGTTCACATGATGGTGCTACTGGTCAAAAAAATGTATCCGATCTTATCGGCGATGCTCTTGTTGCTGGCATGGTTGGACCTCTCAATAGTAGCGTTGCGGTTTCACAACTTCCAATTGCAAACCAAGCTCCTTTTGCTATTATTAGTCCAGCAAACACAAATGACTGTCTGACGCAGAACGACCCTCCTTCTGAGTGTGGTGCGAATGGTAAGCTTGCTACCTATCGTCCTAGTGGTAAAGTTACCTACTTCCGTATTGCAACGCTGGACAAGTTCCAGGGTGCGGCTCTCGCCGACTATTCCTTTAAGACGAAGAATTACAAGAAGGCATACGTTGTTGATGACACCGAGACCTATGGCGTTGGTATCGCAACTCAGTTCATCAATGAGTTCAAAAAGCTCGGTGGTACAATAATCGACCGCAAGAGTGTTGCACCAACCACCACATCGTATGTGAACATTCTTACTCAGATTGCTTCGACAAGCCCGGATATGATCTTCTTCGGTGGTAACGACTCAACTGGCGGTACATTAATGCGTCAACAAATGCAGCAGATTGCTCAGTTAAAGAATACACCTTTTGTTGCAGGTGATGGTACTCAGACCAGCGCCTTCGCACGCACTATTGGAAACACTGGCGGTCCTGTCTTCACTTCTGTTGCCGCTGTTAACCCTGCCGCCCTTGGTGGAGTTGCAACAACGTTCATCAGCAACTATAGCACGAAGTACGGCGCAAACAACATCTCTTCCTACAGTGGTGGTGCATACGACTGCGCGAAGATTATTATGAACGCTGTCAAATCCGCGATTAATAGTGGGGTCAGTACACCAAAAGACTCCAATGATGCGGCTCAGGCGAAAACATTCCGGCAAGCCGTTATCGATGCCATTGCAAAAACCGACTACACTGGCGTTACTGGTCATCACACCTTCGATCAAAATGGTGATACCACAAATCGTGTCATCTCCATTTACACCATCGCTGATAATGTGAACCAGGGTGATGGCTGGAAGTTCCTTGATCAGTTGAATGTTGGAAGCTAGTTGTTGGGAGTTGTATCAGGCGTAATGCTTGATTAAGCCTCAGTTCCAAGCTTCAGTTACCAGGGAGAAGTTAGCAGATGCCCTCTGTCTAACTACTCCCTGACTTGCTACCTACTATTTTGTGTTCTACTTGACTCATCGTTCTCTTTATTTCTATTTTGGAAGGTGGGTTTCTCCTCTATGTCGATATCACTTGTATTGCAACTTCTTGTCGCTGGCTTGGCGGCTGGCGCAATCTATTCGCTTATTGCTCTGGGATACACAATGGTCTATGGCATTATCGAATTGATTAATTTTGCCCACGGCGACGTTTTTATGCTTGGCACCTTTATTTCAATTACTATCATGGGTTTCCTCGGCGTGAACGTCGCTACACGTCCTACAGGTATTGCTCTCATAGGTGTTATTTTACTTACCGTCCTTGGCGCGATGCTTATCTGTGCTGTACTAGGTGTTGTTATTGAACGCATCGCCTATCGTCCTTTACGTAATGCTCCACGTTTGGCCCCGTTGATCTCTGCTATTGGCGTCTCTCTCATCTTGGAAGATGTGGGCAAACTCTGGAAGGGCAATACCAACGTCTCTTTCCCCCAGATTTTTCCACTTGTTTACTTTCAGATTGGACCAGTGAGCGTTCGTAGTATTGATGTATTTGTGCTTGTGGTTGCCGTTGTCTTGATGATTGCCCTGCAATTCTTAATTAATCGCACACGTATTGGGCGCGCTATGCGTGCTGTCGCCCAGGATCGTGAAGCCGCCGCTTTGATGGGTGTAAACGTAGATCGTATTATTTCGTTCACGTTCTTTGTTGGTGCCGCGCTTGCAGGTGCTGCCGGTTTCATCTACGGTTTACAGTTTGGAAGTACCGTTTTCACAATTGGCTTTAACCTTGGCTTGTTCGCTTTCACCGCTGCTGTGCTGGGAGGTATTGGCAATATTGTTGGGGCAATGGTTGGCGGCGTCCTGCTTGGCGTCATTGAGTCGTATACGACACTTGTTCCCGAAACCATTCTCCCAAATGGTGGTAGTGCGTGGGCACGAGCAATCATTTTCGGCATTCTTATTCTGATCCTTGTCTTTCGTCCTTCTGGTCTATTCGGTCAACATACGCCAGAAAAGGTGTAAAGCAAAAGCAACTCTTGGAATAATGTACACCACCTTCAGAAATGAGGTAGTAAACAGTGGCACTAGCAATAAATTCTCGCAATCTCCTACCCACAGGGGATACTCGTAGCCTACTCATAAAATGGGTTGTTGGATTATTAGTTCCCGTGGCTGTGTTTACTTTTATATGGAGCGGTGCGGCGATTGCTAACAATGTCCTTCTTGGTATTTTCGCTCCCTCGCTTTCGTCTTTTGATACCGCTACAGTCATTCAGAATGCTATTTTCATTGTCGTCTTTTACGCAACAATTATTGCTCTTGCTGGCTATCTTGTTGCGGCTGATAGTGGGAAGCGTGGCGCTTTGGATGTTTGGACTGACATCCTTGTGTTCGCGTTAATTCCTCTCTTTCTCTTTATTCTTATCGGCAATCTTATCATCGGTCTCGCCGCTTGCGCGATTATCTGGCCTCTTTACTTCTTTATAAGGGGTCGTATACGTAAGGCACGAAACTACACTGCTCCCACATTATTAGCAAACGTAAGTGTGCTAGACGCAGAGCACCAATCGTTGCTTCTATCTCGCGCACGTCTCGGCGGCTTTTGGTTCGCGACTGCACTCGCAGTTATCTGGCTGATCGCAGATATTATTTTCTTTGCTACTGGAGCAATTCCTGTTAGCTTGCTCATCTGGGCCGTTGTTCGTACCATACTACTTCCTGTCGCAGGCTACTTTCTAGGTCAACTGGGAGGCCAGTTTGCGCTTCGCCGCTCTATCACCCCAAAAACAAATACGGTAGCAGCTGTAGAAGGGAATGGCGTGAAAGGTCCTGCTGCACGTGTGAGTAGGAGACGACAGTTAATGCAGCTTTCCTCTACACGTGCAAGCGAAGAAGCTGCCGATATTGTCCCTAATGACCTCCCTCTGCGTAGTAAAGGCGCACAACGTTTTTACCTGACACTGCTCGCAGTCTTTGTACTCTTCTATCCTGCCATCGATCCCGTTCTCTTTGGCTTTGGTTCGAATGGTCGCTTATCAGGGTACGGTGATTTGGGCTACTATATCATTCTCGCGCTTGGCCTCAATATTGTCGTTGGCTTTGCTGGACTGCTCGACCTCGGGTATGTTGCCTTCTTTGCCATAGGCTCGTATACATGGGGACTTATTGGCTCACAGCAGCTTAATCAGATAACTGGCATTCTTGTAAATCCTAACGTTTGGCCCTTCCTCTTCTGGCCTATGCTCATCCTCGGTGCGCTCATTGCTGCTCTCTGGGGCGTTGTCCTTGGTGCGCCAACACTGCGACTACGTGGTGACTACTTAGCAATTGTCACACTCGGCTTTGGCGAAATCATTCCCATCTTCTTCCTGAACCTCCCTAAATACACCAATGGTCCAAATGGTATTGTGGGAGTGTATCCGCCTAAGTTGTTTGGCTTTGACTGGACTAGCTTCACCCCCATTCCCTTCTACTACCTCATTTTGGCAATCATTGCCCTTTGCATTTTTGCGAATGTCCGTTTGCGCGACTCTCGCCTTGGACGCGCATGGGTGGCTATTCGCGAAGACGAAATCGCTGCCTCCTCCTCTGGCATCAATCTTTCAAATACAAAGTTGCTTGCCTTCGGTGCAGGTGCATTCTTCTCCGGTGTCGCAGGCGTCTATCACGCAGCAAAACTGGGAAACGTAACGCCAGATAGTTTCAGCTATTCCGACTCTGTAATTTATCTCGCTATGGTCGTCATCGGCGGCCTTGGTAGCATTCCCGGCGTAATTGTTGGCGCAATCGCGGTGTACTCTATCAACCTGCTGATATTAGCTCAACTTGATAGCATTGCCTCCGATCCAACGAGCGCTTTGCATGTTATCACACAAATTCTTCCAAATTTCACTTTTGGCAGTATCCGTAACCTCCTTTTCGGTCTCGTGCTTGTTGTGATTATGATCTTTAGGCCAGAGGGCCTCATTCCAAGTGCAAGGAGACGACGCGAACTTCATAAAGAAACTCCTGCATCTGATACTGTTGAGGTTGGTGCACTGGACGTTCCACCTGGAACAGCGAGCTTTGAGTCCGAAGTACGTGTTGATTAACAACATAAGAGGAGAAATGCCATGAGTGTTCAAGATGGAAATATGCGGGTGACACCAATGCCTGCTGTTGGAAATACTATTCTCCAACTGAATAATGTTACCAAACGTTTCGGTGGTCTTACTGCTGTACAGGATGTAAATCTTGTTGTTCACCAGAATGAAATTGTGAGCGTCATTGGTCCTAATGGCGCTGGCAAAACAACAGTGTTTAATCTCATTACTGGTATTTATCGGCCAACCTCTGGTGAGATCCTCCTGGAAGAAAAGCTTTTGAATGGCCAGAATCCTGATCAAATTGTGAAGCGTGGCATCGCTCGTACGTTTCAAAATATCCGTTTGTTCAACAATATGACCGTCCTTGAAAATGTACTCGTTGGACAGCATACTCAGTTGAAAGCGGGCATTCTCGGCTCTCTCTTCCGTCCACCTGCTGTCGTAAATGAAGAAGCTGAAGCACGGAAACGCGCACTTGAGTTGCTCGGCTTCTTTGGTACCTCGCTTGTAGAACGGCAAGAAGAATATGTTATCAATCTCTCTTATGCTGAACGTAGACGTGTTGAAATCGCGCGTGCTCTGGCAGCAAAACCAAAGTTGCTGCTTCTGGATGAGCCGACGGCAGGTATGAACGAAAACGAAACACTCGATGCTGTAAAATACATTCGACGCCTTCGTGATGAATTGGGACTAAGCGTCTTGCTGATCGAACACAAACTTGCGGTGACGATGGGCTTGTCCGATCACATCGCTGTACTTGACTATGGTCGCAAAATTGCGGAAGGTCTACCCGAGGAGGTGCGCAATAACGAGAAGGTTATTGCCGCCTACCTTGGTAAAGCTTCAACCGCCGATGAGCCAGCCGCCGCAGAATAATGATGAATTCTTTCCGCCCCTCACGAAAATGTGAGGACTTTTAATGAGGTCTTAGCATGACAGCAGTACTGCAATTAAACGATGTCAACACTTACTATGGCCCAAGCCATGTCCTGCAGGATGTTTCGCTTGAGGTCAACAAAGGCGAAATTGTCTGTCTACTGGGGGCAAACGCTGCTGGTAAGACGACAACTATGAAAACTATCTTTGGCTTGGTGCATCCAAAAAGTGGCTCCATACAATTTGAAGGTGCCCCTATTCAAAGCAAACTGACCGGCGATATCGTGTCTTCAGGTCTCGCACTCGTTCCCGAAGCCCGTCGTATCTTTCCACGCATGACCGTCGCCGAGAACCTGGAAATGGGCGCCTATACCCGCAAGAGCCGAACTGAAATCCGGCAAGATGTTGAGCACGTATGCCAGATTTTCCCTCGTATTCGCGAACGCTTAAAGCAGGTCGCTGGCACAATGTCTGGTGGTGAACAACAAATGCTCGCTATGGGCCGCGCACTCATGTCGCATCCTCGTATGATCTGCCTTGACGAACCATCGATGGGACTTTCACCTATCCTCGTGCAAACCGTGTTCGATACCATTCTGCAGATTCGCAACGAAGGCGTAACCGTCTTCCTCGTTGAACAAAACGCGTCTATGGCTCTTAGCCTCGCAGACCGTGGCTACGTGCTACAGACAGGCAAGATCGTCTTAACCGATACGGCAAAAAATCTACTGACCAACGACCTTGTACGCCAAGCCTATCTCGGCGGCGCATAGGAAGATATATAAACACTGGACCAACTACGTACAGTTGGTCCAGTGTTTATTCGTTTATTTTTCATCTAGCTTTTTGTGCAACCGGTCAATCCTTTGCACAATCTCGGCCAGCGTTGTCACACCCAATTCCTCCATGTCCTCACGCAAACTCTCGAGAATTTCTAGCATCTCCATATCGCTGTACTCGTCAAAATCATCCTCCGTCGTACCTGCCCCTATACCCTTTGTATTGTCCTGCGTCATCGCGTGTCCTCCTTATCTAATAAAGAAATGCTGTGTTTTCGTCTTGATATGTCCAACCCGCTTGCGAATCATTTCCCTTGTCAACTACAACTGGCGCGCCTTGCGGTTGTCCCCTGTCGTCAATAGTTACAGTATACAATCCTTTACCTGAACCCAGTGCATGGCCTTGCCAGAGAAGGCGATTATGAGTTAAGAAAAGAAAATGTCTGCTATCAGAGGCCCATATGTTGTTAGGCGGTGGCTGCAGCAGTGCCTTTGTTCCTGCTATAGTTAGCCCTTCGTTGCCTGTAACTCCATCGCTTAACAGGAGTTGCTGGTGCTGGTCAGCCATTCGAATAAGTTGGAGTTCATGTAGTCCATCAAGCAACAAAAACTTGCTATCAGGCGACCAGTAGGGCACACTGCTACGGTCAGAGACGAAGTTGTACGAAGCGCGGGTAGTAAGATTAAACAAGGTGTAGTGCGTATCGCTTTGGTAAAGTATAGTGTTTCCATCAGGGGACCACGTGAACTGCAAACACGTACATGTTGTAAGCTTCTCTTCTTGCCCGCTAGGTGTATAAAGCATAAGCTGTACTACTGGAATAGTCGTCTTAGATGTTGATGGTGGCGATGTTGCGTAGAGTATCGAGGGATATACATGCTTTGGTTGCCATAACACACGTTCAAGAGCTGCTGGAAGTGGGTGACCTCCAAGCGGGCCAGGAACAAGAAAACGCATATTCGTGCCCGTCAATGACACAGAGAAAATACCCTTATTAATTATTCCTATAGCCACAGGCTCGATGTATGACGCCGATAATCGTGCATCACTGGTAGGCAAAGCCTTTGCCGCGATCCCTCCCGGCTGATCAT